>CANHRE010000003.1 GCA_947463095.1 Flavobacteriales bacterium | reverse complement strand
GCATGGGGATTTAGTCCCAACACCGCTATCCTGGGCCTTCCAATGGCAAAATCACGCTTTAAGGATGTATGGATTAAGCGGATACGAGCCAGCAAAGTTTCCCTGTTCAGAGCGCTGCTCACTGCTGCAAGCGGCACATGCTCGGTAGCCAGTGCCACGCGCAGTGTATCGCTTACCAACATCATGGCGTGCATATCTGCACCCAAGGCGTTTGCGATGTAACCGGTATGTCCGGTGAAGCCAGGCTCATGCACAGCTACCGTAGCTTTGTCGAGCGGGGCGGTCACTATGGCATCCAGGCGTCCGGCTGCGGCATCCTGAAGGCAGGCGTTCAAAGAAGCCAGTGCTTCCGCTCCGGCCTGTTCACTGGGCTTACCCGGCTCTATGTCCATGGGCTGTTCGCTGCTTACCAGCAGGTTCACCCTACCGGCTTGAGCTTCGTCTGCCGTTTTGACCAGATGGTATAAGGGCGCCTGAAAATCGAGGCCTGCCAGTAGTTTTTTGTAATAAACATAACTTCTGGGTGATGCATACAAAATAGGGATGATGTGCTTCATCAGCGATTCCTGGGTGCATGCTTTTTGAATCAATTCAAGCCCGATGCCGTTGGGATCGCCCTGGGTAATGCCTATGCGCATAATTTTATGATCCATATGCTATTCTTTTTCTTAAAAATGAAACCATTAACCTAACGCCAACACCGGTTCCGCCTTTGGTGATGTAGGCAGAGGCCTGATGGCTGAAAGCCGTTCCCGCAATATCCAGATGCAGCCAGGGGTAATCGGTGAAATTACGCAAGAACATAGCTGCGGTTTGCGCTCCGCCCTCTGCTTTGCCCAGATTCTTAAGGTCGCTTATATCGCCATTCATTTCATCGGCGTACTCTTCCCATAAGGGCAGTTCTGCCAGGCGTTCATAAACCTCGTCACCACTATTTTTCAGGTTTTCCTTCACTACTTCGTCGGCATTGCCCATCAAAGCGCTACCATAGGTGCCCAGGGCTCTGGCAGCAGCGCCTGTAAGGGTTGCAAAATCAACGAGCAACTCTGGTTCGTATTTACTTGCATAGCTTAGGGCATCAGCAAGGATGAGCCTGCCTTCTGCGTCGGTGTTCAACACTTCAACGGTAAGGCCCTTGTGGGTATCTATTATGTCTCCTGGACAGATGGCTTCTTCTCCGGGACGGTTATCAGTTGCTGGAATCAGGCCTACCAGATATATGGGCAGCTTCAGGGCGGCAACAGCCTGAAAAACGCCTGCCACCACAGCGGCTCCGGCCATATCACACTTCATGTAATCCATGCTTTGCGGTGTAGGCTTGAGGCTTAATCCTCCGGTGTCAAATACTACGCCCTTCCCTACCAGCACAATGGGTTTCTTGTTCACGGCCTTGGCCGGCTTATAGTTCATCACAATAAAGGCAGGTTCTTGTTTGCTTCCCCTGTTTACTGCCAGCAGGCCGCCAAATTTCTGTGCGCGGATTCGGGACATATTCCATACATCTACGGTGAATCCGTATTCCTTTCCCATTTGCTCCACAGCTTTCCCCAGCTGGGCTGCTGTTTGATGGTTAGAAGGCTGATTGACCAGGTCGCGGGCGGTAAAAACAGCTTCGGTAATACGCTTCAGCGCTTCGGCTTCCTTTTTGCCAAAGGTATCTGAAACCACCTCAACAATTTCTGGCACCTTAACACCAGGTTCACGGGTTTTAAATGCATCAAAGCGATAGGAAGCCAGCATAAAGCCCTCTAAAAAAGCAGCAGTGTAGTCTGGGCTGTTTTGTGCATCCACCAGTCTTACGTGAGCACAGGATTCTTTCATCGCTGCGGCAAAAACGGCAGCCCCTGATTTTCGCAGGCGCTCTAATTCGGCAGAGCCCTGCCCTAATCCGGTGCATTCGAACCAAAATGAACTCTCCGAGGTCTGGGTATGATAGCTGAATTTCTTCCCGGCGCTTCGACTTTTCAGCAAGGCAATCAGATCCTTATCGAATCCGGCCACCTTCAGTTCCTCCGGTTTATGATACAACCAGATTACAGCTTTAATCTTTCCGGCAGATTTTGGATTTTCCGCTTTAGACGATGTGCGTTTGTTTTTCGGTGATGCCATAAAAAGACAAGGGCGAAACTAATGCTTCGCCCTTGTAATTGATTCAGAAAAACCTTGGTTTACCCTTGAAGTGCTGCTGCACCACCCACAATTTCAGAAATTTCACGGGTAATGGCGGCCTGGCGTGCCTGGTTATAGGCCAAGCGAAGGCTGCGCAACAATTCACCAGCGTTGTCTGTCGCCTTATCCATGGCAACCATGCGTGCCCCATGCTCTGAAGCATGTGAGTCAAGAATGGCACGGTATAATTGGGTTTTCAAACTTCTGGGAATCAGTTCCTGAAGTATGGCCACCTTGCCAGGTTCAAACAAATAGTCTTTTTTCTTTTTGTTTGAAGACTGGCTCAGTTCTACCGGCAGGAATACTTCATTGGTAAGAATTTGCGTAGCAGCATTTTTGAATTGGTTGAATACCAGTTCAACGCGGTCGTACTTGCCACTCATGTATGCCTTGAGGATCCAGTCGCCTAATTCAAAAACAGATTCGGAACTCAGGTTGCCGAACAACCCGATGTAATCCATTTGAAATTGAAACTTATGACGTCTGAAGAATTCAAAGGCTTTCTTACCAACAGGCAACATGGTTACATTGCCGGCATTGTATTGGGTCTGATATTTCCCTTCAATGAGCGAACGGGTGCGGCGTATTACATTGGTATTGAAGGCACCGCACAAACCGCGGTCGCTGGAAATTACCACAAGAAGTACCTTCTCGGCTTCTGTGCCAGAGAAGTACCTGGACAATGTTTCATCTTCCACCGAATCCTCCAGGTTGGCCATCACCTCTTTCAGCTTTGCTGCATACGGACGCATCCGCACGATGCCATCCGTAGCGCGGCGCAGCTTGGTAGCAGATACCAGCTTCATAGCCTTGGTAATCTGCTGTGTGGAGATGGTTGAAGAAATGCGGCTTCTAATTTCCTTCAGGTTGGCCATGTAACCGTATTATGCTTTAGCGAAGTTTTTTGAAATTTCCTTGCAGGCAGCTTCGAGCACAGAAGTGATGCTCTCATCAATTTTTCCGGCGCGAATCTGGTCGAGCACGTCGCGGTGCTTGGCATCAAGATATTCCAAATACTGAGCTTCAAACTCGCGAACCTGGTTTACAGGAACTGAACGCAGCAGGCCATTTGTTCCGCAATAAATGATGGCCACCTGTTTCTCTACAGAAACCGGTGAAAACTGACCCTGTTTCAGCACTTCCACGTTTCGTGAACCTTTGTCAAGCACAGCTTTGGTTGCAGCGTCTAGGTCCGAACCGAATTTGGCGAAGGCTTCTAGTTCGCGATATTGTGCCTGGTCCAATTTAAGGGTACCAGCCACCTTTTTCATGGATTTAATCTGAGCATTACCTCCCACACGGCTTACAGAGATACCTACGTTGATTGCCGGACGCACGCCTGAGTTAAACAGATTTGATTCCAAGAAGATCTGACCGTCGGTAATGGAAATAACGTTGGTAGGAATGTAAGCAGACACGTCACCGGCCTGTGTTTCGATGATGGGCAGTGCGGTAAGAGAACCGCCACCTTTCACCTTATCACGCAGGTTTTCGGGTAGATCATTCATGCCGCGGGTAATTTCATCGCTGGCATTCAACTTACAAGCCCTTTCGAGCAACCTGCTGTGCAGATAGAACACGTCACCGGGGTAGGCCTCACGTCCTGGAGGACGGCGCAGCAATAGGGAAACTTCCCTGTATGCTACGGCCTGCTTGGACAAGTCGTCATAAACTACCAGAGCAGCATGGCCCTGATCGCGGAAGAATTCGCCTACGGCAGCTCCTGACATTGGTGCGAAGAACTGCAGCGGTGCGGCAGCGCTTGCCGGAGCAGAAACTACTACGGTGTAAGGCATGGCACCATGCTCTTCCAGTGACTTAACAACCTGCTTAACGGTAGATTCTTTTTGACCACAAGCAACGTAAATACAATAAACGGGTTTACCCTGTTCAAAGTTCTGGCGCTGGTTGATGATGGTATCAATAGCTACGGCAGTCTTACCTGTTTGACGATCGCCGATAATCAATTCCCGCTGACCGCGGCCAATAGGAATCATGGCATCAATGGCCTTAATACCGGTTTGCAGTGGTTCTTTAACTGGTTCGCGATATAAAACACCCGGGGCTTTGCGTTCCAGGGGCATTTCAAACAATTCGCCTTCAATAGGACCTTTACCATCAATAGCCTCACCGAGGGTATTGATAACACGTCCCAACATGCCGAATCCTACGGGAACAGAAGCAATCTTACGGGTACGGCGTACAATATCGCCTTCTTTTACCGTGGTGCTGCTGCCGAGCAATACGGCACCAACATTATCTTCTTCCAGGTTCAGCACCACAGCACGGATGCCGTTTTCAAATTCCACGAGTTCACCGCTTTGTACGCTGGTAAGTCCATATATACGGGCAATACCGTCACCTACCTGCAATACTGTACCTACCTCTTCAAGGCTGGTACCTGCGCTGAAGCCTGAAATTTGCTCCTTGAGAATGGCTGAAACCTCATCTGGTCTGATCTGTGCCATATTATGCTATGTTTAGTTCTTTTTTAAGTTTGTTAATCTGATTGTGAATACTGGTGTCGTAAATCCGGTCTTTGAACCTGATTATTACACCCCCGATGATGGAAGGATCTTTTTTCAGAATCAATTCCACATTCTTGGCACCGGTTTGTTTCATAACAAAGGCCTGAATGGTGTTCAGGGCATTGGAATCCAAATCTGTTGCGGCAGTTACGGTAGCCTCAACAATTCCTTTCAATTGATTGAACTCACCCAGGTATGCTGCGGCTATCTCAGGCAGCATCATTTCCCTGTTTTTATTCAAGGCCAGCTGAAAAATCTCTTTTGAGTTGGCGTGAAAATCCTTGAAAATTCTATCCAGTGCTGTTGATTTCGCTTCTTTGGAAATCACCGGACTCTTTAAAAAAGCGAGGAATTCACGATTTTCATGACTCAGGGCAGACAGCGCTTTCATGTCGTTGGCTACCGCCTCTTCCTGTCCTGTTTCCGATGTCCTTAAATATAGGGCGTGGGCATATCTGGAAGCAATCTTGAAATTCGACATAGACTTTAGGAAGCGCTTTTAGATTCCTGATTGCCCAAAGCACTGAGGTGGTCGTTGATGATGGCACGTTGTTCGGCGTTGTCCTCCATGCGTTTGCCCACCAGTTTGGTTGCGATTTCCAGAGAGAAACCAGCTACCTGTTGTTTCAGTTCGCTGATGGCAGCACTTTTTTGACGGTCGATTTCAATTTGCGCCTTTTCAATCATCCTTCTAGCTTCATCGTCGGCGATTTTCTTGGCATCGCCAATCATCTTTTCCTTCAAGTCGCGGGCTTCACGCAGTATTTTATCGCGTTCCTGCCTAGCTTCTGCCAAAAGAGCTTCGTTTTGATCTTTAAGTTCGGTAATTTCCAAACGCGCTTTTTCTGCGCTTTGTAAGGCGGCTTCAATAGATTCCTCCCGTTCCCTGATAAGGTTAAGGATGGGTTTCCAGGCAAGACGCCCGAGCAGAAACACCACAGCTAAGAAAGCTATGGATGTCCATATTATGGTTCCTAATCCGACTGATAACATGTTTTTTCTTTTTCAATGGTCATGAAAAAAGGAGCCGGATTCAAATCACCGGCTCCTGAATTTTCATTAACCGAGTACAACGAGCAGACAAACGATTACGGCAAACAGGGCAACACCCTCGATCAGCGCCGCAGCAACAATCATGTTGGCGCGGATGTCGCCTGTTGCTTCAGGCTGACGTGCGATGCTTTCGAGTGCTGAACCGCCGATACGGCCAATGCCGATACCTGCGCCTACTGCTGCAATACCTGCTCCGATACCGGCCCAACCGGCTCCGGCAGCTTCAAGAAGAATGGTTAACATTTCCATGTTTTATAGTTGATGGTTTGGTTTTAGTGATGATGCGCTTCTTCTACGGCACTTCCAAAATAGATGGCTGCCAGTAGGGTAAAAACATAAGCCTGCAGGAATGCCACAAGCAATTCGATAACGTTCATGAACACCATGAACAGCAAGGATCCCACGCCTACGCCATAACCAGCTCCGGCACTTTGCTGTCCGAAGATGAAAATCAGGCTGACGAACGACAGGATGATGATATGGCCCGCAGTAATGTTCGCAGTTAAACGAATCATCAAAACCGCAGGCTTGATGAAGATGCCTATAATTTCAATAGGCACCAGAATGAACTTGATGGGCAGCGGAACACCATGGGGCCATAAGATGTGTACCCAGTAATTCCTATTGCCGTTCAGCGTGGTGATGATAAATACCACTGTTGCCAGCACCAGGGTAACACCCAGGGTGCCCATTACGTTAAAGCCTCCAAGAAATGGAATGAGACCCAGAATATTCGCCATCCATATAAAGAAGAACGAACTGAGCAGGAAAGGCATAAACTTATCTGCCTTTTTTGCACCAATACTGGGAACAGCAACTTCATCGCGTATGAACAGGATGAGTGGCTCTAGGAAGGATTGAAGACCTCTGGGCGCCATACCTCTGCGCTTTTTGTAAGAAGAAGCCACGGAGATGAAAATCAACAAAACCAGTATGCCGGCAATGAACAACCCTGCAACACTCTTGGTTATGGACATATCCAGCGGTTTTTCATTAGTAGGATGACCATGGGAATCCATGGTTAAACCGCCGTTTGGACCTGCATAATAAATCTGCTCATGGAACAACACGTAACCGTTGTGCTCCATGTATACGTCGTGGCTACCCGTAATTTGTTTCGGGTGATGGTAGAAATGCGATGAACTAAAAACGTCCCATCCGTTCTTACCTTTAATGATGATGGGCAGGTAAAAGCTGTAATGATGCGCTCCGGCGTCACCTTCATTAAGGGTGAAGAAATGAATTTCATGCGCATCGGAGATGTGGTGCATGATCATTTCACCCGCGTTGAACGACTTGGGCTCTGCCTTTTGACCACTATCCAGCGAGGATGATGCGTTCGCCTGCAGGTTGGCAAAACCTGAGAAATACGTCAAAAACGCGCAAAATGCTCCTTTGACGATGAAATCTGAAAGATACTTAACTGCGGAAACCCTTGTTTTTTCGGCCATCTTCTGAAACGGGCGTTTCTTTTAAATCGCGGCGCAAGTTAGGAAGGATTGCAACAATTTCAAAAAAGGTGAACACGAAGTACGAAATAAAAAAAACTGCTACAAAATTGAAATCGGGTTTCCCCCTTTTCCATGTAACGAGCGCTACAAAAACAATAGACATCATCATGCGGAACAAGTTGTTGAGCATCATGAAGCGGATATGGTTCTTGGGGTCGCGTGCGAAACGCACATTCATTGCATAGGTAAACATGGTCATTGCCCAAAGGAACACGATGGCCAGCCACCAACTGGTTTCAGGCGTTGTTTGGCTGTACGCCGATACCAAACCCAGTCCCGCTGCCATAATCAGGGCCAGTAAACTAACGCCTGCGCTAAAGGGTATGCGTTTCATGCTGCAAGATTAAGCTTACAATTTTGAAATGAACCGGTACAATGCAATAAAAACACCTGATAATGCACATAATAAGGTATACAGCGCAAAATGAGGCGGGAAACTACGGTCTAACCACCGACCCAAAAAAACTGCAGCAAGGATGGTGAGTGCCATTTCTATGGCCATCCCCGAGTATGCGAGGAATCGCTCAGGCTTCTGAAGCTGAGGCTTGTGCCGCTTTGACATGGGTGGCGGGCTTCCGAATGTCGGTTTGCGCACTGCTCATAGCACAATGCCCATTAAACTGTGCTCCGCTTTCAATAATAATTTTTTCGGTCACGATGTCCCCGTCTATACGCGCTGTAGCTTTAAGGAGTAAAGTTTCCGCCACGCTGATATTCCCTTTCAGTTTCCCTGCAATGGTAGCATGCCGGGCCAGAATGTTACCCTCAACTGAGGAGGCCTCACCAATGACCAGCCTTGACTTGGCCTGAATATTGCCTTTGATGTTGCCGTCAATGCGGATGTCACCTTCTGAAATCAGATCGCCTGTAACAGAAGTGCCTGAACCGATGATGTTCAGCAAACCGGGTGTTGATTGCTCCGTAGTTTCTTTGCTCTTGTTGAACATAAGTCGTTGAAGATGACAAAGATAATAAAGAATGTTAATTTGTTGTTTATTACTTTTTAGCGGCTGGTGGAGCAATGCGAGATGAATCCCAGTCGCCTTCCTCGCCGTTGATGATTTTCCTCAGGGCTTCCTGTTTTTCCATTCCTGCCTTTTGAAGGCGGGTTAGTTCCTCAACTTCCTGAGTGAGTTCAATGATGGTTGCGTTATCGCTGAGTTTCCCGTAACCAGGCACCAACTGGCGTACCGGTGTATACGCTATCAGGGCGAATATCACGAATGTAAACAGCAATAGTGCAGAGCTGGCAAGCATCAACACGTTCATCGGAGTAAGCCTTATGGAGAAGACTTCGGCGAAGGAACTGTCATTAATAAGCACCAATCGGTACTTATTCTTTAATTTCTTGAGTATTTTCTGTTTTTTTGAAGTCATTTCCCACCAGGGCAATAAAGAAAACCGTTCGAAGTTAAAGGATTTTAGAGCTATCCATGTCGCAATGTTCCCTTAGGGGTCTTTTTTTTATCCTGCTGCTGTCTCTGGCATCATGCAAAACCAGCGATAGCTGGCTGCCCAGGCAATGGCACAATACCATAGCACATTACAACACCTATTTCAATGCGCGAGAAAAGCTCAGGCAAACAGAGTTGAGCTCAAGGGAAGCCTATACCGACCGTTTTGACAGGGTGCTGGAACTTTATAACTACGGCGATGAAAGCACCTTGCGAAACAATGGTGGTGCCATGGATGAAATCCTTAAGAAGACGAGCAACCTGGTAGATCGGCATCCAAAAAGCAAATGGGTAGATGATGCTTACATGCTGATGGCTGAATCCTATTTTCTCAGGGGAGATTTTCAGGCGGCCCGGGAACTGTATCAATATATCTTTTCACGCTTCCAGGATCCGGAAATTAAAGCGGCCAGTCAGATTGGGGTATTCCGTTGTCTGTATATGGGCGGGAAGTTGGGCGACGCCGAAAGCCTGATCAGCCAATTGCGCAACGACAAGGCTTTCCCTAAAGAACTGCGCTATGATTTGGACGAAGCGCAGGCAGCCTTGTACATCAAGCAGGAAAAATACGGGGCAGCAGCCGAGCCTTTGCGGCGACTGGTTCATACTACCAAAAACCGCACCCGCAAGGCACGTCTGTATTTCGCACTCGGTCAGGTTTTGCAGCGCAGTGAAAAGTTCAGCGACGCAGCGGAGCAATATGCCCGTGTGGTAAAACTCAATCCGCCCTATGAAATGGCATTCAATGCCAAAATCAATCAGGTAATGGCCTTGAACTCTGGCAAGGGAGGTAACTTAAAGGTTGCCCGCAACCTGCTGAAGCAATTGCTGAAAGACGATAAGAACTTTGACTACCTTGACCAGATCTACTTCCGGCTTGCCGAAACAGAAGTGAAAGATAAAAACTGGGCTAAGGCCATCGAATACTACCAATTATCTCTGCGCAACAACAAAGGCAATAAAACCCAGATGGCTACTTCGTACCTGGCACTGGCTGATTATTTCTTCGAACGACAGGATTTTGAGCGTTCCGGCTATTACTACGACAGTGCCGTGAGTGCCATCCCGAAAGAAAGTCCTGAGTACAATAAGATATCCCAGAAAAGCATGATGCTGGGCGATCTGGTGAGGCACCTCTCCACTATTCGGGAGCAGGACAGCCTCTTGCTGCTTGCCGGTAATAAGCAATTGCTTGAGCGCACCATTGACCGGTTAGTTGCAGCTGAACAGGAGCGAAAACAAAAAGAGCAACAACAACAAGCTCCTACCCTGCCCAATCAGCCTCCTGCAGGCGGCTTCCAGCAGGATCCCGGCATCGGAGCCAGCGCCTTCCCCTTTTATAATGCAGCATTGCGAGCCCGAGGCTACAATGAGTTTATCAGGCTTTGGGGACAAAGAGATAACCGCGATTATTGGCGACTGAAAAACATGCGTGTTGTTTCAGACCCGAATCAAGGCGGCAATACCAGTGCCGACAACGGGATTGATTCAGCCAGTGCCGCCCTTACTGCCAATGTACCGGCCGACAGGAAACGCTACTACACCGCTATCCCATTCTCCGATAAGGCCAAAAAGGATGCTTCTGAGAAAATAGCCCAGGCCTATTTCGGGGCAGGCAATGTTTACCGTGAAAAGCTGCAAGATTGCAGTCAGGCAAACAAAATGTACCAGAAATTACTAGAGCGTTTTCCAAAACATGCCCTAGAACCTCAGGTTTTGTTCGACATGGTAAAATGTTATCGGCTGATGGGAAATGAACAGGCTGCAGCCACCTATGAAGCCCGGCTGGCATCGGTTTATCCGCAAAGCACCTATCTGAATGTCTTAAGGCAAAAACCCGATCGCGACAGCAGTTCAAAGGCTACTGCACCTGCAGAAAGTTCAGAAGTGGAACTGCGTTATCGCTCCATGTATCAGAGTTTCAAAACAGGAAACTACCAAAAAGCGATGCAGGAAAAGTTGGAAACCGATAAGCGCTTTGGCGGCAACAGCCTGCAGGCCCAGTTTGACTATCTGTATGCTTTGTGTATGGGTTACAGCGGACAAACCGAAAAAGCAATTGTGATGATGAAGGCCATCACCTCAGATTACTCCGGTTCTCCAGTGGCCGAGCAGGCCTCACAAGTGGTGCTGGCATGGGAAAAGAAAAATGGTGGCAATGAACAAGCGCCTGCCGAACAGGAACAGACCGCATTCACCTGGAATCCGGGAGATGAATTGTTTTTTCTGGTAATGTTCCAGCGCGGAGTTGATGCCAACAAGGTGCGCGCAGCGCTGGCTGACTACAACAACCGGAATCATCCGCTGAAGAAACTGGAAATTGGGAAGCCAAGCATTGCCGGCGACCATTACCTGATCAACATCACAGGCTTCAGCAATCGGGAAATGCTGCGCTCTTACCTGCTGCAAACCAGAGAACAAAGCGAATGGAAACAAAATGCAGGCGCTGATGGCGATTACTATTGTTGCCTCATTAATCAGAGCAACTACCTGTTGCTGCTGAAGAATGGCCAGACAGCTGGATACCGCAGCTTGTTTGACAGGTCTTTCAAATGAGGCACTAATGCCTACATCGTATATTTGAATCACTTTTATGAACACCAAATCTCAAGGATTACTCATCCCGCGTTTCTGGAATTTTCTGTTTACCGGAGTGGTGTTTTCCATCCTCTTCTTCCTGATGGTTAATTTCGGTTTGTTTGGTACCCTTCCCGACATCAAGGAGTTGGAGAATCCAAACAGTGCCCTGGCCAGTGAGGTATTGAGTGAAGATGGTGTGGTGCTGGGAAAATACTACCGGCAGAACCGCACCAACATCAGCTTCAAGGATATATCGCCCAGTGTGCGTGAGGCCTTGGTTGCAACAGAAGATGTGCGGTTTTTCACTCATTCCGGCATTGACTTCCGGGGGCTCTTAAGGGCTGTGGTGTTTATGGGAAGCGAAGGCGGAGCAAGTACCATTTCTCAGCAGCTTGCCAAAAACCTGTTCTCGGACAAACCCAAAATGAAGATTACCAGGGTGCTGCAAAAATTCAAGGAATGGGTTATTGCCGTGCAACTTGAGCGCAGATATACGAAGGAAGAAATTATGGCCATGTACCTAAATACGGTACCCTTTTCCGGTCATTCCTTCGGCATCAAGGCTGCTGCCGGAGAGTTTTTCAACAAAGCACCTTCCGAACTCAACACTGCTGAGGCCGCAGTGCTTGTAGGGATGCTGAAAGCACCCTCTGCCTACAACCCGAAAAGAAATCCGGAGCGCTCGCAAAAACGGCGCAACGTGGTGATGTCGCAAATGGTGAAGGCCGGCTTCCTGCGGGAAGGAACCTTCGATACCCTAAAAAGCCAGGGCATCCAGCTGGATTATCAGCCCGCCGGTGAAGAGGGCATGGCGCCCTATTTCCGCGATGTATTGGCCAAAGATCTGGAACCATGGTGTGAAGAGCATGGCTATGACCTGTATAAAAGCGGCCTGCGTATTTATACCACCATCAACAGCAAGATGCAGCGCTATGCTGAAGAAGCTGCCGTACGGCAGATGAAAGATAATCAGGCCAATTTCAACAAGGGTTGGGGAAAAGACCAGCCCTGGCGATACATAGAAAATTATAAGGTTATTCCCGGCTACATCGAAAAGGAACTGAAACGCACGGAGCGTTATGTTTCCCTGAGCAAAAAATACGATGGCGACGAAGCCTCCATCCTGACAGAACTGAAAAAACCGGTGCGCATGACCGTGTTCAGCTGGCGCGGTGATATCGACACCACCATGAGTCCCTACGACTCCATGGCCTATGCCAAGCGCTTCCTGCACTGTGGCTTTATTGCTATTGATCCGGCAACCGCCGAAGTGCGGGCCTGGGTAGGCGGCATCAACCATAAGTTCTTCCAGTACGACCACGTGAACAAAAAAGCTTCCCGCCAAATTGGTTCAACATTTAAGCCCTTCGTTTACGCCTCGGCCATTGATATCAACAAGACGAGCCCCTGCGCCACCTTCCCTAGAGAATACACCACCTTTTACGGATACGGCAAGCCGTGGACGCCAAGAAACTCTGACGGCAGCTCCGGCGGCAACCTCACCATGGCCCAGGGTTTATCCAGATCGGACAACCTGATTACCGCGCAAATAATGAAGAGCCTCGGTCCGGAAGCACCGGAAACCATCATCAAAATGGCCGAGCGCATGGGCGTAGAAAAAGGACGTATTCCTGCCGTACCTTCCATTTGCCTGGGCACCCATGAATTATCGCCGTTTGAGATGGCCGGTGCCTTCACCACCTTCGTCAACCGCGGATTGTGGATAGAGCCTACCTACCTAACGCGTATTGAAGATAAAAACGGAAACGTGCTGGCCGAGTTCACAGAAAAGAAGCACGATCAAATTCTCAGTGAAGAAAAAGCATACCTCACTTACCGCATGCTGGAAGGTGTGGTAAACCACGGTACAGCGGCACGGCTGCGCTATCGTTATGGTTTACAGGGTTCTTTGGGCGGTAAAACAGGAACCACACAAGGAAATGCCGATGGCTGGTATATGGGTGTGAGCACTGACTTGGTTTGTGCTGCCTGGGTAGGCGGCGATGATCCTTCCATACGCTTCCGTACCATGGCCGCAGGGCAAGGCGCCAGTTCTGCCCTGCCTATTTACGCCTACTTCATGCAGCGCGTGATGGCAGACCCTTCGCTCGGCGTTACCTGTCCTCCTCTGGGTCCCCCCAGCGGCCCGCAGACCATCATATCAGACTGCGGACCACCGGAGGCCAACGATTATGCCGAAGGCAACGAACTGGACGAATACGGCCAGTAGCAGCGCATCAGCGGGCTTCGCTTCGCAAGAAGCTGTTTACATCAAGTTTTGTTGGGTCAAAAGCAGCCGCTGCAGCGCCCTTGCGGATGATGCGAACATGGTCAATGAGCGTACCATCGGTGATGGCAATTACTACATCCTGTCCTGAAACCACTTTGCCAAACACCGAATGACGGAAATTTAACCATGGAGTTTCTTTATGGGTGATGAAGAACTGGCTGCCATTGGTCATAGGACCCGCATTGGCCATGCTCAGTACACCCGGGCCATCGTGTACCAGATCGGGATGAAACTCATCAATAAAACGATAGCCGGGTCCGCCAGATCCATTCCCTGAAGGATCTCCACCTTGAATCATGAAGTCAGGAATGCAGCGATGGAAGGTAAGTGAATCATAATAAGGCTTGCCAAGAGGACGAGCATTGTTCTTGATTTTACCTTCAGCCAAACCAACAAAATTGGCCACAGTTAAAGGCACCTTCTGAAACTCAAGACGGCAAATAATGGTGCCTTTGGATGTGTTGAATTCGGCGTAAAGTCCGTCGGGGTAAGCCTGATAGGCTTCGGGAATAGCTATTGGTTGTTCCATAGTGTTTTTCGAAATATTCTTGCGCGGCTTACAAGCGATGAACCCAAGGGTCAACAGGCCGCAAATAAGGTATAAGTGTGTTTTCATGGTATTGCTCTGATTATTTTGCGCAGTTTCAATGGGAGTTGCTCAAAGACCATTTGGTAAGAATGTTCCATCATTTCCTTTATAAGAACTTCAGGCAGCCCTTCAAAATAAACGGTGTTCCAATGTTTTTTGTTCATGTGAAACCCTGGTTGTACCTGATGGAATTCGGCCCGCCATTGACCGGAACGTTCAGGGTCTGCCTTTAGGTTGATGCTGTTTGGTTCAATGATGCTAATCAACGCAAATATTTTTCCGCCGATGCGAAAAACCAGTACCGTGTTGTCAAAAGGGAAATCCTCCGTAACATTCGGAAACCCTAGGCATGTATCTCTTATCCACTCCAGATGCAAAACGTGGAATTTTATGTGATGACAAAGGTAACCCGGCTGCTTAATTTTGAAAACAAATGAAGAACCGTTTCCGTTTCCTTCTGCTGCTTGTTTCAGGCACCCTTAATTTGTTGCTGAATGCGCAAACCCGCATCAAATTTGAGGGTCTGACCATTAAAGATGAAACCGCCTTTTTTAAGGGAAAGCCCTTTAACGGCGTTTCGGTGAGCACCTATGACGACCAAACCATGCGGGAAGAAGTATGGTGGAAAAACGGGTTAATAGACGGGGTGAAAACTGAATATTATCAAGGAGCGGGCGTACATGCACGCATCACCTTTAAAGAAAACCAGCGCTACGGAGGCTTCACCTATTACTACAGGAACGGACAATCCAAGCTGAAGGGTACCTATGTACGCAATGTATTGCAGGATACCTTATGGTGCTGGTATCAGAACGGGAACTTGCAATACCTTCATATTTATGATCAGGGAGTGCGCACCGGACGTATACTCACCTGGTTCAACAACGGCGCTCCGGAGCAGGTTTGTCAACTGGTGGGCGGAAAGCCCCACGGCGCCATGTACAACTACTACGCCGACAGCTCCATAAGGAGCATCATCCACTACAATCGAGGGGTGCGGGAAGGATCGGCCTACCAATGGCACAATACCGGCTGCATGGCAGAAGAAGCTTATTATAAGAACGGCATGCAGGACAGCGCGCATCGGGTATATGATAACCTTCGCTGCCAACTAATTAAAAGCGGCTACTATCGCAAGGGCGCTAAAGAAGGTGTGTTTATGCAATTCGACTTCCTGGGAGATTCTCTCACGCTGGAAACCTGGCGCAACAACCAAAGGAACGGTCCTTACATCAGCTGGCTGAACGGTAAAAGGGAAATAGAAGGCGCATACCAAAACGGCAAACCGCACGGCTACTGGATTTATGGTAAGGAAAGCCATTACCAGTGGCGCGAAGGTGAGTATGACGAAGGAATCCAAATTGGTACCTGGTGGTATTATGACTCCCAAGGACGCAAGCTGATGAAGCAGGTATTTGATGACAACGGCAACCTGCTGGAAGAAAAGATCTTTAAGAAAATCTGATGCAAAGGAATCCTGATTCCATGCTGGTGGGCATCAGCGGACTGAGCGGCAGCGGCAAGACGTTTATGCTCAGCCACCTGAAAGCGGCGCTGGGAGCCAATGCCTGCTTTATTTCCATGGACGATTATTACAAACCCTATGAGCAACAGGTTCAGGATGAACAGGGCGTAACCAATTTTGACCTGCCCGACGCCCTGGAATACGATCGATTTATCACCGATGTGGAACAGCTGCTTATGGGTCGTCCGGTGATGCTTCGCAAATATCAATTTGAGAATTTTGGTGTTGAGGAGCAGTTCATCCAGCTGGATCCGGCACCCATCGTTATTGCAGAAGGCTTGTTTGTTTTCCACTTCCCTGAGGTGCGCAACCAGATGTCGCTGCGTTTTTTTATTGAATCGGATTTGGCATTATCACTGCAGCGCAGGCTGGATCGAGATACCCGGGAACGGGGCATCGCGCTGGAACGCAGCCAATATCAATGGCATAATCATGTGATGCCCGGCTATCAGCAGTATGTGCTGCCCTGGAGGGATTCCTGCGACTTGATTGTGCACAACAACGGAGTTCCGGATGCCCATGTAGAGGCCATGAAGCAACAAATTATGCAGCAACTAAGCCCGGAAACCATGGCCCGCATGGTTTGAAGCACATCAAAAATTCACCCCAAAACTCAACTTCACCCCAAAATTCCGCGCTCCCGCAGCTGTGCGGTAGGTTAACCGGTGCACTGCATCTATGCGGAAGAATTTCAGGATGTTCTCTATGCCGTAACCCAGTTCCAGGTATGGATCACTGTTGTTGAACGTGGTAAAAGGCGTAACGTCAAGGCCATCGAAGCGGCTTGGCTGCAAGGCAAGATTGCGGCTGTTGAGGGTTCCATAGATTGCCTTCGCCGTAATGACCTCCCTCCATTTCAGGTTGCGTATTAAGGGCAGTCGATTGCAAATCAGCCCACCCAGGTGGTGATCGACCGCTACGGCTATACTTCGGTCAGTAATGAATTCAAACAGGTTCATCTGATTGTAAGCCCTTTGGCTGTAAACGAAAGACTGGTTGCCTACGTGGACATTCAGCAGTGGATAAGGCAGGGCCTGAAAAGTCTGGGTGAATTCCGCCACCATATGGGTGCGACCGGCGAAACCCCAGGTTTTGGTGTAATCGGCGGAAGCCTTTATTTTATCATAATTGAATTCACCGCCCAGGAAATTTCTGAAACCGTGGGTATAGTTCAGATAGAATACAAGGCCTTCTGCATGTACCTGGATGCGCTCGTTGTCGTTCACCAAGAAATAATCGCGCGGGGCAAAGCGGAAATCAATGCTCATGGTGGTCGTGTTGAACCGGTTCACCGTATCTTTCGCATCCCTGATGTAGGCAAATACATAATTGCCCAAGGGCTTGAACTGGTAATCGCGGGTGCGCAGGCTAATATTCATGCGCAGGCCCCGGGAAACATCACTGCCCCATTTGAACACATTCTCGGTGGTGAAGTTGAGCTGATTGCTGGTAAGCAAGTTAAAGGCCGTGAACATGCTGCTTCCGAAGTCAACATCGGTAATGCCAATTTGATCTACGTCTGCCCTGCGGTAAGCGGTGAAGGTAGTCCACTTTTTGCGGTCCATGATGTAGGTAGCCTTCAGCTCGTACTTAAATCGTTGGTCGCGGTAGCCATATGCGCCGAAGCCTTTTAGCAACCATTTGTTGGAAAAGTGGATGTTGGTTTCAAAGCCCACCCTGTTTCGGAACCCCTCCCAGGGATTGTAACTGAACAAATACTGGTAAGGCCCGATACCTATTCCGTCCTTCTTCACGTAACCGTCCACCAAGAAGTTCACCACATCAACATAGGTGCGCATGATGGGCAGGTTCACCAGGGTATCAATTTTGTTAAACACCCTTTGCTCCACCCCACTCATAGGTTCGTGTCGCGCCTGCGTCCAAAAGGAATCCGGTTTATTCAGCACCTGTCCCGAAAGGCCCACCTTCTCTGCGTAAAATGACATGGGGCGGCCTTGGTTAACTTTAATGTTCCGATAGGTAGTGGTTGACGTGGCCACCAAACCTGCTGCTTTGGTATTGACCTCCACCACATCCACCAGTATGCGGCTTTTTGTATTGATCCAGGCGCCGGCTTCGGTAGGTTCATATTCCTGGGTAATCTTGAATTTCTCTACATAATTCAGGTTGGAAGAATTGTTCACCTCCAAAGCCAGACGCATCAAGGCAAAACTGGAATCTTCTATCCATACATTGCCGCTGAAGGCCAGGTCTTTAGGGTTACGGGGCTTGATTTTAATGTTGTAAATCTTCCGTGGACCCGAATCATCCACATCTGCAATCTTCACCGAGTAAACGGTCAGCGCTGCCGCGCTGATGGGTGATACCAGCCCCTTATCCAGCAGTACCACCGTATTCTGGTAGAAGTTATAGCTCACAAACGAAGAGCCCAGAACCTGGGCCACCAGGGTACCATCCTGTATACCCACGCCCTTCACCCGGGTAGCCCTGATTTGTTCCTTCCATATTTTCGGATTTCGGTTGTAGAAGTAATCGCTGAGCGACTCACTCATAAAAACAGGCAAAACGGATTTCTGGCTGTCGGCGCTGAGAATGGAAATGGTATCAAACAAAGGACCTATCTGCTGACCCAACTTGCGCTTTTTAATGCCTTCGGAAATGTTGTTTACTGCTATGGTGATGCGCGTAAAACTCTCGCACTCCCATTGCTCCAGCTTGTCCGGGTCATTGATTTCACGAAACTCCGACGCCTTTTTGATGATGCGTTCTGCGGGATTTCCTTTCACACGAATCACCACTTCCTGGTCATTCACTTCACGTCGAAGCAGTTCAAAATTGAGCTCCAGCATTGCTGCAGTATCGCGCAGCGGCAGGCTAAGGCGCTGGTAGCCCGTATAGCTGCACCAAAGCGAATCAGCCCTTTTTGCGGTGCGCAGCTCGTAATAGCCTTCAAAATCAGTGCGTACAATTTCCTTATAATCCCCGAGTACCACTGTAGCATAAGCAAGTGGTTCGCGGGTTTCTGCGGCAATGACTCTTCCGTGCAGCACCCAAACCTGCGCTTGTGCTGCGTTTGAAAAAAGCACCATGAAAAACAAAACCAGAGGGCATAATTGAATCTTGCCTGATCTGTCCGATGTAAGAAATGCATGCATGAACCTGCAAAAAAACAACCTTCTGCGCATTAGCCTATTTTTTTTATGGAATTGCAGCATAAACAGCCCAATGCAGGGCGTTTATAGCCATATTTGTTATCAGGATGAAGCGTTCAAAACAGATTATTACCGGCATCTTGCTGCATGCTTTGATGTTGTTGTTCATAAGTATAGAAGCCCGGGGGCAAAAGAATGAGGAACCTCAGATTTGGGTTACCGATACCACCAGCCCCGTGCTGGCAATCACATCAGATCCTGTTGCGCCGGCCCATGCAAAGAAATATCCTTCCCTGCTTTGGGAAATTTCCGGCAATGGCGCAAAAAAGAAAAGTTACCTGTATGGTACGATGCACGTGAGCCGAAAGCTGGCATTCCGGCTGAGTGATACTTTTTTCATGGGCTTGAAAGGAGCCGATGTGGTAGCTCTGGAAAGTGATCCCGGAACCTGGATTAACCACCTTGCCGAAGACCAAAGCGGTGTTTTTCCTTGGACAGACTGGTGGACCAACCTAGACCGCGGCGACTACAAGGATGCCTTAAGCCTGACCCATCCGCAAAACCGCACCCTGGCGCGCATCATCAGCCGGGAAGAAAACCTGGCCAATTCCATGCTGTACCGAAAAGATGACCGCAGCGGCGACTTCAGCGAAGACACCTACCTGGATCTGTTCATCTACCAGGCTGGCAAGAAGTTGGGGAAAACCGTTACCGGACTGGAAGACTTTCGCGAATCGCGTAAAATGGTCAACCGCAGCGAAAAACCGGATAAGGACGAGAATAAAGAAGACCGCCCCCGGATCAACCGATGGGAGATAAACTTTGGTGAAGAAATTGAAAATGCCTACCGCCAGGGCGATCTGGATTTGCTGGATTCATTAGACCGGCTGCTGAATCCCGGAAAAAACTACCGCAAATGGATGTTGAATGAACGTAATAAAGTGATGGCCAAAGGGATAGATGCATACATCCGCTCCGGAAAAAGTGTGTTTTCCGGTGTTGGGGCCTCACACCTGCCGGGCGACACCGGTGTGATAGAACTGCTGCGCATGATGGGTTATACCGTGAGGCCCGTGAGCCCTAAAAGCAGTGGAAAAGCACGCAAGGAAAAAGACCGCATCGACGGCCTGGAATATAAAGTGAATCCTGTGCTTTATAAATCGGTGAACAGCGACTTTGAAGCCTTATTACCCGGAGTTCCCATTGAAGGATACAGTAATGGCAGCTGCCGTTATTTTCATCCCGATGCGGCAAATGGTTCCTATATAAGCATAGCAAAAATACCCTACTATGGGCGCTTCACCGGGCAAACACCGGCGCACATGCTGATGCGCGTGGACAGTCTGTTGTTCGAATATGTGCGCGGTAAAATCATCAATAAAAGTGACATCACCAGAAATGGTTTTTCAGCCATGGACATACGCAACCGTACCGCCCAGGGCAATGGTCAGAGGTTGTTGGTAGTGGCCACGCCTACCTACTTGTGGTTTGTGAAGATGAGCGGACAGAAAGATTATGTGTTCGGCAAAAACGGAGAGTCCTTTTTCAACTCATTCAAAATTACCGAAACCAACGGCCAGCAATGGTCCAACTACAGTCCTGAATGCGGCGGTTACCAACTGCGCTGGCCTGAAACGCTGAGCTTTAAAAAAGGACTTGGTGACACCAACACCTATCTGACGGGCCACCGCGACCTGGAAGGAAGCGATAAAAACGGTGATTACTACTTTCTGCGAAGGCTCATCAATACCGATGTTGATTATGTGGAAGAAGACAGTTTTGAACTGTACTGGCTGGCACAGGGCCTTGCCGAAAACCTGAAAAGTACAGTGCTGAGCCACCGCTACTTCACCCAGCAGGGGCATGCTGGCATGGAAGCAAGGCTAAAACCCAAAACCAGTGGCAACGCTGCTCTGGTGCGACTGCTTATTCAAGGCCCCATGATTTACGCCTGGGGAACCACGGCCACATCCAATCAGGAGTTTCTTGAAAGCTTCCGGCTGGAAGACTTCAGCTACGCAAAGCCTTTCTTCCTTCAAAAGGATAGCATGCACTGGTTCAGTGCGCAAACGCTGCCCATTCCCAATTTCAGCAGAATCAAGGAAAATTACGGCTACGGAGCAGATGAGCCAGACTCTATGGAACATTATCGGGGCAATAATGATAACATGACCTACACCGCCAGCACCGGGGAATTTGTTACCGTTTATGCCCGCAGGTACCACTATTTCGAACAGGAAGTAAGCCTGGACAGCATCTGGAGAAAACGCATCAGGCAAAACCTGGAAGACAACTTCTATGTGGTTTCCAAGAAAAGCGGCCGCATTGATTCCTGGGACTTCCTGGATTTGGAATACAGCGATACCGGCTCTTCACGCATCATCAAGGCACGCTGGTACATGCGCGGGCGCATGAGTTGGTGCGTGGCCACCACCTACGACAGCATTCAAGGACTTTCGCCCTACGTGCAGCGCTATTATGAAACCTTTAAACCTTTTGACACCTTCACCCAGCCTTCCATTTATGCCTGGCGCAGCGATGAACTGCTGAGGCTGATGACTTCCTCAGACAGTACCATCAGAACTACCAGTCAGGAATGGGCTGAAGATTACTTTGTCCCTAAAGATGAGCAGGCCACGGAACTCATGCGCCTGATCGAAAAAACTGCTGATCCCAAGCAACAGAACTTCAGGCACCAGCTCATTACAAGTCTGGGAACCTTAAAACATCCAGAGCTGATTCCCTATATGCGCAAGCTTTATCAGATGGCCGGAGATACCACTGATATTCAGCTTCACATACTCAATGCCCTGGCTTCCATGAAAAACAGGGAAGCGGCAAAAGCCTATGCTGAACTGATCATTGATGAAACACCACTGGGCCAGAATGAAGATCTGGGTCGGGAAGTACTGCTCGGGCTTCATGATTCACTGAAACTCTATGCAGCCACCCTGCCAGCCCTGTATGATTTGCTTCGCTACACCGATTACAAGGAACCTTTGTTGCGCATATCGGCTGAAGCCCTGGACAGCGGATACCTGAAGCCAACAGATTATGCGGCGTTTAAGAAAATGCTGCTCATGGAACTGCGCGACGGATGGAAACGCCTGAAATCAGAAGAAACATCGAGCGACCGGTATCGGTGGGAATATCGGGAAGAAAAGAAAGATGTTGATGCGGCGCTGCGCTATCGCTATTCAGGAACCGGCAATTACCTCTCTGAGGAGCGTTCGGTCAGCGACCAGCCCGGCATCGTGCTTGACCTGGCAAAATTACTTCAACCCTTTATGCCCGACCCCGATGTGGATAAGCGCATCCTACCCCTGTTGGGCTCCAGAGATAAAATGTTCTGTCTTATGGTGGCGGAAGAACTCTTCACCAAGGGTAAAAGCCTCCCGGATACCTTGATTCCCTTTTTCCTGAAAGAACCCTTGCTGCGCTATGGAGCCTTGCGCATGCTGGTGATGAACAACAAGGCCAACCAGATTCCTGACAGCCTGAAAGGCCCTTTGAATTTGGCTAAAGCCTTTATAACCTTTGATGAGTTGGGGGCCAAGGATAGTTTGATATTTCTGAAGTCGCAGCCCATGGAATACAAGAAACAAAACGGCAATATGTATTTCTTTCGCCTGCGCGAAGAAGATGAATACTTCGGCAAGCCTGGAAAACTGGCCTGGGTTTGGTTGCCGTTGGAACAAAATGCCAAAACCATGAAGCAACATCCTGAAGCGGGACGAAGACAAATCAATCAGGCCTACAGCCTCGACAGGCAGATGGGCGATGTGCTGCTCAGTTACCGCTTTGAAAAGAAAAAACGTTGGGTAGCACCTTCGTTTGGTGATGCTGAAAATGATTGGGAATATACCAACTATGCAGAATAACCCCGTCAAGCTTCGGATGCTCATCGCGCTCCTCGGAACAGGTTTGCAGTTGCTGAGTCCGATGCCATACGGCCTATTGCAGGCGCAAACACCGGGCTGCACCGATCCGCTGGCTTCCAACTATAATCCTGCGGCCACGAAGAACGACGGATCCTGCGGCTACCCCGCCGCAAACGTGGATGCAGCTGCCTCGCTGAACCTGCCAGCCTTGCTGACTGAAAGTTCCGGTCTTTTATGGCATAAGGGCTATTTATGGAGCCATAATGACGACTCGGATACCGCACTCTGGTATTGGTTGCCCGATGTTGCCCCGATGCTGAACAGCAAGGCCATTGCAGGTGTGCGCAACAACGACTGGGAAGACCTTACACGCGATGACCGGTATTTCTATATCGGCGACTTTGGCAACAACGGCTCCGGAAATCGCCGCAACCTGAACATCCTGCGTATTGCCGATCCTGCGGCACAAAGCGGCACCCTGCATGCCGACACCATTTGGTTCACCTATGAAGACCAAACGGATTTCAGCCAACAGGCTGCCAACAGCACCGACTACGACTGCGAAGCATTTGTTGCCGCGGGCGACAGCCTATACCTGTTTACCAAACAATGGTTAAGCCAGAAGACTGCCTGCTATGTGCTGCCAAACACACCAGGAAAGCATGTGGCCAAACTGCGTGCCGTGCTGGACGTGCAGGGGCTGATTACAGGTGCTTCGATGCTCCAAGGACAACAGCTGGTCGTCCTCTGCGGATACAGTAAATCACTGCAACCCTTCATTTACCTCCTGTATGACTTTGAAGGACTGCGCTATTTCAGCGGAAACAAGCGCAAAATCAACATGAACCTACCCTTTCACCAGGTAGAAGGAATTACCACGAACAACGGTCTGGATGTTTATGTGAGTAATGAACAGCTGAAGCAAGTCATCACCATTACTCCCAAGATACACCGGCTGGACCTCCGTGCATTTTTATCGGCTTATTTGGGCAGCACCCGCAGGTTGATTTTTGAAGACCCTTTTAATTCCTTTAAGGTACATGCATCGGGAGCGGCATTGTATGTGAGCAGGCCCAAGGGTAACCCGGAGGATTTCTGGCAAATCACAGACCAGGGAGGCAGGATACTTGATTCCGGATTCACAAATGGGCCGGTTTCAGAAATACCCATACAGCAGTTAAAAGCAGGACTTTACTACCTGCGTATCGGCAAGGGGAAAGAAGCTTATACCTGTAAATGGATTAAAGAATAACCGGTGTTTACCAGCTGCCGCTGGATCCGCCACCGCCACTAGATCCGCCACCAAAACCTCCCCAGCCGCCTCCGGAGCTTCCACCGCCGCCAAAGCCACCTCCGGGAAACAACATGCCACCTAAGAAACCGCCGCGACGCCCGAAGCGTCCCAGGCTTCTGCCTCCGGGACCTCCCCTGCCGGCGCTGAGGAAAAAGGCCAACACAATGACAATCAGGGGAATGATGAATTTGTAACCGTCATCTTTCTTTTTTTCTGCCTCGTATTCGCCCCTGCTTAAGGAAATGATGCGGTCGGTCAACTCGTTCAAGCCGGTATAATAAGCGCCTTTCCTGAAAGCCGGCTTGAGGATTTCGTCAATAAGGCGGGAAGAGCGGATATCGCCTAAAAATTGTTCGGAACCCCTTCCCGTATGGATCCTGACTTTGCGGTCTTTGACTACCACATAAATCAGCACACCGTTGTTTTTTTCGCGCTGACCGATACCCCATTCGTTGAATATGGTATGTGCCCTATTCCAAAGGTCTTCCCCGTCAAGCGTATTTTCGGTAATGATGGCAATTTGTACGCTGCTGCTGTCTGTATCCCATATTCGGAGCTTGGACTCAAGCAGGGCTTCCTGCTCATCGGGAATAACCTGAGCAAAGTCGTTGACCAAACTGCGCCCCCGCGCAGGAATCTCTGCTCCATAGAGGCTCAATGCATACAGGCAATAAAAGAACATCAGAAGAAACTTACGCATAGGAAGGCCTGTCGTTAAGTTCATTTTTATCTCCATCCTGATGCGGGAAGTGCTCTTTCAGTTTTTGTCCGGTGAGGGTAATACCGGAAATCAGGGCTTGGGGAATAGCTCCGTTTTTGAAATGTTGCTGCATTTCATCGCGCACTTCATCCCAGAAAGCAGCACCTACCTGTTCGTGGATGCCCTGGTCACCAAGTATGGCAAATTGCCTGTCGCGCATGGATACACAAATAAGCACACCATTGCGTTGTGCGGTGCGGTGCATGCCCATACGTTTAAATGCGAGCGCTGCGGCGTACAACATTTCGCCTTTCATTCTGGCAATCAGATGCACCCTGATTTCTCCGGATGTATGGAGTTCGGCCTCGCGGATGGCGGTGATGACACGTTCTTCGTCCGTGCGGCTGAGCAAGGGTTTCTTAAACCAGGAAAAGGGAAACACTCAGGGCTTGTTGAATTCTACCTTGGGGGCCTTTTCTGCGCCTGCATCAGCCTGGAAGGCTGCCTTCTTCTCAAAGCCGAACAGACTCGCATAGATGTTTCCAGGGAAGCGACGCACTGCCACGTTATAATCCTTCACAGCGCTGTTGAATTTATCGCGCTCCGCCTTGATGCGGTTTTCTGTTTCATCCAGCGATACCATCAGGTCGCGGTAACCCTGAACTGCCTGCAGTGTAGGATAGTTTTCCGCCACGGCCAGCAAACGACCAATGCCGCTGGATAGCTGGCTCTGGGCCGCCTGGAATTTGGCCAGATTTTCTTCAGAAAGCTGATCGGCGGTGATGTTGATTTTTGATGCTTCAGCGCGGGCAGCCATCACACTTTCCAGGGTTTCCTTTTCAAAGCTGGCAGCACCTTTCACTGTATTTACCAGATTCGGAATCAAATCAGCCCTGCGCTGGTAAGCAGATTGCACATAGCCCCAGGCAGTGGACACACCTTCTTCGCGGTTCACAAAGCGATTGTAGTTGCATGCTCCGGGAATCAGAAGCAGGGCGGCAATGCCCAGAATGATATAGAGGGTTTTGTTTTTCATGAATTCAATTCAATGTGTTGTTCCACAAAGTTAAAGGGAAAATGTTCCTTCAGGCATTGTAGCATCGCCACTTCTACTTCCTTCATCGAAACGGCGGAGGCAATTTCTCGGTCGATGCCGGTAACACCGCGGTCTGCGATGCCGCAGGGTATGATGTGGTTGAACCAGTTCAGGTCGGTATGCACATTCAGGGCAAGTCCGTGCATAGTATAGTGGCGGCTGCACCTAATTCCGATGGCGGCAATTTTCCGCTCGGCGGGGCTTCCCGCATCTACCCATACGCCTGTTCGGCCGTTCACCATCCCTGCTTTAATGCCGTATACCGCTACACAGGCGATGATGCTTTGCTCCAGGGCTTCCACAAATCGCTTCACACCCATATTCAGCACTTCCAAATCAAACATAGGATAAACCACCAGCTGACCCGGACCATGAAAGGTAACATCGCCTCCCCGCTCTATCTCGTACACTTCAGCACCCAGGCGTTCGAGCATTTCTGGGGAAGCCAGCAGGTTGCTTTGGTGGGCGTGCTTTCCGAAGGTATAAACCGGCTTATGCTCCACCATAATAAGCCTATTGGCCGGCGATTGGCCCGCACTGCGCTGCTGCATGGCTTCTTCAAACCAGGCCCTTTGCAGGTTCAGCACATTACCGTATGACTGCAAACCCAAGTTAATCAGCGCGGCCTCCATGCTGCAAAGTTCGTATATTCCGTAACGTAAAAGCGAGCGGACATGAATCTGGGGCGAAAGGGAGAAGAGGCGGCCTGCCGATATTTGGAGGGTCAGGGCTACGAAGTTCTGGAACGCAACTACCGCGCCGGCCGCGATGAACTGGATATCATTGCCAAACATGAAGGCATGCTGGTGGTATTTGAGGTAAAGACCCGGAGCAGGAACAGCCATGGGCATCCTGAAGATTTTGTCACGGCAGCCAAGCAAAAGCACATGGTGCGTGCCGCAGGGCATTACTTGGAACAGCATTTTCCACAGGCCTCACTGCGTTTTGATGTCATTGCCGTAGAAATAAAGTATAACTCGTTAATTATCAACCACTTCAAAGACGCATTCTACCCTTATCAGGAATAATCAGCAGGGTATAATTGTTCAAAACTCCAAAATAGGAAGGGGGCAACAGCGTTATATTTTTGTGCTTATGCCTTTGCGAATTCTGTTCCTCACCTTCCTAATGCTGGGGGCCACGGCCATCCGGGCTCAGAAGACGGAGTTATTTACCGGTCCGGATGTTCATTTCAGGTTGGGTGAAGAGTTGTTTAACAGCGGCAAATGGAATGCTGCCGTAACGGAATTCGGGCGTTACCTGGATCAGGGCAGCGATGAAAACATGCGAGCCGATGCCCGGTACTATGTGGCCATTTCCAAGCTGCGTGCTTCGCACAGCGATGGTGAGGCCGCCGTTTTAGAATACCTAAGCAATAACCCCGGCTCCTATAAAACCAACAGTGCCAATCTGGCCTTGGGTGATTATTACTTCATGCAGGGGAAATACAGCAGGGCCCTTCCCTACTACAAGCAAACAGACCCGGCAGCCATTGCATTTGCCGAGCGCGACCGTTTGCGCTTCCATACCGGCTATTGCCAGGTGATGGCGCGCCGTTATGAGGATGCCAAAACCATGCTGGAGCCGCTGGTAAAGAGCAATTCAGAATATGAAATGCGGGCAACCTATTACTACGGTTATGCCTGCTATTACACCGGCGATTACCAAAAGGCGCTGGAATCATTTCGCAGCATTGAAGAAATCGGACCTCAAAGTCTGCGCTACTTCATGGCCCAGATTTACTATATGAAGGGTGACTACCAGAAAGCCATCGGCTACCTTGAGAAATCAACATCTGCCAGCTTTCGCAGTCGTTCTTTGTTCTTAAAAGGCAAATGCCACTACCGGGTAAATGAGTTCGAATCGGCGGCCGATGCCTTCACCAGAAGCGGTTTTACACCTGACAGCATTGAACGACAGGAAACCTATGAAGTGGGATACACCTTTTTCAAGGTTCGCCAGTACAATGATGCAGTGCGCTGGTTGCAGCTGATTGCCAACAGTGGCGATTCTCTGGCACAAACAGCCAGCCACAACCTGGCAGAATCTTTCCTTATACTGGGCCGGAAGCAGGACGCGTACAACGCCTTCTTCGAAGCCCAGCGCAGCGATTTCAACCGCAAAGTGCAAGAAAACGCCATGCTGAACTATGCAAAGCTGGCCATTGAACTGGGCTTCCCAAAGGTGGCGATCAACTACCTGCAGAAATTCACATCCCAGTTTCCACAATCGCCCGACAAACGAGAAGCGCAGAAATTGCTGGCGTCATTATTTCTGAGTTCCGATGATTACCGCACAGCCATCAGCATTCTGGAGTCCATTGGAGAAATGGATGACAATGCACGGGAAACCTATCAGAAAGTAACCTTATATCAGGGGCAGAAGTACTTCAGAGATCGCGATTATGAAGCGGCTTTGCAGCTGTTTAACAAGAGTCTGAAAGTGGGATCGGATCGCAGACTCCAGGGGGAAGCCTCGTTCTGGAAAGCGGAAATTCTTCAAACCCGTGGTGAATATCCTGATGCCATGCAGTATTACCAGCGTTTTGCCGAAACATCAGAATGCCGGAATCTGAATTATTTCCCGCTGGTGTATTACGGCATGGGCTACTGTCGGTTCAGACAGCGGATGTTTGCCGAAGCCTCGGCGCTGTTCAACCAATACAGGAACGCTGCGCGCAGCGGTACCTATCAGGAGGATATCTATACCGATGCGATGGCCAGGCTGGGTGATAGTTACTTCATGATACGCAAACTCTCCGAAGCCTTGGAAAGCTATGCATATGTTTCAGGAAAAAAGGGCCCTGCTGCCGATTACGCGCTGTTCCAAAAGGGTATGATTTATGGCTTTACCCGCGAATCGCAGCAAAAAATTGCTACCATGAAGCGCATTCCCAACGAGTTCCCGGAATCGCCTTTCGTGCCCGATGCCATTTTTGAAATGGCCAGCGAACAACTGAACATCGGCCAGGCAAAAGAAGCAGAGCGCAACCTGATGTATCTGGTGCAAGACTTTCAGGGCCGCCTGATTGTAAAGAAGGCCTATCAAACGCTGGGTCAGCTGTATTACAAACAGGAGAAGGACGACAAAGCCATAGATATGTACAAGAAGCTGGCGCTGGAATATCCCGGAACACCCGAAGCGCAGAAAGCCATCGAGAAGATTGAGAAGATTTACAGGGAAAATGGTCGTGGCTCCGAATACCTGAGTTGGGTTGCTACCGTACCCAATATTTCGGTGAGTGCGTCCAGAAGGGATTCTATTGTATATGCTTCTGCATTTAACCTATGGGAACGCAAGGATTACGATGGCGCCATTCGGGAGTTTAACCGCTACCTCACTGATTTTAAGGATGGTTTCTTCCTGATACCGGCTGAATACCATCTGGCTTACAGCTACGAGCGCAAAAAGCAACCGGACCAGGCGCTGCCTTATTATCAGAAGGTTGCCAATGCCGCTGCCAGCGAATACAGTGAACAATCGCTCCTGGCCATAGCCGATATTATGGGCCGCAATACAAGCAGCTGCGCTGCGTTGCTGCCCTATTTGGAGAAACTGGAGCAGGCAACGGGAAGCCGCGACAACCTGTTGTATTCGGTACACAAACAGATGCGCTGTGCCTTGAGCACCAACCAGGCCGCAACCGCCGAACGCAAGGCTGAGCAACTGCTGGGACTGGATTATACCAAACCGGAAATGATCAGCGAAGCACTGCTGGTGCTGGGCAGAATTCGCTACGAGCAAAGGGAGTTTAACCGCGCCCTGGAATTGTTCCAGCGCAACTTCAACAAATTCGATAATCAGTATGCTGCCGAAAGTAAATACTTTGAGGCGCTGACGCTGTATAGCATGGACAGCCTGAGCACAGCAAAAAAATCGGTATTTCAGTTCAACAATCAATTCAGCAGCTACGACCTGTGGCTTGCCAAATCATTCCTGCTTCTGGGCGATATTTACGTAAAGATGGGCGACAACTTCTCGGCCAAAGCTACCTGGAACAGCGTAATTGCAAACTTCAACGACATGCCTGAAATTGTTGCAGAGGCCAAACGTAAGTTGGATGGATTAAATCAGGCGCCTAACATCAAAGAAGAATCAGGAGGCGGAGAATGAGCAGAGCGAACAGCCTGCAGGTAAAACTGGAAGAATTTACGCGCCTGCTGCGTATCATGGACGAATTGCGCACTCAGTGTCCTTGGGATCGCGAACAAACCTGGGAAAGCATCCGCCACCTGACCATCGAGGAAGTGGCTGAACTCAGCGACGCCATCCTGGACGGAAATCCCGATCAGGTGAAGAAAGAGTTGGGCGACGTGCTGTTGCACATAGTGTTTTACAGCAAAATAGCAGATGAGCAGTCATATTTTGACATAGCCGATGTGATGCGCTCGCTGAGCGAGAAGCTGATCAGGCGACATCCACATATTTACGGCGACGTAAAGGCAGAAGATGCCGACACGGTGAAGCAGAACTGGGAGAAGATTAAGCTAAGTGAGAATGGAGCCAATCAGCCTTCATCCGTGCTTGAAGGGGTTCCGCGCAGCATGCCTGCGCTGGTCAAGGCATACCGCATCCAGGAGAAAGTGGCCCAGGTAGGTTTCGATTGGCCCACAGTGCAGGAAGTGAAGGCCAAAGTAGAAGAAGAATGGCTGGAACTGCATGAAGCCCAAGGTGCTGAAGCTATAGAAGAAGAACTGGGAGACCTGTTGTTTGCCCTGGTGAATTATGCCCGGTTTCAAAAGGTAAACCCGGACGATGCCCTGGAAAAAGCGAACCGCAAATTTATGAGGCGCTTTGCCCATATAGAACACTGCGCAAAAAGAGACGGCAAGGTGATGGGCAACATGAGCCTGGAAGAGATGGATGTCTATTGGAATGAAGCAAAAAGCCTGGGTGTGTAAACCCAGGCTTTCGTATTAATTATGAAAGAATATGCGTAACCTTCCTCAGGATTTACGCTTCCAAAAGGTATCCATATGACCCTTCCATTTGTATTCACCGGTTTCCTTCAATGAAGGCACCTTGTCTATGAGCGTGTAATTAGAGAAATTCTCTTCGTAGTGCTTCAGGGTAGTTGGGTTCAATACGCCGAATTCCCCTTTTTTCTTGGCTACTTCTTTTCCTGCCATTTGTTCGTGCAGGTAAACGTATTCGCTGTTGCCGTTGATGAAGCTGATGTAGTTGGCCACTACATCCGGTTCCATTTCCTGGAAACTGGTCAGGTTCATGAACAGATCATAATGAACATCCTTCAGCAGCGGGAACTGCCAGGCACCAAAAAAGTACATTTTTCCGGGTTCGGGAGTTGGCAGTTGTTCCAGATTGCGGTTGGTTTCATAAGAAACCACATCGCCGGGGAAAACCGAGCGCAAATACATTTCTCCAACATAAAGCTGGGGGGCAATGTCAAAATTCATAAAAGAAATATGGGGATGAAATTTCCTGATGACTTCTGTGAGCTTGCAGGAACCGCTTCCCAATTCCACAATCACCTTCACTTTGGAGAAATCAATAAACTGGCAGCAATAAGCATAGCGCAGGTAATAGTCAACAAAGTTGTTGGTATAGGTTTTACCATTTACCTGAAAAACATATTCAGGATTGGCCACCAGAGATGCTTCAATTTGGTCGATGGAAGGCGCTTTGGTTTGGGCTTCCACCTGTTTGGCAACGCGATAAGGAAGTTGCTTTTTGTATTCAATGCTGCCGGGTGCTACCGCTTTGGCTATGGAATCGGTAAGCCCCGAAAGGCCTTTCAGCACCGATTGCCAGCCTGGAAGTGAACGGAGGATTCGGTTGTTGAACACCCTTGATTTGCGCAAATCATTCCAATAAACAGGCCAAATATCTACACCGCCGAAAGCGCGGAAAACAGATTCGGGCTTCCTGCGGAAATCTTTCAGACCCTCTTTCGTGAGCGCCGGTAGAAAAACGCTGGCCTTGTATTGCCAGTAGTTGGTGGGTTTATAAAGTGGCGAGGCCTGGTCCATGTCGGAAATCATCAGGTCTAGCAGCTGAGGATTTTCTTCAATACTGGTTTTGGGTGATGTCATAGATGCTTTTCGAAGGTGAATCTTCTTTTACGGGCAAGGTTATTTCCCGTAATGAGGAAGAAATCCCGGCAAAGCTACTGATTATTGACTTCAGCGCAAAACAACATCTGACACCTTGGTGCAGTTATGGAGAACCCTCAACGGAGTTACCTCTGGGTATTATTCAACCCAGAGCCACATCCAGGGCCATCATCACCACAAAACCTGCTACAAGTCCCAATGTGGCAAAGTCGGCGTAGCGATCCTTCTGTGTTTCCGGAATCACCTCTTCTACCACTACAAAAATCATGGCCCCGGCCGCAAAAGCCAGTGCATACGGTAATATAGGTTGCGCCACCATCACAGCAGCTGCACCCAGGGCGCCTGCCAAAGGCTCTACCACAGCCGAAAGCTGTCCCCAGAAAAAACTCTTCTTTGCACTCATACCATTGCGCCTTAGGGGCATGGCTACTGCCAGGCCTTCAGGGAAGTTCTGGAGTCCGATGCCGATGGCCAGCGCTACAGCAGCACCAAGATCGGCATGCGGCAATCCCTGCGCAACCGCACCAAAAGCAACACCCACCGCCAAACCTTCAGGAATATTGTGCAGGGTAATGGCCATCACCAGCAACAGCGTGCGATTCCAATCCGACCTGGGTCCCTCGGCCTCGTGGACAGGGTTGTTCAAATGCAGGTGCGGCAATATTTTGTCCAGTAAAAAGAGAAACAAGGCTCCGCCAATAAAACCAACAGCAGCCGGCACCCAGGCCCAGCGTGCTCCGTATTGGTCCGTAGCCATTTCAATAGAAGGAGCCAGCAATGACCAAAAGCTGGCGGCAATCATTACGCCACCGGTAAAACCAAGCATAATGTCCATCCATTTGCGACTCATGTCATTGAACAGAAATACCAGAGCCGCCCCAGCCGCAGTAAGCATCCAGGTGAAAAGCGTTGCCAGCAGGCCCTGCATCACCGGGTGTAAGTCTAAAAACCAGATTTTCAAAGATTCTAACATGACTATTTTATATGTTCGGTATCACAAATATTTTTTCCGCCGATGCCTGGCTGATAAAGACGGGCTTACGGTTGATGAGCAATTCCAGAAGGGCATCAGCTTTCCTGATAACCATGATACGGCCAAAGGTACCCGGCAACAGGCCTTGAGCGGCGGCGAATTGCAGCCATGCAGCATCACCGTCGGCAACACGACCTACGGTAAAGCCTGCACCCTCTTCCAAATCAGCCAGCGTGCTTAACTCACTGCGGTCCCTGCTGTCGTCCCTAATAGGATCTCCATGAGGATCATGGGTTGGATGACCTAAAAAAGTATCCAGTCGCTCCGCCAACCCTTCTTCGAACACATGTTCCAGCTGCTCGGCAATGGCGTGCACCTCATGCCAGCCATAGCCCAGCTTGTCCACCAGAAACACTTCCCAAAGGCGGTGCAGTCGAATCAGCTCGGTGGCCATACCCAAACCTGGACCTGAAAGTGTAGCGCCCTGGTATCGTTGGTAGTGAACCAAGTTCTTACGCGACAAGCGCTGCAGCGTATCGGTAACGGTAGCTGGCGTAGATCCAAGCAAGCGCGCCAAATCACCGGTACTTGCCGGCTCCTGATGACCATAGCGGAAGCTGAGCTTATAGATGGCCTTCAAGTAATTTTGTTCGGTTGCACTAATCATCAATTTTCAATTCTACGAATTTAATTTTTAGCACAAACGAAATATTGTAGAAAAAACGACAATTACGATAAATTTGAGCCATGGGTAAGCCGCTGCGCAATGCGCCAAAGTGGATTTGGTATTTGTTGTTCGGGGTCTTGCTTTGGTTGTCATTCAACCGCAACTGGCGTTTTGGCCGGTTTAACTACCACGATGAGCTTTGGGCTGACAAGGCGGGCTATCATGTTTTTTTACCTGCGAGCGTCATTTACGGTTGGGATGCACGGTTGTTTCCCAACGAGGTAGATGCGCTTAGTGGTGGAGGCTTTCATCTGGATGGCTGGCGTAATGCTATCAACACCAAATATCCTCCCGGCGTTGCGGTAATGCGCTTGCCCTTCTTCCTTGCGGCTCATACTTGGGCGCTACTGAGCGGGCAGCCTGCCGATGGTTTCAGCATGCCCTATCATGCCGCTGCAATTGCAGCAGGTGTGTTTTATGCTGTTGCCGGCTTATGGGTTTGCTGGCGGTTCCTGTTGTACTATTTCCGTCGAAGCGTTGCATGGGTTGGTGTTGCAGGGATGATTGCGGGAACAAATTTGTGGTATTATGTGGTTGAGGAGCCCGGGTTGTCTCATGGATACAGTTTTTTTCTTGTGGCCTTATTACTGTGGGAATTAAAACGCTTCAGCCTGTCGGAACAGAACCGACATCTGGCGCTTGCGGGTTTGTGTGCGGGTATGATATTCTGCGTACGACCTCAGAACATTATTTTACTTAGCCCCTACCTGCTTTGGTGGTTGTGGCAACATGGCGCGGCAATTATAAAAAAGCCGGTGGCTTTTGCGTGGGCGGCAAGCTGCTTTATTCTGGCCATAAGTCCATTTGTAGCATACCGCATTTACCTGCACGCCAAAGGGTTTATTCCCTATGGCAGTGAAGGCTTTATTTACTGGAAATCGCCGCACTTGTTGAAGGTGCTATTTGCGCCGGAAAACGGCTTTTTCCCCTGCAGTCCGTTTTTCCTGCCCTTTATACCAGTGGCGATTTGGTACAGTTACAAGAATACAGGTGCATGGCGCTTTATCAGTGCTTCAGCATTGCTTGTATTTACAAGCTGCGCCCTGTTATATGCCTGCTGGTGGGCCTGGGGACTGGCCTGCGGTTTCGGGCATCGGGGATTCATTGAATTTTATCCGCTGATGGCATGGGTGATGCTGCGCGGTATTGCTGATGTATGGCATCACTTCAGGTGGAGGCTTGCCACAACAGTATTTCTTATAACCTGCGCATTGCTGGTGCTTCCTTTATCATTCCACTGGCCATATTGCCTTGAAGGCCCCTTCTGGAACTGGCATCGCTACATCAGCATCTGGCTGGGAACGATGGTTTAGCAGCATCAGTGGATGCGGTCACCACGAAGTTCTATATTGCGCAAAATCTCAGCCTCACCGTCCAGAAACTCCTGCCAGCGGGCGCGTACACGCGCTTCCGGCATGTATTTACAGGCCAAGTCCAGAAACATGCGGTAATGACCTGCCTCACTCACCATAAATTCATGGTAGAACACCTTCAACTCCGGGTCGTCCACATGCAACGAAAGCAGGCGAAAGCGTTCACAGCTGCGCGCTTCAATCATGGCACAAACCAATAAATCTTCGACCAGCACTTCGTTACGGCTCCCTCCCTTCCTTCTCAATTTCTGTAATTCGCTCACGTAATGATCCTTGCGCGGTGTACCAAGCGCGTACCCCCTTTTTTTCAGTTCTTTAAGCACTTTGCGGAAGTGGCCCCATTCTTCTGCTACCACAGCGGTAACCTCTTCAACTACATCGGTTTTTTCCGGAAAGCGTATAATGAGTGAAATGCCTGTGCTTGCTGCCTTTTGTTCACAGTAGGCATGATCGGTAAGGATTTCATCTATTTGTTTTTCGGCAATATTCACCCAGCGAGGGTCTGTAGCCAGTTTAAGCCCCAACATACTGCGAATTTAAGGTACATTCAGGTGGCCGAGGATGTTATCGGCAATGCTCCTGTCGTTGGACAAACGAGGCACCTTGTTTTGTCCGCCCAGCTTACCCTGGCGCTTCATGTAGGCAATAAATGAACCTTTGGGCAATATGCTCAGTTTCAGCGGGCGCAGGATGGATCCTGTAATGAGGTCGCGGTAATAGATGTTCTGCTTTTGCATGGCTGCATCCAGCGCAAGGGCAAAGGATTCTTGCCTGTCGGGCGCCGTATCAAACTCTACAAGCCATTCATGGTAAGGCAGTCCGGATTCCGGATTCACCTGGGGTGCTACCGTAAACTCCACTGTTCTGGCGGAGAAGACGGCACATACTTCCTGCATAGCCCGTTCAACTTCTTCCCCGATAACATGTTCACCAAAGGCGGAAATGAAGTGCTTGATGCGGCCGGTAACAACAATCTTATAGGGGTCTTTCGAAATAAATTTCACTGTATCCCCGATGCTATAACCCCACAAACCTGCATTGGTGTTCATGATTACCGCATATTGAACACCCAGTTCCACCTCTTCAATACCAAGGCGCACGGGTTGCGCGGAGAAATACTCAGAAACTGGCACAAACTCATAGTAGATGCCGCTGTTCAGCAGCATGAGCAGCCCGGGGTCTGACTGTCGGTCCTGGAAGGCGATAAATCCTTCACTGGCCGGATAGGTTTCTATGCTTGGAATTTGCGCACCAATGGTTTGGTACATCTTTTCCCGGTAGGGTTCGAAGTTCACGCCGCCATAAACCAGCAGTTCAAAGTTCGGAAACACCTCGCGCAGATGCTCCTTGCCACTTAGCTGCAACACGCGGTCGAAATACATCTGCACCCAAGGAGGTATTCCGCTGATCAGCGACATGGGTTTATCGATAGTTTCGCGAGCAATTCTGTCAACCTTTTCCTCCCAATCATCCAGGCAGTTGGTTTCCCAGGAAGGCAGTTGGTTGCGCCGCAGATAGGAAGGCACATGGTGGTTAACGATGCCACTCAGGCGACCGCTGAGGATTCCATTTTTTTCCTCAAGCACAGGGCTTCCACTGAGGAAAATGAGGTTGCCGTCCAGCCAACCGGCCCTGCCTGTTTCTGCGATGTAGCAAAGCAGCGCATCGCGGGCACTGCTGGTATGAAAGGGCATACTTTCCTTCGTGATGGGGATATATTTCACTCCGGAAGTGGTGCCTGATGTTTTTGCCAGATACAAGGGTTTCCCTGGCCACAGCACATCGGGTGTTCCCGAAACCATACGATCCATCCAGGGCCTGAGGGCTTCATAATCGCGGATAGGCACCCGTTTTCTGAACTCAGCCACGCTGATGCCTGAACCGATGCCATGCTCCTTACCGAAAGCAGTATGCGACAGCCTGGCTGCCAGTAATGAGAATTGGCGCTTTTGAGTTGCAATGCCTTCCCTGCTCCAGCGGTCAATCTTCCTGCGTACGATGGATGCCAGAGGCTTGGCCAACATGGATTTCAGGCCCATATCTCAACAATTGATTTTCGATACCCTGCGTTCATGCCGTCCTCCTTCAAAGGATGCGTTCAGCCAGGCCAATACAATTTTAATGGCTGCGGGTTTGGTCACAAAGCGGGCCGGAATACAAATAACATTGGCATCATTATGCTGACGGGCCAGCGCTGCAACCTCTTCATTCCAGCAGAGCGCAGCGCGAATATCGGCATGCTTGTTGGCAGCCATACACACCCCGTTGCCGCTGCCACATATTAGTATTCCAAGTTGATTTTCTCCTGAACAAATACTCTCTGCTACGGCATGGGCATAGTCGGGATAATCCACGCTGTCGGCGGAATCCGGTCCAAAATCCTGAGGTTCGTGGCCCAGTTCGAGTAAAAATGCGAGCAGCTCATTTTTTAATTTGAAGCCTGCATGGTCAGCGCCTACGGCAATGCTGTATGATGGGGTCATGATGCTTGTTCTTCTTTCTTTTCGGTACGTGCAGCAATGAGTATGCCTACCTCATACAAGCTATACAGCGGCAAGGCAAGGATCAGCTGGCTGAGCATGTCGGGAGATGGGGTAGCCACCGCTGCGATAATGAAGATGATGACCACGGCATAGCGTCTGTTCTTCCTAAGAAATGAAGCGGTAACGATACCAACCCGGGCAAGAACATACATCAGCACCGGCAGTTCAAAAACCAAACCGGTAGCCAGGCATAAAAAGCTCACATAATTCACCGCATTCTGCATGGTTACTATATTTTGAACTTCATCACTGATGCTGAAGTTGGCGAAGAAATTCACCGAGATGGGCACAAGCACGAAATAGCTAAACAGTACCCCGATAAAAAAGAGCATCCCCACAAAAAAGACAGTTCCTCGGGTTTTTCGAACCTCTTTATCGCTTAGGGCCGGGCGGATAAACCTCCACAGTTCCCACACAATGAAGGGGAAAGCAAGCACCAGACCTGCAATAAATGCAATTTTGAATGCGGCTACAAACTGTCCCTGAAGTTGAAGGTTTTGAATCTGAATTACAGGAGGGGTGATGCACATACGTTCATCTCCAAACAAGTCTTTGCCCAGCCTGCACATCATTTTATAAGTAATGAAACTCCCTTTGAACGGAGCAAAGATGACCCCACCCACAATTTCCTTGATGTAGATGAACGCAAGTATGAACCCTACGGAAATAGCTGCGAAGGCGCGCATGATGTGTTTGCGCAATTCATCAACATGATCAAAGAATGACATGTTGCGCTCATGAGGAAACTGCGCTTGTTCTTCCGCTTCTTCCTGATCTAATGGCATGTTTTGCGCTTATTTCATCAACATTCCACCGCACACCGAAATGGTCTGGCCTGTAACATATGCGCTCATGTCACTGGCCAGGAAGATGCACACATTGGCTACATCTTCCGGTGTTCCGCCTCGTTTCAGGGGTATACCCTCAATCCAGGTTTTTTTCACCTGTTCATCCAGCTTTTCGGTCATTTCCGTTTCAATGAAACCGGGAGCAACCACATTGCAGCGAATATTGCGTGAACCCAGTTCCTGAGCCACACTTTTTGAGAACCCTATTAGGCCCGCCTTAGATGCGGCGTAGTTGGCCTGGCCTGCATTGCCATCAATACCCACTACCGAAGACATATTGATGATGGATCCCGCGCGATTTCCCAGAAAATGGCGGAGGAATGCCTTGGTTAGGTTAAAGGCTGATTTCAGGTTGATGTTGATTACCTCATCCCATTGCTCTTCGGTCATGCGCATCAACAAGTTGTCGCGGGTAATCCCTGCGTTGTTCACCAGAATGTCCACTTTCCCGAAGGCCGCAATCACATCAGCGGCCAGCGTTTCGGAGGCTTTGAAGTTGGCGGCATCAGATTTCCAGGCTTTAACAACCACCCCATAGGCGGAACTCCATTCCTGGCAAAGGGCTTCTGCAGCGGCATCAGAAGATGCGTAGGTGAAGGCGATATTGCACCCTTCGGCTGCGAAGCGTTGGGCGATGCCTTTGCCGATACCGCGCGTGGCTCCGGTAATCAGCGCTGTTTTCCCTTGTAGCAACATGACCCGGCAAATATAATCCGCTTCAAGAACCTTGCACAACACAAACTAGGGCCCATAAATGCGTAAGCCCCGCCGAAGCGGGGCTTATCTGCAACATAAAACAACATACAACAATCTCTATCAGTAGGTTTTGCTGACGCGGCGGGTTATACTGTTGATGCCATCGGTAAAGCGAACCAGGTAAATACCTGAACTCCAGGAAGAACAATCCACCCACTGAGTGCTCAGGGCATCTCCGGTGAACAGGATTCTGCCGTTCAGGTCGGTAACACTGACGATACCGGAATTGGCATCCTGCAGCGCTATGGCAAACCGGTTCTGTGCTGGGTTGGGGAATACCTTCATTTGAGGCTTATTCAACGCGGCACCATATTCGGCACCGGGCAGGAAGCGTTCGGTTTGTACTTCTTTTCCACTAACACCATCCTGTACCAAAACCATAGGAGCAGCATTGTCCACACCCAATGTGAAATAGCGGGTAGATGACGTGGTGCCTGTGGTGCTGGTTACCAATCCTCCGGAAGCGCCGCCTGCAGGACCCAAGTTGCTCCAGCCGGAGCCGTCGTTTCCGGCTACACGGATATCAGCAGCAGACCATCCGCCAGGAGCATTGGTGGTAGGCAAACTAACCTGATAGGCAGTAGCACCTGCAATCCTGTCCACCTGCCAGTATTCGCTTGTTGAAACGGCATCCAGTGGCGCATTTACTGTATTGGTGCCGGAATATCCAGAGTTGAAATACTCAAAAGTGTAGGTATTCCCTGTGGTTCCATTCCGGACGTAAAGGGGATTGTAGGTTGTGCTCTTTCCCAGTGGAATTTTTGCGTTGGAAGGCCAGGTCAGTCCACCGTGTGCAACCGTAACAGGACCATTGATGTAAGAACTGGAATTGCCTCCGTAAATCATGGTAGGCAGGGTAACGTTCAGCAGGTAACCATTGGTGTTCAGCACACCACCGGTGAAACGCAAGGCGCGAACTTCCACATCGGAAAGCATAGTCAGTGAACCAGCAGTTTTATTCAATTCAAACATTTGGTTATAGGCATTTTTCGCAGCGCTGCTTAAGGTAATAGTTTGATTAGCGCTGCCTAAAAACACCAGCTTATCGGTGAATTTCATCGCGGTATTGGGTGCTGTTTCAGCGGAAATCAAATTACCTTCCAGGAATACCTGAACATTTGCCAGATAAGCATCTGCACTGGTGATTCTCAGGTTACCGCGCACATACAACACGTCCAGTACTGAAGACCAGTTGAGGGTTCCCTGGGTACCACCGTTGGTAACGGTGATGATTAGCTCATTAAAGAAAACAGTATCATTGTGTTGTGTAAATGCGAGCCTGTTTCCTGTACCGTCAAGGCTTAGCACACCATTTTGAGGATTGAATGCATTGGAGGTTGCAAAATCCCAGCAGCCGGCGAAAAACAGGGTATCATTATCAGGAGCCACAAGCTGTCCATCGGCAAGCACGTGCAAACCGGTAGCAACGCTGGCACGCAGCCGCGCATTTCCGGAACCGTCAAAAGTGAGCCTTCCTTTAGCGATGTGAACGGTTTCACCATCATTGCCTATGTCCTGCACACCAATTACGGTAACCCAATCGGTAGAATTTCCTTTTTCAACCCAAACGTTATAGCTGCCGCTCAGGAAGGTTTTGTGGAAGAATCGACCATTACCGGAACCTAGGAACGCCAGGGTTGCATGACCTGCATTACTGAAGGAATGCAGAATGTCATTATTGGCCATGCTTAATTCTACAATAACAGAATCACCGCCGGCAACCCAGTCGTCAACAGCCCAACCTGTAAGGGTAGCTTCCATCAGCGACAGGCGGTTGAGCGCGAAAATCCGATCGTTGGTGGGCCCGTTGGTATAAAGGTGGCCAGGAGCTGTGGTATCACCTGCCCCATCGCGCTTTTTATCAATCTCGATGTTCCAGAAGGTCATCAGGGTATTGTTGGTATTGATGGTACCATTACCAGAACCACAGAAACGAACCAAACCGGTTTTGTGATAAAATAATCCAAGTGCTTGTCTGGTTAGGTTCCCCCGGATATAAACTATACCCGCGCGTTGAACATGTGTTCTTTGGAACCCGTCAGGGGCTGTGAACTTCGCAAAATTGTTCAGTATCAGGTTAAGCACATCCACATAACCTTTGGCTAAGGCAGCAAATACGCTGTTGTTCATAATCCAGGTTCCGGTAATGAGCGACGTTTTCGTGCTCAGGTAGGCATTGTATCCCATCAGGATGTCAACGGCCTGGAATAGACCATTAGCATCTTCGGCAATCAACATACCGCCCTGCATCACCAAGTTGCGCATTTTCAGGGAAGCAGTTCCCCGTACATAAATCCGTCCCGTCCAAGAACCCAATACGCTGAAATCGCGTACCTGTGTTGCACTGTAAATGTCGCAAGTTTTGGCTGATGTACTGTTGAACAGTACATCGTCGTCGCAATCCGGGACACCGTCGGGGCTCCAGTTGGCCGCTGTGCTCCAATTGTTATCAACCCCGCCTCCATCCCAGGTTTTAAGGTTGTTGGTGCCATCGCCGCAGGGTTGAGCGTGCAGCAATGTTGCGGCAGCGCCCAAGGCGCTTAATGCCAGAGTAGTGAATAGTTTCTTCATAACATAAATGGATTGAATTGTCTCACAAACCTATCGTGCCTTCACAGTTGGGGAATCCGGCGATACATAAAAGCATACTGCCGATGCACAGATGGTTATTAAGGCCTTACGGCGGATGAGAAAACCTGTTGCCGGGCAGGTGTTACAGGCGAAGTATATTTGAACAGGCAATCTGAGAAACATATGGACTCCCATTCACCGGCGCCTCTGGCAGAGCGCATGCGCCCTAAAAATCTGTCAGCGTATATAGGCCAAACAGAACTGATAGGTAAAGAAGGAAGGCTCAGGCTGATGATTGAGCAGGGCAGCGTGCCCAGCATGATTCTTTGGGGCCCGCCAGGAACGGGCAAAACCACGCTGGCCGAAATCATTGCAGCGGCCATGGGACTGGAAGTACGGAAGCTGAGTGCCATCAGCAGCGGCGTTGCTGACCTCCGCAGGGTTTTTGAAGAAACACGCCTATTGGGGCGCGTGGTGCTGTTTATTGACGAAATACACCGCTTCAACAAATCGCAACAGGATGCGCTGCTGGGGGCTGTTGAAAAAGGTCAGATCCTTTTGATTGGTGCCACAACAGAAAACCCCAGCTTTGAAGTCAATCAGGCGCTGCTGTCGCGCTGCCAGGTTTATATACTACAGGGGTTCAGCAAGGATGAGCTGAACAGCATCCTCCATCAGGCCATCCGGAATGATGAGGTGCTGAAACAACAAGACATCACCGTACACGAAACAGACGCGCTTATTTACCATTCTGGGGGAGATGCGCGAAAACTGTTAAATTTACTGGAGTTGGTGGTGATGTCGTCGCCGGAAGGACCTTTGGTTATTGACAATACCATCACCGGAAAAGTGCTTCAGAAGAAATTGGCCCATTACGACAAATCGGGGGAACAGCACTACGACATCGTATCTGCATTTATTAAAAGCATGCGCGGAAGCGATCCTAATGGCACACTGTATTGGATGGCGCGGATGCTGGATGGCGGTGAAGATGTGAAGTTCATCGCTCGGCGCATGATTATTTTAGCCAGTGAAGACATAGGCAATGCCAATCCCAACGCCCTGCTTTTGGCTACTTCCTGCTTCCAGGCTGTGTCAATGATTGGCATGCCAGAAGCGAGGATCATCCTGGGTCAAACTGCGAGCTACCTGGCTTCCAGTGCCAAGAGCAACCGCGCGTATGAGGCTATTGAATTCGCTCTGGAACAGGTAAATAAATATGGCGACCTGCCTGTGCCCCTGCACCTGCGCAATGCACCAACGAAGCTGATGAAGGAACTGGATTACGGTAAGAATTACCAATACGACCACCATTCCGAGCTGGGTTTTTCAGGACAGGAATTCCTTCCGGACGCCATGAGCGGAACCAGAATTTACGACCCCGGCAACAACCCCAGGGAGGAAGAAATGCGGCGTTATTTAAAAGCGCGATGGAAGGATAAATACGGATATTGAGCAGTTCCGCTCAATTCATCGTATCTTTGCCGTATAATTACGCACTTTGAATCATTTTGAGCAGTTGGGTTTGGCGCCCGTATTACTGCAAGCTATTGAAAAAATGGGCTTCGAAAAGCCCACTCCCATCCAGGAAGCCTCCATCCCCGTATTGCTTGAAACAGGCAGGGATATCCTAGGATTAGCCCAAACAGGAACAGGAAAAACCGCTGCTTTTGGCCTACCACTGCTGCAACTGCTGCAGGCGGATAATAAACACACCCAAGCCCTGGTGGTTTGCCCTACCCGGGAATTGTGCAACCAGATTTCACGCGACCTTACATCATTCAGCAGCTTTATGCCGGGCATAGAAATAGCAGCGGTATATGGTGGCAGCAGCATGGATAAACAAATTCAATCCCTTCGCCGCGGTGCACAGATTATTGTTGCCACCCCCGGAAGATTGATGGATTTGATGAGCCGTCGCGCAGTGAAACTGGAACAGGTTTCGATGGTTGTTCTGGACGAAGCTGATGAAATGCTCAACATGGGCTTTGAGGAAGACGTAGAGCACATCCTCTCCTTCACCCCAGCCGGCAAACGTGTATGTTTGTTCTCGGCAACCATGCCGCCGGAAATCAGGCGCATTGCCAAGAAATACATGACCGAGCCCCTGGAAATTTCGGTGGGCAAGCAAAATGCAGGAAACGAAAATATTGAACACGAATACGCGGTAGTAAACTCGCGCGACAAATACGCTGCCCTGAAGCGGGTTTTGGATTATACGGGTGATCATTTCTATGGCATCATTTTCTGTACCACCAAAATTGAAACTCAGGACATATCCGATAAACTGATTAAAGATGGTTACAATTCCGATTGTCTGCATGGCGACCTTAGCCAGCAGCAAAGGGAAAAGGTAATGAATCGCTTCCGCCATAAAGCGGTGCGCATTATGCTGGCTACCGATGTAGCTGCCCGTGGTATTGACGTAAGCGGACTTACCCATGTGGTGCACTACCACCTTCCCGATGCCATTGAAAACTACACTCACCGCAGCGGAAGGACAGCCAGGGCGGGCAAAACGGGGATTTCATTCACCCTGCTGAATGTTCGTGAAGCATACCGACTGAAAGAAATTGAGAAAAAGGCCAACATACGCTTCAAACGCATCCAGATTCCCGGCGCACGTGAGGTTCTGGACCGCAAGTTGCTTACCTTCACCCAAACCATAGCCAGCCAGGACGTGGATGAAAACATGTTCAGCCAGGAGCACTTTGAGAATATGGAAGTGCTGATGGCCATGGATAAACAAGAAATTGTAAAGAAAATCCTGACGCTGGAATTAAAGCGTTTTGCTGCCGATTACCTGAACGCTCCGGATTTAAATGCCGGTGATAGGGCGGCAACAGGTGTGGAACAGGCCAGTGGATCTTCCTCGCGCATTTTTGTAAGTGTGGGCAAGAAAGACGGTTTTGAAACGATGAACTTCAAGGACTGGGTTGCCGAAGTCAGCGGCGTGAAGAAAAAGAACCTTCACGTTTATGTAAAAGGTGTTTACTCTTTTGTAGATGCCGAGGCTGAAGATGTTGCGGCTTTGTTGGAAACGCTCAACAAGCAGGAAATTGAAGGTCGTATTGTGCGCGCTGAAATCACTGCCCGTACGCCTGAACAGGGTGAACGTAAGTTCAAGGGCAAAGGCCGGAGCAACAACGGGCATGATCGGGAACGCGAAGGCGGTGGCTGGAAAAAGCAGCCATGGTCAGGCGGCGGCAATAAATCATCTAAGCCGGGCAACTTTGCCGGCAAACGCGATTTCGCCAGCACCGGATTTAAGAAGAAGAAATATTGAGCCTACGGCTTTTCAGCCACGGGGATCGGGGTGGTATGGGATACGTTCCATAAAATCCACTTCAAACGAAGCGACTCCAAAATCTTCCGATACGCTGCCCCGCAGGCGGTACACACCGCTGCCGCGGAACGGGCATCGCCTGATGGAAGGCGGGAAATGGACGGTATCAAAGAACATCCCTCTGATGTCAATCCAGGTTCCGAAGTACATCTCCAGTCCTTTTAAGGTTCGTGTAGGCTTTACGGCTACCAGGTAGCCGCACAATTCCATGCGCCTGCCTTTCCGGTCTGCGCTCAGCACCACTGGAGCCGGCTTCAGGCCATCTGGGAAATCTGCCAGCATGAAGGGGTCGCACAAGGGGAAACCCAGCAGTTCCAACTGTTCAAAGGCATCTTCCAGTGGTTCGGTGAGCAAGGCTGGCAGGCTCCAGCTCTTTGCAGGCTCGCGAAACAGTGCGCGCGGTTCGCTGTAGGTTTTGCTGTTGCTGAGCAGCCAGTGCAGCTCCCACATCAGGGCCTTGCGGTCTGTACCGGTAAAGCGGAAGGCGCCTATGCGTAACAACAGCTTCATTTGTGCCAAGGCACAGGGAACGCGTTCGGTAAAATCAGCAAGACCGGCAAAAGGCCCGTTGCGCAGGCGCTCCTCCAGCATCTTCAGGATAAATCGTTGCTCCAAACCCTGCACCATGGCCATTCCAAGCCACAATGTGCTTCCTTCCAGCTTGGCCTCGCCATTGCTGTGGTTTACACAGGGGGCTTCTACAATGGCACCGCACATACGGGCAGCATGTACATAAAACTCGGTGCGGTAAAAGCCGCCGTAGTTGTTGATCACCGCCGTATAGAACTCCAGCGGATAATAGGCCTTCAGAAACAGGCTTTGGTAGCTTTCCACGGCATAGCTGGCGCTGTGGCCTTTGGCGAAGCTGTATCCGGCAAAACTCTCTACCTGTTGCCATACGCCGGCAGCCAGCTCATCGGAATGTCCGCGTTCGCGGCAGGATACAAACCAGCGCTCACGTACGCGCTTAAACTCTTCCCTGCTGCGGTATTTGCCGCTCATGCCGCGGCGCAGCACATCACTTTCATCCAAACCCAGTCCGGCAAAATGATGCGCCACCTTAATCACATCCTCCTGATACACCATCACGCCATAGGTATCCGGCATGATGTCCAGCATTACCGGATGTGCTTTCAGGCGCTCTGCTGGGTCCACATGGCGCAGGATATAAGTGCGCATCATACCGCTGCTGGCCACCCCCGGTCTGATTACGCTGCTGGCAGCCACCAGGGTGTAGTAGTCGCTGCAGCGCAGCTTTTGCAACAGCTGGCGCATGGCTGGACTTTCCACATAGAAACAACCCATCGTGCGACCGCTGCTGATCAGCCTGTTCACACGCGCATCATTCTTAAACTCCTGAATGCGATGAATATCCACCTTCAGGCCTTTGTTTTCGAGGATGATATCCACGGCATCGCGGATATGCCCTAGGCCGCGCTGGCTGAGGATATCGAATTTATGCAGGCCAAGGTCTTCCGCTTCCAGCATGCTGAACTGCACGGTGGGAAAGCCTTTAGGCGGCAAATCGGTGGCGCTGTAACAAAAGATGGACTTCTCGCTGATCAGGATTCCGCCGGCGTGGATGCTGCGGTAGTTGGGCATTTCATGAATACGGCGGGCATAGCGCAGCATAAGCGCATAGGTATCCTGAGCAGGATCCGGCCGCTCCAGCGGTCGGAGTTGCCCCGGCAGCCGCTCCAGGAGGTGGTCTGTTTCTTCTTTCGGCAGGCCAAAAACCTTCCCCAACTCGCGCAGTACTGCATTGGTCTGGAAGGTGCTGTATACCGCCAGAAGTGCCGTATGCTCCACGCCGTGGCGCTCAAAGATGTAGCGGGTAACCTCATCGCGGTCGCGCCAGGAAAAATCCAGGTCGAAGTCGGGCGGGCTTGTACGGTATGGGTTGATGAAGCGCTCGAAATACAAATCCAGTTCCACGGGATCCACGTCGGTGATGCGCAGGCAGTAGGCCACCACACTGTTGGCACCGCTGCCCCTGCCCACATAGAAGTAGCCCCGGCTATGGGCATAGCGCACAATATCCCAACTGATTAGGAAATAAGCCGTAAAGCCCAGGGTTTCAATTACCTTAAGCTCCTTTTCCAGGCGCTCCAAGGCTTTTTCATCGCGCTTTGGGTATCGGCCGGTAAACCCTTCGCGGGCAAGGGTGTGCAGCAGCCTGCTGTCTTCTGAGGCATTACCGGTGAAGCTTGCCTTGTTCTGGTTTTTCCCAAACTCAGGGCGGTAACTGCACAAGGCCAGCAGTTCGGCACTGCGCAGCAGCAACTCTGGATAATCGCGGTATTGCTCCAGCAGGACGTCCATACCTCGGTAGGTGTCTTCACTGCTTCCGGTATCGCAAGGGCTAAGGCGGCTGAGCAGACAGTTTTTATCGATGCAGCGCAGCAGGCGATGGGTGTTGAAATCAACAGGATGGCGGAACGTGGCGGTACACAGTGCCGTAAGCTTATGTGCCTGACCGCGCCAGGGCGAAGAATACAAGCGGCTCAGGTCTTCGGGCTTGACGCCTACATATTCAAAGTCCCTGAGGCGAGGGGTAAACTGTGGCTCGGAAGCCCGGGCAAAAGGATAAACCACCAAACAATGGGCAAATGCAGGTGCCATAGCCGGAAAAGGCTTCTTGTGCATCAGGTGAATGCTTAGCCAGCGGTTGAGTTCTTCAAAGCCGGCTTCATTCCTGGCTAAAACCACATAAAGCTGCTTCACCCCGTTGCGCACATCTACCCCACCGGCAACAGGAATGCCTTTGGCCGCAGCCTCCCTGAAAAAATCAGGCAGGCCCGAAACAGCGTTGATATCGGTAAGAGCCAGCATCGGCGTACCCTGAACGGCCTCCCGGATATGCGAACTCATGGGCATGCGGTTCTTCCAGGCTCCGGGAATCAATGCCGGTAAACCTACCGCTCCTGCCTGATCCGCTGCTTCAGGCAAATTGCTAAACCACGACAAAATATCTGCCGGCGGCAAAATGCCGTATCGCAAACTGAACCAACTGTGGCAATTGAGGAACAAATGATAATATTTTAAACAATTTATCGTTCATAATTTACACATTTAACATGGCTTGCAAAGCCGTTTGTAAACATTTAAAAACACTGGTTCGGGAGGGTAACTGGCACAATACTGAAGGCCAACGGTTATCTTCGACCTTCCAAAGCAATCAACTTTCTATGATGCACTTTCCCCTCGTGTTCCGGCAGGAAGCCTTCTACAAGCCGGAGCATGCTGCATACCACCATCATTCGGAAACCCATGGAAGCGCTGCGACACATTGACCTGAGCAAGGTGCTGGTACTGGATATAGAAACGGTATCGGCGGAACGGGATTTTGCCTCGCTGGACCCAGAATGGCAGCATCTATGGTCTTTAAAGGCGAAGAATATTGCGCGGGAACAAACACCTGAGGAAGCGTATGAACGGGCTGGTATTTACAGTGAATTTGCAAGAGTTATCTGCATCAGCGCGGGTATATTTCAAGGCTGGAACGACCACTACCGCTTCCGCATCACGTCCTTTTGCGGGCATCAGGAACAGGACGTATTGCAACAGTTTGCCGACTTGCTCAACAGGCGCTTCCACGGCAAAGACTTCATCCTGTGCGCCCACAACGGTAAAGAGTTCGACTTTCCGTTTCTTGCCCGTCGCATGACCATTAAGGGCATACGGATTCCCCTGCTGCTGGACATGGGCGGAAAGAAGCCCTGGGAAATTCCGCATCTGGACACCATGGAACTGTGGAAGTTTGGCGATTTCAAGAATTACACGTCGCTGGCGTTGCTGGCCAAAGCGCTGGATATCCCTACGCCTAAGGATGATATTGACGGCAGCCAGGTAGGCCAGGTATATTATGAGGAACAAAACCTGGAGCGCATTAAAACCTATTGCCAGAAGGATGTGTTGACGGTAGCACAAATACTGTTGCGGATGAGGGGCGAGCGCTGTATCCCGCCTGATCAGGTGCTTGAAGTGGGCTAAAATGCGGGGTTTTACAAAGTGATGATATACGACAGTACATTGATACTCAAGGATGTTATATTTGCAACTTATGAATCCTGGGGTATTCGGCAGGCTGGCGACCATGCTTATGATGCTGACCGCATCCATTTCATCGCTGCATGCTGCTGAACCAACAGTTCAGGCATCTTCCGTTACGTTTCAGAACATCACCTGCACCAGCATCCGCATCAATTGGACCCGCGGCAACGGTTCGCGCTGCATCGTACTGGTGAAGGAAGGAGCTGCCGTTGATGCAAGTCCGGCAGACGGCATGTCCTACACTTCGTTCAGTGCCTTCGGAACCGGATCTGAACTGGGAACAGGCAATTTTGCCGTGTACAATTTCCTGGGAAACACAGTAACCATCACAGGCTTAAAATCCAATACCGATTACCATGTTGCCGTTTTTGAACACGACAACGTGCTGCCCGATTTCCTGTCGTCCAACCCGGCAAGGGGTAATGTGAAAACCCATTTCCTGAAGGTAGATTATATCTATTCCTATAAAGACAGTTGTCAGTTCAACAACCAGTTTAACTTCAGCAATAAAACCACAGCCAGTTTTACAGGCCTCAACTACTTCTGGACCTTCGGCGATGGCACTACCAGCACCGCCAAAGATCCAACACACAGCTATGCCAATGGAGGGAACTACTTCACCAACCTCACCGTTACACCTGCTCTGGGCTGTCCCAATGTTTTTGCCAACCCCAAGGCCACCTTGGTCATTCCCAATATGTTCATCCGCATTGGAGTGAACGATACGGTGCAATGCCTTTACAACAACAGCTTCCAAACCATTAATAAAGACTCAACGCGTATCTTCAACAAATTGAGCTTTGACTACCTGTGGGATTTTGGCGACGGGGAAACCAATACCCTTCCCGCGCCCAAGAAGAAATACACGAAAGCCGGCAACTACCGGATCAAGCATCTTGTTGAAACTTATTATTCCAATAACAGAACGGGCTGCCGCGACAGCGGTTATCTGGACATCGTTGTGCAACCCGACCCTTCTACCAGCAGCTACGTGAATGATGCGGTGCAGTGTTTAAAATTTCAGTCATTTCAATTTGACAACTTTACGCCCAGCATCATCAGCTATTCCTGGGATTTTGGCGATGGCAATTCCAGCACACTGAAAAACCCATCGCATAAATACCCCGGCACCGGAACCTATACCGTGATTCACCGCGCGCAGAGCAATGAAGGTTGTGTAGGATCCGACACGTTCCAGGTGAAGGTTACGCCCAACCTGAATTCATCTTTTTCCGGGCTGGCACCTGACTATTGCCTGAATGACCCTCCGGCAACCCTAACCCCAACGGTAGCCGGTGGCCTATTCTACGGCACGGATGTTAGCGGAACCACCTTTAAGCCTGCCACCGTTGGAACGCATCCCATCACTTATGTGGTGAGCGATACGGTGTGCGCAGATACTACCGTTATTCCCGTTGTTGTGAAGCCCATTCCACAGTTCAGCCTGGGTTCCGACATCAACGAATGTGTAAGCGGCACGGTTAACCTGAGCACGTCGCAGCCTGGAACCTACAACTGGAATACCGGCAGCAGCGCTTCTTCCATCACGGTAACAAAAAGTGGTAAATATGTGTTAAAGGTTACCGACAATGGCTGCAGTTGGCAGGACGACATCAATGTATTCATTGGGACTGCACCCAAGGTGCGTCTGCCCTCTGACACTTCCTTGTGCAAAGGCGGCTTTATCTACCTCTCTGCCACCTGGCCGAAATCAACCTACCGATGGAGCACAGGCAGCACAGACAGCGTAATCATGGTCAGCCAGTCTGGTAGTTATACCGTGGCCGTAACCAATCCCTGCGGATCTGCCTCCGATGACGTCAATGTGTTTTTGCAGGAGAACATCTGCAACCTGTTCATTCCTACCGCCTTCACCCCAAATCGCGACGGTTTCAATGAATTTTTCGAAATCACGGGCAAGGACATTACACCTGTAAGCCTGAAGATTTTCAATCGCTGGGGCCAGAAAGTGTATGAAAACACCGCCACCGAGTTTCGCTGGGATGGAACCTATCAGGGCGAAGTTTGCCCTTCGGAATCATATACCTGGCGTTTTTCCTATCGCCTCAATCTGGGAGCCTTCTCCCGCATCAATACCTTCAGTGGCACCTTGCACCTGATTTGGTAATTACTACCGCCCCTTATTTCCACCAAAAACAAAAAGGCCACCCTAAGGGCGGCCTTTTTTATGAATACCTGAATGCATCAGCCTTGGTGCATCTGGGCGAAATAGTGGTAAAACCAAGGAATGGTTTCGATGCCTTTGTAGTAGTTGAACAACCCGTAATGTTCATCGGGAGAGTGTATATCGTCGCTATCAAGTCCAAAGCCCATCAGCATGGTTTTAATACCCAGTTCCTTTTCAAAGAGGGCAATGATGGGAATACTTCCTCCTCCTCGGGTTGGTATGGGATCTTTCCCGTAAGTTTTGCGCATGGCGGCTGCAGCGGCTTTGTAAGGCACTGAATCGGTAGGGGTAAGCACAGGCTCTCCACCGTGGTGCGGGTGTACTTCCACCTTGACGCTGGGGGGTGCGATGCTCTTGAAATGTGTTTCGAACAGTGCTGCAATCTTTTCTGACGACTGATTAGGCACCAGGCGCATAGAGATTTTAGCCTGAGCCACAGAAGGCAGCACCGTTTTAGAACCTTCACCGGTATAGCCGCCCCAGATTCCGTTTACATCCAGCGTTGGACGGGTACCGGTATGCTCCAGGGTGGTATAGCCTTTTTCGCCATATACATCACCTATTTCGAGGTCGCGCTTATAGGCTTCCACATCAAAAGGTGCCATGTTCAGGGCTGCGCGGTCTTCAGCGCTCAATTCCAGCACATCGTTGTAGAATCCGGGAATGGTGATTTGCCGGTTTTCATCATGAAGGCTGGCAATCATGCTGCAAAGCACATTGATGGGGTTGGGAACTGCGCCCCCGTAAACCCCGCTGTGCAGGTCGCGGTTCGGGCCGGTAACCTTTACTTCAAGGTAAGCAAGTCCGCGCAGGCCTACGTCAATACTGGGAATATCATTGGCAATCATCGAGGTATCGCTCACCAGGATTACATCTGCCTTCAGTCGGTCTCTGTTGGCCCTGCAATAGGCGCTGAGGCTGGCAGAACCCACTTCTTCCTCCCCTTCAATCATAAACTTGATGTTGCAAGAGAGGTTGCCGGTATGCTGCATCATTTCAAATGCCTTTACATGCATGTACATCTGCCCTTTATCGTCGCAGGCTCCGCGTGCGTAAATATTTCCGTCGCGAATCTGCGGGTCGAAAGGCGGGGTTGTCCAGAGTTCATCGGGAACGCTGGGCTGCACGTCATAATGGCCATAAACCAGAACGGTGGGCAGAGATGGATCAATGATTTTTTCCCCATAGACAATAGGATGTCCGGGTGTTTCCTCTACTATGGCCATATCACAACCTGCTTCAAGCAATTTGCTCTTCACGAAGTCGGCGGCTTTGCGCACATCACCGGCGAAGCGATTGTCTGCGCTGATAGAAGGGATGCGCAGCAAATCGAATAATTCATCAAGGAAGCGCTGTTTATTGGCTTCCAGATAACTGTTCATATCCATGCCCGCAATTTACACCACCCCGGAGGCATTTTGTGATGGGCGATGCGGTTTATGGAAACAGAAAGTTGCGGGCTTGTTCCATAATGAGGTTCATGGGCATTTCGCGGTGGTTTACCTGTGTCCATTCCTGAATCCAACGGCTGAGTTCGGGAGCCAGAATGGCATTGTTACGCAGGTGCAGGGCTCTGGAAGCGCTGGCAAACTCTACGGCAAGTACGGTTTTGGTATTCTCCAGAACCTTCATGCCCTTCACCGCGGCATTGGCGCCCATGCTCACATGGTCTTCCTGACCATTGCTGCTTACAATGCTGTCCACTGAGGCGGGAGTGCAATACTGCTTGTTTTGGCTTACCAGGGCGGCAGCCGTGTATTGTGCAATCATGTAACCGGAATCCAGGCCGGGATCATCGGCAAGGAAGGGTGGCAGTCCGCGTTGTCCGGAAATCAGCAGGTAGGTACGTCGTTCGCTGATGGAGGCCAGTTCGGCCATAGCCATTGCCAGGTAATCGGCAGCCAGGGCCAGCGGTTGACCGTGGAAGTTACCGGCAGACAGCACCAGGCCCTCATCGGGGAACACATTGGGGTTATCGGTTACGGAGTTCACCTCGCGCAAAAACACTTCCCGCACATGGCTGATGGCATCTATAGAGGCTCCGTGCACCTGAGGAATGCAACGAAAGGAATAAGGGTCCTGCACATAGGGTGTTTGCCTGCTGGCGGTTCCGGCTTCCTGCATGTAGTGGTAGATTTCGGCTGCCGCCTTAATTTGTCCGGGATGCGGACGGATGGCATGCGGATGCGGCATAAATGGCTCAGGGCGGGCCATAAAGGCTTCAACGCTCAGGGCTGCAATACGGGGCAGTTGCTTCAGCAGGGCCTCTGCTTCCAACAACTGAAATACCCCAAGCGCCTGCATAAACTGTGTGCCGTTGATCAGCGCCAATGCCTCTTTAGGATGTAACCTGTGGGGCTCCATTCCTTGTTCTTTCAGCCATTGTCCTGCAGCAATACGCGTACCCTGTTCGTTTGCCAGGGTTCCAAGGCCAATCAACGGAAGTACCAGCTCTGACAGGGGTGCAAGATCGCCGGAAGCGCCCAGGGAACCCTGTTCATGCACCAAGGGTAGAAAGCCGTTATTATACAAACACAACAGGCCCTGCATCAGTTCCGGACTCACCGCGGAATGACCCTTGCTCAGCGATTGGATTTTCAGTAACAGCATCATGCGCACCAGCTTGTAAGGAAGCAGGGCACCGGTACCGGCGGCATGTGTAATGAGCAGGTTGCGCTGCAGTTCTTCCAGGTTTTCTGAAGAAATCTGCACTTCGCACAAGGATCCGAAGCCGGTATTTACCCCGTAAACAGGTCGTTCAGCGCGGGCCATATACGCCTCGAGAAAGCGGAAAGAACGGGTAACTTTATCCCAGGCAGCGGAACTCAGCTCCAAAGGATTTTCATCTGCAAGCAGGTTATTCAGGTCTTCAAAAGTCAGATGTTCTGGAAGTATCATGAGCGAAATCGGCTGTAAAGGTTTTGGAGTGAAAGCATTTCCTGACTGCCTTTGGCGAGGTGTTTCAGCGGGAAAACGCCGGTGTTTATCTCCTCGCTTCCCACAATGATGGCATAAGGAATATTGCGTTGGTTGGCGTGATCGAGCTGTTTACGCAGTTTAGCAGCATCAGGGTAAACTTCCGAAGAAGCACCCAGGCGTCGAAGTTCCATTGCGATGGCGAAACACTGCGTCATGCAGGCATCATCCATAGGACAAAGTAGTACTTCGGTGCTTATATCCAGGCCGGCGGGGAATGCAGAGCGGCTTTCCAGCACATCATACAAGCGATCGATGCCGAAGGAAATTCCTACACCGGAAAGGTCTTTCACGCCGAAAACACCGGTTAGGTCGTCATAGCGGCCACCGCTGGCCACGCTGCCAAATCCGGAACCCGGAATTTCTGCTTCAAAGATGCAACCGGTGTAATAATCCAGACCTCGGGCCAGGGCGGTATCCAGCACCAGGTTGGCGCGGAGGCCACTGAGCAGTATGGTGCGCAGCGCATCCAGACCCTGTTTGGCCTGAGGATATGCCTGAAGCAGCTGCTCCAGTCGCACAATGGCTGCTTCGTCCAAAGGCAAACGCTGCATACAGTCCAGCACCTTCCTGCTTTCTTGTTCAGAAAAACCTGCGAGGCCCAGTTCTCGCTGTACCCCATCGGCGCCTATTTTATCCCATTTGTCGATGGCCACCACCATGGACCTGAACAATTCCGGGCGACCGGCATAAAGGGCAATGGCTTCCAGGATAAGGCGGTTGCTCACCCTGATTTGGTAATCGGGTAATCCAAGGGCGGTAAAGGCCTCGTGCATGATGAGCAACAAATCCGCTTCGGCCATCAGGCTTCGCGTACCAATCACATCGGCATCGCACTGCCAGAATTCGCGGTATCGTCCTTTTTGTGGTCGGTCGGCGCGCCATACCGGCTGGATTTGGTAGCGGCGGAAGGGGAAATGCAGGAGGTGCCTGTTCATGGCCACAAATCGGGCGAAGGGCACGGTGAGGTCGTAGCGCAAACCTTTACCTGCCACAAAGGGCAGCCAGCTTTTAGCCTCCGGCGCAGCGCGTTGAGGTTCAGGAAGGTCGGACAGGAAATCGCCGCTGTTTAGGATGCGGAACACCAGCTTGTCGCCCTCATCGCCGTATTTACCAAGCAGCACCGACAGATTTTCCATGGCAGGCGTTTCCAGCTGGGCAAAGCCATGGAGTCGGTAAATCTGTTCAATTGATCCTGTTATAAAACGCCTGCGTGCCATGACGGCCGGGGCGAAATCGCGGGTACCTGAAGGCAGCGACGGTTTATCCATGCGGCAAAGTTACGCCGCGCCCTTTAGAACATGCGCCGGTAGCAGCGTTTGCGTTTATGTTGTATATGATCGAAATTCTTCCAGTTTTGAATGGCCTTCTGGTTGGTTTCAATCATACCGGTGGTTTCTACATCAGATATTCCGTATTTTATGAATGTTTGCTGCAGCTCCAGGATGAGCATGGCCGTAAGGCCACCGCCCTGGTACTGAGGGTCAACGGCAGTGAGAAATAAGTCTGCCTCTTTAGGCTTCTTCAAAGCCTGGCTGATGTGGTACCAGCCAAATGGCAGCAGGCTTCCATTGGCTTTCTGCATGGCCTGAGACAGTGAGGGCACTCCGATGATAAAACCGGCAAGCTGATTATCCTTGTCAAACACCAGTTTGATGAAATTGGGATTCAAGAGTGAAATGTACTTCTTGATGTAGAAGTCCATCAGGTTTTCTTCAAAAGGCACTACACTAAACAGGTCTTCAAAGGCGCGGTTCAACACCGCGAACATACGACGGCCGTAAGGCAGCACATCGGCTATACGGGTGAAGGTTTTCACCGTAAATCCGTACCTCGCCTTGGTGAGTTCGTTGATTTTTTTCACCTTATCGGTGATTTCCCGGGGCACGAACAAACGAAATTCCAGCCAGTCAATTTCCTTCTCAAAGCCCAGTGCATCCAAATGCTTTTGGTAGTAGGGCATGTGGTATACGGAAGCGATGGACGGCAGATGGTCAAAGCCTTCAATCAGCATACCCTGACTATCCAGATTAGTGAACCCAAGCGGACCGTGAACTCCATTCATGCCGCGCTTTTTTGCCCAATGTACCGCAGTTTCCATCAAGGCAGCCGACACATCCGGATCATCAATAAATTCCATGCGGGTAAAACGACATAGCTGCTCGCCTGTTTTTTCATTGTGCAGTCGGTTGATGATGGCGCCAATCCTGCCGGCGGTCTTGCCATTTTTCAAGGCAATCCAGAACTGTGCATCGCAGTGTTCCCAGGCAGGGTTTTTATGGGGTTGCAGAATATCTGTCTCGGCCTTTTTAAGCGGAGGAACCCAAAAACGGTTGCTCCGGTAAAGGCTGAACGGGAAATCAATGAATTTCCTGATATCGGAAGACTTGGATACGGGGACAACTTCAATATTCATGAACCGAAACCCTGATAAGTGATGCCGCAAAGTTACATTCGATTAGAGGCCTTGTCAATTTATGATTCGATATGGTGTTTTAATTACATGAAAATGGCTTCAACCTATATTAAAAGGTATATTTAACCAACATACAAATGCCCTGCATGCACAAAAAAAGCCGTCGGTTGACGGCTTTTTTTCATTAGATGTCACATCATTACCCGATGATAATCTGCTTGGGTATAGTTTGTGATTTCAATGGGATGTGTACGCGCAGCATGCCGTGTTCCATCTGGGCATTGATGGCCTCGGTGTCCAGGTTTTCGGCAAGCTGAAAACTGCGGTTAAAGCTGCCAAAATAGATTTCACCCGAAAGCTTGTCCTTATTGTCAGCAGCCACCGGGTTTTTACGGACTCCACTAACGCGCAGCATATTTCCGTCCAGGTTTACCTGAACCTCTTCCCTGCTTAGTCCGGGAAGCGAAATCAGTAGAGTTACACCCTGTTCCCCATTGATTACCGAGGCCGCGGGCCTGAAATCTGCTGGAGTGGATTTTTCTGCTTCGGGCATCAGGTTCATGTTAAAGAAAGGATGAAACACATCCATCATGGCGGGAATTGTTTTCTTAATCATCATGGTTTGCTTTGTTTGATGCCCCATGATTACAAGTTCAATTCCAACAGTGATTATAAGACATTATGACACTAATTAACTTCAAATGAAATACAATTGCGCCATTTTGACTTATTTCAGCAGGTTTAGCGCAACTTTTCATTATCGAGATGCCGGTGTGCATCGCGCTGGTTCTTCTTATCAAAATTTGCCTGAAGCGCCTGTTCCAGATTTACTCCGGTTTGATTGGCCAGACAGATCAGCACCCACAACACATCGGCCATTTCATCGGCCAGGTTTGCTGTTTCGCCTTCCTTGAAGCTTTGTTCTCCATAGGTTCGGGCCATCAGTCGCGCCAGTTCGCCCACTTCTTCCATTAAAATGGCGGTGTTGGTCAATTCATTAAAATAACGTACACCAACGGTGTTGATCCATTGATCTACCAGACGCTGCGCTTCCTGAATGGTCATAGAACAAAGGTAACCATGAACGAAATATACCACATTGCTAATAAGCGTTGAAAACAATATCCCGCGCTGCTTTTCCAGGTAGTTAATTTTGTTGTTTTTGTATCATGTCGGAAACTTTATCCTTTTTACGTAGTTTAAACCAGGCACAGCTTCAGGCGGTTGAAGCCATTGAAGGTCCTGTAATGGTGATTGCCGGTCCAGGCACGGGCAAAACCCAAATCCTTGCATCGCGCATTGCCAACATCCTTACGCTCACCGATGCCCGCCCTCAAGACATTTTATGCCTCACCTATACCGATGCAGGCGCGGTGGCTATGAAGCGTCGCCTCACAGAGTTTATGGGGCAGGAAGCATACCGGGTGAACATCCACACCTTCCATGCCTTTTGCAACAGGGTAATCATGGAAAACCCTGAAGTCTTCGGGCGCAGTGCACTGAAGGTTATGGATGATCTGGAGCGTGAGGAGCTGCTTATTGAGTTGCTGCACGGACTTGCAGCAGAGCATGTGCTCAAAACCTATAATGAAGATGCAGCACGCACCCGAAAGGACCTGAAAGATCTGTTTTCGATCATGCAAAAGGAAAACCTGAGCAGCAGCGACATTCAGATGAAAGCGGCCAATTACTTGCAGCAGCTGCCTCACAACGAACAATACCTTTATAAGAAAACAGGAGAAATCAACGACCGTAAGGCCGACCCGCTGCGCAAAGCGCTCGCCAAACTTCAGGCCGGTGCTGCGCTGTTCGACACCTACAACAAGGTAAAGAACGAACGTGGTCTTTACGAATATGAAGACATGCAGCGCTGGGTGGTGCAGCATTTTTCCGTGAATGAATCCCTGCTGGCGCGCTATCAGGAGCAATTCCTGTATATCCTGGTGGATGAATATCAGGATACCAGTGGCATTCAAAACCAGGTTTTGCGCCTGCTCACAGGACATTGGGACAATCCAAACGTGTTTGTAGTTGGCGACGACGACCAGAGCATTTATCGCTTCCAGGGCGCCAACGTGGAAAACGTGCTTGACTTCGCCGAACGATATCAGGAGCACCTTAAAACGGTGGTACTAGAAGAAAACTACCGCAGCAGCCAATCATTGCTCAATGCCGCGCAGGCACTGATCAGCCTGAACAAGATGCGCCTGGTCAATCAGGTTCCAGGCCTCAGCAAAGAATTAAAAGCAAGGGGCATCCATGCCGCGCTTCCGGAACAACCGGTTTTGGTGCAGCTTCCTAACGAAATACACGAAGCCATCTGGGTTGCCGACCAAATAGAAGGGCTGATAAAAAAGGGTATCAATCCAACGGAAATAGCCGTTTTATACCGGAAGCATGCGCAGGCGGAATCACTATTGCGTGAGTTTCGCATCCGAAAACTACCGTTCAACACGCGCAAGCCATTAAACATCCTGGAGGATCCATTCATCGCGCAGTTGTTGGACTTTTGCGCTTATCTGAACGCGGAACTGGAACAGGCTCATTCCGGTCAACACAGCCTTTACCGGCTGTTGCACTATGGCTTGTACCAAATACGACCGCTCAGCGTGGCCGCGCTGTCGTCGCATATTTATAAGAGCAAGAAAAGCTGGCGTTTAGCCCTAGCCGATATTTGCACGGGTGAAGGGCATGCAGCATTTCTTACTGCCGAGGAACTAAACGAACTGCGCCGACTTCACGGGGATATTGAATATTGGCTGGGACATGCCTCCGACTGGACCGTTCCGGTGCTGCTGGAGAAGGTGATTGCCAAGGCCGGATTTTTGCGTAAGGCCATGCAAAGCGATGACCCCGCCTTTCAGGTGGAGGTGCTGCACAGCTTCCACAACCTGGTGAAGGAAGAAAACGCCCTGTTTCCCAGCCTCACACTGGGACGTTTGCTGGACCGTATTTCCCGAAGGCAGACGCTGGGCATCAGGGTGGATGTGGAGCAGCGTGCCGGCACTGGCGAAGGGGTGGTGTTCAGCACCGCACACAGCAGCAAGGGCCTGGAATGGGAACATGTGTTCATCATCGGTGCCAACTACGAAGAATGGGAAAAAGCAGGTCCGCTCAAAATGCCCTTCCGACTGGGCGAAGTGCTGGTGAATATTGAAAACCTGAGCGACTCAGACGATGAAGAAATGCGTCGTCTGTTCTATGTAGGCATCACCCGTGCAAAGAAAAGCCTGCATATTTCCTGGAGAAGCATCAGCCTGAAGGGTAAATCACTCACACCCTCTTCATTTACGCAGGTGCTTGCCAACAGCCAAACCGCCAAAGCCACTGAAGCTGCCGCAGCGCCAGAACGCGTAATGCATTCCGAAGCCGAAGCTCTGGGACTGGCGGGAGCAGTCAGCGTGCCCATGCCGCCCGAAGCATATCTGCGTGAGCTGGTGGACAAATTTGAACTTTCGCCCACCGCCATGCAAAGCTATCTGGACTGCCCGATACGCTTCTACTTCAACAACCTGATCCGCATCCCGCAGGCCAAAAGTGAATACGCCAGCTTTGGATCGGCCGTTCACGATACGTTAACTCAGGTATTCCGCATTCGCCAGGAAAACGGAAGCTTCCCTGAAGAAGAGCAACTTATTTCCCTGTTCCGCAGGAGTATGGCCAGATACCGCGACGGATTCACCGAAGCCGCTTTTCAGCGCCGCATGCAGCAGGGTATAGACATCCTGCCGGTTTATTACCGCCAGCGCCTGCCCCATTTCAATGAACATGCAGAAGGCAGTCAGGAAATTGCACTCAACGCCCGCATCGAAGGGGTGCCCATCAAGGGTAAAATTGACAAAGTGGAGCTGAATGGCAATGAGGCTGTTCTGATTGATTACAAAACCGGAAAAGTAGAAAACGGACTGAAGAAACTCCGTGAATTGAGTGTGGATGAAACCAGCGGTGAGTGGGAAAAATGGGGCGAATACTGGCTACAACTCGCTTTTTATCAGATTCTTGCCGAATCAGACCCCAATTTCAACCATCCGGTTAACGGTCTGGCCATTGATTTTGTGGAACAGAATGATAAAGGAATAAGTCCTATAGAACACGTGATCATCAGCCCTTCAGACCTGCAACAGGTAAAAGACAAAATTGTGGAAACGGATGCTGCCATCCGAGCCTTTAAATTTGACACCGGATGTGGCAAGAATGAATGTGACTGGTGCCATTTTGCGCGTTATTACCAGATGACACCACCCTCAGACCACCAAAATCCCGCCGAAGAACTCAACGAATAAACCCTTGAAAAAAATCCTCCTGATCTTATCCCTGTTGCTGTGGTTCAGCGCCGCAATGGCGCAGCAGGACAAATCCTACACACCGGTGCAGAAGGCGTTCATTACCGGGTCGGACCGCATCCTGCTGAAAAACGAACAGGATGTGCAGTTTTTGCTGCGCAACTACCGAAGGCTGTATGGTACCATCGCCATCCGCGTAAACGGCCGTGTGTCGCTGAATAGCCTGGCCAATGCTGTTTCGCGGCTGGATGAACTGTTGGAACTGGACCTTCGGGACTGGGACGGTAATTTCAACAAGGACGTGATGGACCAGCTGAGCCAGGTGGAAGAACTGAGTCTTTACCTTTCCGACAAAAGAGCAAGGCTTGCGGAGCAGCTGCCCGCCTTGGGCAGGTACCGCTCCGTGCGCCTTCAGTTCGAATCAGCTCCAGACTCGCTGGGCTTTATGTCGGCGCTGGAAGGCGTTCCTTCGCTGCAGTTCATTGCCCCATTCTCGGCGGCAGAAGCAGGAACCATCATGCGTACCGCGCTGAGCAGGCTTCAAACGATGCGAAAGCTGAGCATCAGCCTGAACCGGATTGAAGACCTTCCTGCCCCGGCCTCGCTGTATGCCAACCTGGAAGAACTCGTCATCATTGACAACCTCTCGTGGATGTCCAACAACGGGTGGGATGAGCTGCGCAGCGACCGCTTCGCCCTCACTTACCAGCCAAAGCCAGGTATGGTGCGCCGCCTGAATGTGAGCTATCTTTCGGATGATGTTGACCTGTATCCGGAAGATTGGGCCTACCTGAAAAAGCTGTTCCCTGCCATGACCCAGGGCGCCTATACCTTTAGTACCGACACCGGCATCAAGAAGGGAACCCTGAGCCCTTTTCCTGCACAGGCAAAGCCGGCCTTTGCGCATGCCAGATCCTATGACGCCCTATTTCCGGAAATGGAACCCCGGCGCAGCGTGTTTGAACTCGACCCGGGCGAAGACTACATCCTCTACACCCGCCTGGGCAACGCCGTGATGATTCCTTCTAACAGCCTTGAGTATGCCAATGGAAATGCCGTACGCGGCAGGGTGCAGTTTTCCATAAGGGAATTCCTTCGTACCGAAGAACAAACCGCCCATGGTGCTCCAACGTTCTATGACAGCGCCCGACAGCGTTTCTTCCTGAAACAGCGCTACGTGGTGGAGCTTGCTGCATTGGCTGGCAACCAGCCACTGCGACTTAAGGAAGGTAATTTCATCCGCATTTACGCTGGATTAAACACCGACAGCAGCGACCGTTTCTACGCATTTGACGACCAGAAGAACAAATGGGAACACTACTACGACTACGACTATCGCTTTGACGACAGCAAGCTGCGCGCCATCGACTTCTATTCCTGGTTTCGTGATACATCGGTAAACAGGATGTTTGCTATGGATAAAAGCAGCCTGGAATCGCGATTTCTCAGCGGCGACTATTTCTATTCCCTGCCACCGGAATACAATGAAGGATGGCTGCTGGGCAACCAGGGTTATTATAACCGCTTTACCGAAATCAAGCCCGTCCCGGAAACGCCTTTTGTGTATCTGAAAAGAGGTAAGCCACTGGCTACCATCCAGAAAAGCTATGTGGACCGCACCAAAGAGCAGGGGGTGATTAAATTCATCATCAGCGACAAGAGCGGAGGCATGTTGTTTCCTGAGCTGAAGGCTTTTTCATCCTATGTGTTCTGCTATACCGGTCCGCTTACGTCCAAGGAGTTTAGCCAGCAGTTCATCTTCAGGCGTAAATTCTGCGATGTTCGAGTGGAGCTGGACAACGGTCTTCCGGTGGTGCTGATGAAAAGCGAAGAAGGTTATGTACGCATCCCAGTGGATATGGACTACAGTGCTGTGGGTAACAGCCAGCGCGCCCGGGCAGAATTTCAGAACGTGTATACCCGTTACCACCGCCTGCTGACGCAGCGCCTGTCCGCCTTCGATAAGGCACAGGCCACGGAATATACCGCCCAGATACGGACCCATGAAGCCAAAAGACTGGCCCTGAGTGGCAAAACCCGCGACACGGAACTGCGTTTGCGCAGCCTGGGCGTGTTTTCCTGGGGCGCACCCGAAACGCCACAAGATAGTTTACACCTGCTGGTGAAGTTCACCGATGCGGGCGGCATGCCCGTTGATGCTAAATCTGCCTTCCTGCTGCTGAAAAACCCCTATGCACGCTATACTTTACCACGAGCCGAGACTTTTGAACTCAACTATCGCCCCGACCGCTTTGTGATGATGGGCTGCCAGGATTTCAAAGGCAATGTGTTCATCATCAATCACGAAAGAATAGGCCTCCTCGAATTGAAAAGCAACAGCCTGGTGTATATACCCGCCACAGAGGTTGCCAGGCCCTTGCGCACCCGGAAAGAATACCTTAGAATACTCGGCATCAACGAAAGAAAATGACCATCACCCCTGCGCTGGTGCTCAGCGCCATCGGAATTTACTGCGGCATGCTGCTGCTGATTGCCTGGTTTACCGGGCGCAAGGCAGATGCCGATGCCTACTTCATCGGGAACCGTCAAAGCGCCTGGTATCTGGTGGCCTTTGGCATGCTGAGCGACAGCATGAGCGGAGTAACCTTCATTTCTGTTCCCGGCAATGTATGGAGCCAGGGCTTTGGATACCTGCAAACAGTGGCAGGATACTTCGTTGGATATCTGGTCATCGCCTTCATACTGCTGCCGTTGTACTATCGCCTGAACCTGACCAGCATTTACGGATACCTTGAACAGCGTTTCCACCAAAGCGCACAGCGCACCGGTGCCTTGTTTTTCCTGGTGTCACGCCTCACCGGAAGTGCGGCAAGACTTTTTGCCACGGCCATTGTGATACAGTATTTTGTTTGTGACCGTTGGGGATGGCCATTCAGCGGTACGGTCATAACCATCATCGTGCTGATGTTGGTTTATACCATACGCGGCGGCATTAAGACCCTGGTGTTTACCGATGCCTTCCAGTCGCTGTTCCTGCTTGGCGGACTCATCCTAGCCGTGGCATCCATTCTGCAGCAGATGCCCGACCAGAATATCTTCGGATTGCTCGCTTCCAGTCCGCATACCCAATTCTTCAACTGGGATTACCAAAGCCAGGACTATTTCTGGAAGCAGTTCATCAGCGGCGCCTTTGTGTGCATCGCCATGACCGGCCTGGACCAGAACATGATGCAGAAAAACCTGAGTTGCCGCAGCCTGAGGGATGCCCAAAAAAACATGCTGTGGTTCAGCGTTGTACTGATTCTGGTAAACCTGCTTTTTGTGTCGCTGGGTGCCTTATTGTATGCCTATGCCGGGAAGAACGGCATCAGCCTTCCGCTGAATGTTGTTGGTGAAGTGGCTACCGATAAGGTATTCCCTTTCCTGGCGCTGAACAAGCTTGGACTGATTGCCGGCATGGCCTTCATCATCGGATTGGCAGCGGCCACCTTTTCCAGCGCAGACTCCGTGCTTACCAGCCTCACCACTTCCTGTTATCTGGACCTGCTGCATCTGGACCGCCGGGAAACTATGTCCGATAAAAGCAAACAGCGCATCCGCATGATGATCCATTTTGGATTCGCCTTCCTGCTGTTTTGCACCATCCTGATGTTCAAGGCCTTCAACAACCAGGCATTGATTAAAACCGTACTGAAACTGGCCGGTTATACCTATGGCCCGTTGCTGGCATTATTTGTTGCAGGAAAATTCACCCCTCTGAAACCAAGTGCAGGTTGGTTGCCGGTAGTGTGCATCCTTAGCCCAGCCCTCACCTGGTTGGTAGACCGCAATGCCTCTTCTTTCCTGGGCGGCTACCAGATAGGCAATGAAGTGCTGCTGGTAAATGCCCTGATTACCCTTGGCGGGCTTTGGCTGATTTCAGAAAGAACAGTAAAGGCTCAGGCCAGCAATTCGTAATCGCCAACCTTCCGTATGTCCACGGAAATGCGGCCGTCAGCATTGGTATAGAAAGCCGGCCTGAACCTGGCATTCCATACAAAGTCATCAAAGAAATACGAACGTCGGTTATACACTTGCTGGGTATAGGTTTCATCAACCGCCTTAAAGAGTACAATCAACTCTGCACGGGCCATGATCAGGTCATCTGCTCCCAGGCCGAATAAGGGACTGCGTTCATCAATCGGGTGCACAACCGTCCACATCATGCTCAAAATTGAAATTTTACTCAGCTCCAATTCAAGGTTTCTGAACCTGCGCACCGATGTCCCGTTTTCATCCACATTGATGGCCAGGATTACCTGAATCTCATTTTCTATCAATTGACTCATCCGCTCATTCGCCAGGCGGAACATGAGCCCTGTACCTTTTTCCCTGTATGGCGACACCAACACCTTTTCGCTGTATGCTATGGAAGCAGAAGGCCTGGAGAACCGTCCGTACAGCAGCCCTGTGGCCAGGGCAAAGGACAGCACTCCGGCAAGGCTTTCTAAAGAAGCAAGTATGTTGGCGCCTATTCCGGACGGATTTACGCGGCCATACCCCACAGTGGTGTAGGTTTGGGCGCTGAAGAAGAAGGCTTCGCGGTAGTCATGCCAGAAATTACCGGAGGGCGTAAGCCCCAGCTGCTCAATACCCATCATCAGATATCCGGCGGCAAATAGGCTGTTTACCATCATATACGCGAAAAAAACAACCAGCAAAAAGGAGCCCCAGCCCATGGTAACCAGTCGGTGGAAGGTATGGCTTAAATCCCAGCGAACCAGTCCGGCACGCCGAATATTGCTGCTTCCATCCGGGTTCATCACCCGCTGGATATTATCAGTTGTGCGGTTGCCGAAACCCAGCTCGCGGTCATCGCCGCCGCGCATCTTCAACCCTCGAAATCCGAGCTTCCTGACTTTTTCTGTGGCGCCGGTTTTCATGAATTTATCTTATTCGGGTTCCTGATCTTCAGGAGCCTCTTCTTTTTTGCCGAAACGTTCGCGACGCTCCAACGCTCCCTGTTCATTAAAGAAGCGCCATTTACCCACCTTTTCTCCATCGCGGTATTTACCTTTCACCTTCACCTGGCCGTTCTCCCAGTATTCCAGGTAGCGACCATTAAAGCGCTCATCTTTCATCTCTGCCAGAAACTTCACCTGTCCGCTTTCGTAGAATTCCCGGTGCACATCGCCGTTGATGTTTTCAATAAGAAACTGATCCACATCGCTCAGGCTGTCGCGCTCCGCGAGCGAATCGGCACTGGCGGCCTGCAACTCGGGAATGATGAGGTCGGCATCTTCGGGTTTATGGAATTCGGCGGAGAAGATGGTATTCAGGTTGCCGTCTTCCGCAGAAAACTGAAATCCCAGTTGAGGGAAACAGAGCACATAAGGTTTGTTGGCATTGATGCTCTGCCATTTGGAGGGATGCAACAGTCCTTTCAGATCAACGAAGTAGCGGGGAAGGTTCACATAGGCAAACACCGAAGATTTGCCGCTGAAATCAGAAAGGAAGGTCTGGTATGCCTCATTGTTGGACAGTGTTTTTCCAGCCGAATGGTCTTCAATGGTTTGCAGCAGCATGCGGGCATCATCGGAAAACACCACATAGTCGCCCATGATGGTATAGAAGGGTTTTTCCATCTTGCCGAACAGCTTGCCGAACAGCAACTTGAACAAGCCCTTGATTTCCATGTAATGGATTTCGTGTTCCTTATAAGTATAGTTCTTGAATTTCAGTGGGGTACGCCGACGGATCATCTTTTCGATATGCTCCAAATTGCGTTTAGCCAGTTCCATATTGGCTGGCCTGATGGCGATGATGTTGTTGATCTTCCCGCCGATTATGCGATCCTGCCTGTATTGGGCAATACTCACTTCATCGCCAATCCAGCTCACCACATGATCTTGGATGCTGATGTTCAGCAGGCGTTCCAGCAATTTGCTGTTCTTATTGAAGTCGGCTTCGGCTTTCGGGTCCTGATTCATCACTCCCTTCAGGTTTCCATAGAAATTCCGGAAATCCGTAAAACCCATGGAGAGCATAAAGGCGGTTTGGTCAGAAAAGACCGAAGCTGCGCCGGTTTTACTATTTCCTGACTGAGCCAGGGCGCGCAGGTAGCTGCTCATGCTGTCGTTGATACCGGTCATGCCGTCGAGCATCACCCTGCGTTCATTCAGTTCCGCACTGGCACCGGTAAAGGTCATGGATTTGAGCAGGTCATACGGGATAGAACCTTGCTCCATATAAACGCCGAGGTATTCGGGCAGAGCGGCGTAGTTCAGGAAGAAACGACACAGACCTCCGGAGGGGCTGTTGTTCAGCACCTGGCTAAAGTGCTGGTCCTTACTCAGCGTCGGATTATGATATTCTTTTAAGCTGGCCGTGATGATCGATTCCGAAAAGCTCAGCACAATACGGTTGGCAACAAAGGCCAGGTTGAGGATGCTTTTATCGGAAGAATTGGCGAAGCGGTGCACCTTTTCACCTTCCACGTCCATCGAAGAGTAGTCGAAGCCCCCTTGTTTCAGCAGGGAGATGATACCGTCTTTCAGGGGACCTATTTTCGAGCCATCCTTCAAATCGGCCACATAAAGGAAGTCATAGGTTTTGGGTGAGGTGAGGTGAGCCGAGATGAGCAGGTTGCGCTGTCCGAATACGCTGAACAGGGTAGCGTTTTGCGAGATGATATCGTCCAGTCCGTCGGCAAGTTTACCAATATCCCCCAGGGGGCCGAAGCCTTTCAGGTGATTCCACATGTTGCTGGAGCTAAAGCTGCGCCAGGATTCGATAGGTTCATCAGTTTCCACAATGAACACGGCATCGGCCGGAACCATGGCAAAAGCATCGGCCTGAACACCTTTAGTGAAATAGACCTTCCAAAGCAGGTATCCGCCGCCGCAAAGCAAGAGCAGCAAGAAGGCAATAAGGATTTTTTTGCGCATACAGCCGCAATTTATGCATGGCGTTGGATAAGCCATAATGGTAGTTCCCCAAGTCAATGCAGCCGTTCATCAAGCTTACGGGCCCCAACACTCCCAAACAGGCTTAATTTACAATTGTTTAACCACCGAACCTATACCATTTCCGGGCACTTTATGTTATGTTTGCGCACCTTCAAAAAAACCAGAACAAATTATTTGCACCATGAGCAATAACAAACCACAACAAAAGAGTACCGGCGGCGGATTGAAGAACCTGTTTGCTGGTGGAGCCATTCTGTTTGCCCTGGCTTTGGGCATTCTTATCTACGTATTCCTGCTTGGAGACAAATCCAACTTTGAAGGCGGCGATCCGGTTAAAGGACATCCGCTGAACATGCTGGGCACAATCCATAAGGGAGGTATTATTGTACCACTGCTGATTTGCGTGAACATCGTGGTTTTGATTTTCGCCATCGAGCGCTTCATGACCATCTTCAAGGCAAACGGCAAAGGCAGTCTATCCACTTTTGTTCGCAAGGTTCAGGGCTTAATGTCAGCCAACCAGGTTGATGATGCCATCAAAGCCTGCGATGCGCAGCAAGGATCATTGGCCAACGTGGTGCGTTCTGGCCTGGAGCGCTACAAGCTGGTAGCCAAGGATGCTACGCTGGACCGCGACGCCAAGGCAGCTGCCATTCAGAAAGAGTTGGAAGAAGCTACTACGCTTGAACTTCCCATGCTCAGCAAAAATCTGGTGATTATTTCCACCTGTGCTTCTATTGGAACCTTGATCGGTTTGATTGGAACCGTTGTGGGTATGATCCGCGCGTTTTCTGCACTTTCTGCGCAGGGTGCACCTGATACGGCCCAGCTTGCTACCGGTATCTCTGAGGCATTGATTAACACTGCTCTGGGAATCATTGCATCCACCATTGCGATTGTGCTGTACAACTATTTCAGCACCCGTATTGATGGCATGACTTACAGCATGGACGAAGCCAGCTATAGCATCGTACAAAATTTCCACGCCAATAATTAATTGGCCGTTTACCTTTTGTACCGAACCAGTATTAACCAATAGAAAAAGGAGATGCCGAAGATAAAAATGCCAAGGTCTAGTCCTTCCATGGACATGACCCCAATGGTGGACCTGGCGTTCCTGTTGGTTACCTTTTTCATGCTGACGGCCTCGTTCCGCGAAGCAGAGCCGGTGGTGGTTGACACCCCGACTTCGATAGCGGAGGATATGTTGCCTGATAATGTACTACAGGTAACCATAGACAACAACGGTCGGGTGTTCTTTGGAATGGCGGGCTTTGAAGTAAGAAGAAGCACGATGAAGGCTGTGGCCGACCAGTACAACATAAAATTCACACCGGATGAATATCAGAAATTTGGTGGCATTTCAATGTTTGGACTGGACATACGCCAAATGTCGCAATACCTGGAGTTATCCTCCGGGGAGCGCGAAAAAGCTCAATCAGCGGGTATTCCTTACGACAGTACCAATAACCAGCTCATGCACTGGGTAGATTTCGGCCGCAGGGCTGCTGCCGTAGACATGCAGCGCCGGAAACAGGAAGCCAAAGAACGGAATCAGCCCTTCAAGGACGAAGGCTTGCGCTATGCCATCAAGGCAGACGGCAAAGCCCCGTACGACAAGGTGAAAAAGGTGATTCAAATTTTCAAGGATCTGAACATTTACAGGTTCAACATGATCACCAACATTGAGGACGAACCTAAAATCTGAAACTGAACCATGGCTGAATTAAATACCGGCGGCGGCGGCGGAGGTGGTAAACACGGCAAGAAACGCGCGAAAAAACTGAGCACCAGGGTAGATATGACCCCCATGGTGGATCTCGCCTTTCTGCTGCTTACCTTCTTCGTACTTACCGCTACCTTCAATAAACCCAAGGTGATGGAACTGAACTTCCCCTTCGATAAGGAAACTCCTGACGAGCCCATATCGGAAGTGCGAAACGGATTAACCATCATCGCTACCGGAAAGGATAAAATCTATTATTACTCCGGTTCACTGGGCAAAACTGAGAAACTGGAAGCTACCGATTACACGGCTAACGGTCTGCGCAAATTGCTGGTTGATCGCAACCGCGATGTGGTAGAACAAATCCGTGCACTCGGCCAGAAGGCGCAGAAAACCAATATGGCTGACAGCACCTTTAAAAGGGAAATGGTTAAAATCCAGAGCATCCCAGATGCGCTGGTGGTATTGATCAAGAACGACGACAAAGCCACCTATAAGAACATTATTGACATTGTGGACGAGTTGAACATCACCAAAGTAGGACGCTTTGTGGTGGTGGACGAACTTGACCCAAAAGAGAAAGTAATGCTCGCGGATGCAACAAAACTGAACCCTTAAAAGGATAATATTATGGCAGAGAAACTATTTGACAGCTGGACCAGCCCGCTTAGCGACAGCAGAAATGAGCTGGTTTTTGCCAACAGAAACCGAAGCTATGGTGCCTATCAACTGCGCCGCACTTACCGGAATACCTTGGTACTTGCTATGCTGATCTCGGGTGCCGTATTCCTTATTGTTACCGGAACACCGAAAATCATTGATATGATCAACGGCCCGGAACAAAAGAAGAAGAAATTCAGGGTTACCAACGTTTCTCTGGAAGCGCCGAAACCGCTGAAAGATGAACCTACTCCGCCCCCACCTCCACCTCCACCGGAGCAGGAAGCACCCAAGGTGAAAACCCAAAAGTTTGTGGTACCGGTCATCAACGAGGAAGCCCGCGATCCGGAACCTCCACCGGTAAATACCGATATCAATGCAAACGTGAGCAACGAAAACCAGGAAGGAACCGAGGACAATACCCAATCGGGTAACGGCGACAAACCCGTGGAAACCGACGCCGGCCCCCTGGAAGTAGTGCAGGTAGAAGCCCAGCCAAAAGGTGGCCTGAGCAAATTCTATGATTACGTTTCAACCCATTTCGAATACCCTGAACGCTGCCAAAGCGAAGGTATTAATGGTTATGTACTCCTCAAGTTTGTGGTGGATGTGGATGGAAGCATCAGTAATGTGGTGGCCATCGATAAAACCGCTGAATGTGAGGAATTTACCAAGGAAGCCATCCGCGTGCTGCTTTCTGCTCCTAAGTGGACCCCAGCCCAGAATGGAGGTAAAGCGGTAAAAGCATATCGAAAAATACCCATCCGACTGGAAGTGGCTACAGACGAATAATACTTCAGCCCCCTGCCCAAACCGGCGGGGGGCTTTGTTTAACATGGTCTGCACATGATTAATACAAACTCCCGCTACCCGGTTTCATTACCCTTAGTGCAGGTTTTCCCAGCCAGCTGAATCACCATAACATTCTGTGAAGCTCCTGATAAAATCTACAATGGTCCTCAGCCTATGCTGTTGCCTGATGAATCATGGCTACGGACAAACTGAAGACCAGCCGCTGATAGCGGTGCACGACAGCACTCACCTGATAGAAGCCCAGCCAAAAGGAGGAAACGCTGAATTCTTCAAATTCCTGGCTGATTTTATCTATTACCCGACCAGATGCCAGAGCGAAGGCATCAATGGACATGTATTGCTTCGGTTTATGGTTGATGTTGATGGAAGCATCAGCAAGGTAGTTGTCCTTGAACAATCTTCGCTATGTCCGGAGTTTAGCCAGGAGGCCATCCGCATCATGTCCATATCACCCAGGTGGATTCCCGCCCAGCTGAACGGCAAAGCGGTAAAATCCTACCGCACACTACCCATTAGATTTAATATAACATCAAGATAAAAAGCTGCCGTACGAGGCTCACGGAAATAACGTGTATTCAGCCGGCGCACCCAATCATCAGCAACATGAATCAAGAATCCGGAAATAAAAATATGGAATGGTACCTGCGCTTCAGCCTGCTCAGCGGCTTGTTTATGGCGCTGGTTTTCTTCAGCATGGGCATTGCGCTGCTCAGCCTGCCGGAATTTCTTCCAGAGGCACGTCCACCCTGGCGCAATTACGCAGGCTGGTTCCTAATCGTTTGGGCCATGTTCCGCCTGATGCTCACCTGGATGCGCTTCAAGAAATTTAAAAATCAGGATTAATCAAAGACCCTGCCCATGAAGCATAATAAACTTGGATTCTTGTTTGCTGCAGCCGCCTGCATCATGTTCTGTGCCTGCGGCACCGGTTCTTCCCGGCAAAGGGAGGCAGATACCCCAACCTCGGGCATATTACCCCTTGGCATTGAACACAGCGATAGTCCGGCTCTGGCAGCACAAATCAACCTGTTCCAAGGCCTATACCCCCAAACGGCGCTTAAGGCCTCGTTCCTTCCGCAGAACCGCATTCTGGAATTGCTGATGAACGACAGCCTGAAAACCGGTGTCATGCACCGCGACCTGAGCCGCTCCGAAAAGGATGCTTTGCAACAAACCGGTATCAAGGCGCGCAGCACACTCATCGGCTACGCAGGCGTTGCCCTGGTGATGGCCCGAAACAGCCATGATACCAGCCCAATACTTCTGGCTAAGCTGAAAGCGCTGTTCAGTTCCGGAACTACGGAAACGCAACTGGTATTTGACCATCCCGGAGGTGCTTGCTTCAGTTATTTCCGAGACAGCCTTTGCGGGGGTGCCCAACCCGGACCCGGCGTGAAGGCCCTGAGCAGCAACAGCGAAGTGCTGCGCTACGTGATAGACAATCCGGGATGCATCGGCGTGATTGGCGCCAACTGGATTGGTGATATGACCAGCGAAACTGCCCGCTCCATGTACCGCCAAATACGCATCCTGCCCGTAAAAACGGCTGCCGATGGCCCTGCATTCAAGCCCTTTTATGCACACATTAAACTGAATCAATATCCACTCCGCTACGGAATCTACATGATTAATACCCAACATTACCAAGGTCTGGGCAGTGGCTTTATTACCTTTGTCGGCGGCGCGCAGGGACAACTGGCTCTGAAAAAAAGCGGCATTGTTCCGGTGCGGGATCAGGAACGTGTCATCCAGATTCACCCCGGCCTACCCGAGGCGCTGAAATAAACCATGCCTAACTGGCACGTGAATTGAATATAACTTAAAGAACAACATTGTAACCCATGAACCTCAGGAATATATCCAGTTACCTCCTGCCCTCGATTTTCACCCTGACTGCCGTTTCCATCAACGCCCAGTCGGTGCAGCAGGCAGCCATTTTCACCCGCAACGAGCAATATGAAGATGCAAGCCGCATGCTTCTGTCGCTCAAAACCAAAAAGCCCACCGACCCGGTGCTGGCCTACCAGCAAGCCTGGAATGCGCTGAAGTCTGATGACGCGGCTTCGGCCCTGAATTCCTTTCAGGAGGCCTATACTCTGAATGCCAAGAGCCCCGAAGGCTTGGTAGGCGCGGGTATAAAAGCCCTGTGGGAAGGAAAAAACAGCGAAGCTGAAAACCTGTTCATCCAGGGGCTTGCCGTGGCTAAGAAGAAAGTAAGCTCGATGCGGAATAACATCGGCGAAGCCTATATGATGGCACCAAAACGCGACCTGGTCAAGTCCCTGGAATACCTGAAAACCGCCACCGAGTCAGATAACCTGAATGCGGAAGGTTATGTGCTGTATGGCGATGCGCTGTGGGCTAAAAACCCCATCGATGCCAGCCCGGCCATTCAGAACTACATTACCGCCGAAGACCTGGGCGGCATCAATAAAGTGGTGGCCATCACCAAGCAGGGTAAAGTATGGACCCGCGCTAAGGTGTATGACCGCGCCCAGCAGGATTTTACCCGCGCCATCGCACTGGATGCCAACTATGCCCCAGTGTACCGCGAATACGGCGATATGTACTATTCCAGAGGAAAAATTGACAGTGCCTTGTTTTACTACCAGGAATACTTGCGCCGTAACAACAACCCCAGCGCCCGCCGTAAATATGTGAGTGCTCTGTATCTGGCCAAACAGTACGACCAGGCCATCAGCGAAGGGGAAAGCCTGCTGCAGCAGAAAGAATATCCAAACATCTACGGGTTGCTTGCCTTCTCCATCGCCGAACGCAGCGGAAGCAATGCCGCCGATGCCGCTAAAGGTCTGATGTACCTAGATCGATATACAGCCCAGAGCCCCGACCGAAAGCCTTCAGCACAGGATGTATATACAAAATCTAGTCTGCTGGCCATCGCCGGCGACACCGTGGAATCCTTCCGGGTGCGCGAAGAAGCGCTGCGCATGGAAGGCTCCAAGGATGTTTGGTTTGACGAAATGGCCTCCGGATATTACAAGCGGAAGCGCTACGCAGATGCCGCCAGAATTTATGCCATCAAGAGTGAAATGGGTAAGAAGATGAGCCTAAACGACCAGATTTATCAGGGTATGGCGAACTATTACATCAAAGATTACCTGATGTCCGACAGCATCATGGCCAAGGTGATTGCCCTGTCACCCGAATACAACTACGGACGGCTGATCCGCGCTAAATCCAACCTGCAACTGGATACCTTCCAGGAAGCCTGGTCTGCCAAACCTTTCTTTGAAGAGTGGATGAAAAACCTGAAACCCGAAGAACAAGGCAAGAACAAAAACGATCTGATTATTGCTAATGCCTACCTGGCAACCTACTACAAGGAACAGAAGAACTGGGTGGAAACCAAGAATTACTATAATGCCCTGCTGGCTATTGATCCCAATAACGCCGAGGCGAAAAAGTTCATGGAATCTAAAGAAGCCAAGGCCATTAAATAAAGCTCATTCAATTTCAACCAAAAAAAGCGGTGCGCAAGTGCCGCTTTTTTTGTAACTTTAAACATCCAATCATCATGTTCAAGCGCCTTCTTTCCCTTTGCAGCGCCATCAGTCTGGGCTGTGGACTCATGGCCCAGGAACAAAAAATCCTGTTTGCCCTGAAACCCGGAACGGATTTGGAACGGGTCAGCTACGCGCTGGGGCAAGGCTACAGCAACCCCGAGCGGCTTTGCCGCAACCTACCCTATTATTTCTGTAAAGTACAGGAACCCAAGGCACGCCTGCTGGAGCATGTGCGCGCCATCCCCGGCGTTCAGGCGGCCCAATGGAACAAGCCGGTACAACTGCGCTTCAACAGCAATGACCCCTGGTTTGACAAACAGGAACATTTAAGGATGATTTCCGCCGACAAAGCTTGGGATTTCCAGATTGGCGGCAGCACCAAACAGGGCGACACCATTGTGGTGGCCATCATTGATACCGGCATCGACACCACCCACCCCGACCTAATTCCCAACATTTGGATCAACAAGGGTGAAATACCCTGGAACGGCATTGACGATGACGGAAACGGATATGTAGATGATGCGCATGGTTGGAATGCCGCCGATGACAATGCCATCGTTGTGGACATGTATGACAAAGCCCGACACGGCACCGGAGTGAACGGAATTGCCGGCGCCCGCGGCGGAAATAGCCTGGGCGTAAGCGGCATCCTATGGCATGCCAAGCTGATGCAGGTAGTAGGCAGTGGCGGAACCGAGGCGGAAGTACTTAAGGCCTTCGACTATGTGTTAACACAAAAGAAAATATGGCTGAACAGCAAGGGCAAGAAGGGAGCCTTTGTGGTATCGGCAAACAACTCCTGGGGAATAGACCGCGGCAGGCCGGAAGATGCGCCGCTGTGGTGCGCCTTCTACGACACGCTGGGCGCTTACGGCATCCTCACGGCTGCCGCCACCGTAAACAACGACATCAGCGTAGACATCAACGGCGATCTGCCCACCACCTGTCCGAGCCCGTTTCTAATCGGGGTGAACAACGTTAATGGAAACGACGTGTTCTACCCTTCCGGATTCGGAACGGAACATATTGATATAGCTGCTCCCGGCGAAGCGAGCTTTACCACGGTTGCCCCTGCGGAAAATAACCCGCGGTTCGGGCGCTACGACCAGTTTTCAGGTACCAGCGGCGCAGCACCACAGGTTACCGCTACCGTGGGCATGCTGCTGTCCTACGCCTGCGACAGCTTTCTGAATTTCTATAAAAAGAACCCTGGCGCTGCAACCCTATTCCTTCGTGAAATGATCCTGAAAGGCGCAGATCCTCTGCCCTCACTGAGTGGCAAAAACGCCACCGGGGGCAGGCTGAACGTCCTCAAAGCCATGTCGCAAATGAATGCCTGGTGCGGTGGAACCTGGAGTACAAAGGAACTTCGTATGGCAGAACTCAGGATTGTGAACGACGGCAAAAGCCTGTTCCTGACTGCTCCGGCGAATGGGCACCTGCAGATTTACTTCAGCGACGGCAGATTGTTCCGCAGCTTCCCTGTTCACGCAGGACAGCTATTGGAAACTAATATCACAAACTGGCCTTCCGGAGTTTTTATTGCATCGTTTGAAAGCGTTTCCCTCAGGGGCTACAGCCGATTCATCATTCCCTGAATCGGGATATCCAGCGTAAAACCTGCTGCCGAACTTTTGATATGCGTATGAAAATACGACCTTTGATACTATCATTTGATACTATCAAGGATAATCAAGGTATTTTCAATATTCTATCTTCCCTTGCAGCCAGCCGTGATCTAAAAAAGGGCATTGAACATGATTCATTTGCCGCCCCGCCTGGGCGGGGCAAACGATATGCCATCCCTACGGGATTCTTTTCAAACGGTCGACGTATTTCAGGGCTACCGATATGTCATCCCTACGGGATTTTTTTCAAACGGTCGACGTATTTCAGGGCTACCGATATGCCATCCCTACGGGATTTTTTTCAAACGGTCAACGTATTTCAGGGCTACCGATATGCCATCCCTACGGGATTCTTTTCAAACGGTCAACGTATTTCAGGGCTACCGATATGCCATCCCTACGGGAATAGCACCTTTCGCTCTTTTCAAATAGTCAACCTATTTCCAGCACTTATCACTTATTTCTGAACACTCAGCGCAGCAATAAAAAACTACCCTTCCGATATCCCGCCTGTCCTAAATAATCCCGGTAGTACAATTCATATACGTATTGTCCCTCCTGGCAGAGTTTTCCTCCGAAACGACCATCCCAGCCTTTCGCAGCATCGCGGCCATCATAGAGTTTCTCCCCCCAGCGGCTGAATATTCTGAATTCATAGCGGTTCACCCTTCCCTCCAGGCCCACCGGGCGAAACACCTCGTTCAGGTCGTCGCGATTAGGCGTGAATGCGTTGGGGATGAAGTATTTAATCCATTCCCGGACAAACACCAGTTGTTCAGCCGTATCCCGGCAACCGGAATCGCTTACGGCTATCAGCAGCACTTTCTTATACCCGCCCACCGGATAGGCATATACCAAATCGCGGCTGTTGAGGAATATACCCGACTCCGGGTTCCAGATCCAGGAACTGGCCCCCGTGCTGGTATTGCTAAAGGTAAACGGCGTATCAATGCCGCTGAAACCGGGGGAATAGCGAAAGGATGCCCTCGGACTGGGGTCCACTTTGGCTTTCACTTCCCTGCTGCCAACACAGCCTTCCGTAGAAACAGCGATACATTTAACCGGATACAAACCGGCATTGGGATAGCGCTTCACGAACAACAAGCCGCTGCCCGTGTCGCGGTCATGGGCGAACCAACGGATATTTCCTGCCTGACCATTGCCCCAATCCGGTTTTACTTCCATGCGCGTTTCATCTCCCACACAAACAGCAGGGACGTCTACAGGCAACTTCGGCAGATCAAACACCCTGCGCACCTGAATGGCGCTGTCCGAGCATGATTGATCATTCACCGCCAATACACAAAGTCGGAGCGGATCCCTTGCAGTGTTTTTCCAGAAAAACTGCGTTTTATCGTTGATTTTCACTCCATTGGCAGACCATTCCAGGCTGCCGCTTCCGGAGCTTTGTCCCCAAGTACCGTTGAAGTTCAACAGCAGGGTATCACCAAAACAGGAGCCGCCCTTTACGCTGAACGAAGGCTTCGGAGATTCATGAATGTTCAATTTTGCGGAACTGCTGTCCTTGCAACCGCTGCTGCTCTGCATCAGGAACTTCACATCAAAAATACCGGCATTCAAGTAGCGATGGCTTTGAACCGCGGCGCCCGACAATACAGCTCCGTCGCCGGGAAACCAGGTCATGGTGCCGGGCGTGCTGTTCATCCAGTCGGGAACCGCTTCCAGTGACACGAACTCACCGGCACAGGCGTCTTTTGCTTTGATACCGTTCACCTTCAGGTCTTCGATAGAACGACGCTGCTGAATGCTGTCGGAACATCCCTCGGCATTAATGATGCGAAGGAATACGGAAACACCTGTCCCTAAAGGATTTTTAAACCGAAGCAGCGTATTGGCGGAAACATACTTCCCATTCAGGCGCCAATCCTGCGTACCAGCGCCGGCGGAAAAGCTGCCCCATGTTCCTGGAACACTCTTCAAATGCACCGAATCTCCGGCACAAATAGTCCCCTTCACATCAGCCCATCCGGCGGCAGGATATCCTACCACCCTGGCCGTATCCACCCAAGCCATGCTGCATCCGTTGCGGGTGGTGAAGCCTGCACTGATGGGCAGCAGTCCCGGAGCCGTGGGTTTCAGCCTTAACACAGCAGCAGTTTGGGAGGATGTACCGTAAAACCAGGTAACAGGACCCGCGCCGGATAAGGAGAATACCGATGGTCTGATGATGAGGGAATCTCCCAGGCAACGTGCCGGCTTCGCGCTGAAGCTGATGGCGGCAGAGTCCATACGCACCCGCACACTATCGCGGATATTAATATCACATGAAGTATTGCTGTAGCGCGCCACATAAAGTCCCGAGTCCTTTAGACGCATGATTGGCTGATAGAAGAAACTTCCGGTGCGGACGGATTTATTGGGCAGTACCCATTCTGTTCCCGGCTGACCAATCACGTTGAACTGCAATTTAAGTTCAGCCCCACTGCACAAATCCATGCGGTCGGGACCAAACAAGCGCGGGCTCACCTTTCTGAAATTGGAGAAATAACCAAAGCGGCATCCGGACCCTGTGGCCTTCCCATTGATCATGCCGCAGTGAAAAATCATGGAATCATTGGTGATGAGCACATTGCTGATGGCCGGGAACTGGCTGCTCAGGTCCAGCTTGGCGTATTTCCAACGGTTGGAAGTACCGGGAACAATGGCGAACTGGCTAAGGCGCGCCGCGCTCAGCGGTATGCCGTTGATGCGGAAGTTCCGCTCCTGCCCTGCTGGTACGAGCAGCGTGACAGAAAATGTTGTACCGGAACTGGCATCCGAACGCGTAAACGCTGCCGACTGGCTGCCGGTGCAATCCAGGTTCGGAAGAATGGACATTCCCATTTCACAGCCAAAACCCGACATCTGGATAACGGCAACCTTCTTATTGGTCTCCACCAGGCTGAGTTGCTCGGCGGCCGCCATCATGTGGGCGTAGGTTTCTCCCCGGGAAAGGTACTTGACAAACGTGCCGTTAATTTTCAGCAAGGTACTGTCCCAATAGCCCGAAATAAACACCACATCGTTCAGCGGGGCATTGAGTGCAGGGCCCTTAACAGCCAGATAATTCAGGCCGAGCATGGACAGGCCTACAATCTGGTCGCCGCACATATCCACGCAACTTCCGGCAGCAGACCTCCAGCCACCGGGAAATACCGAATCGTCGTACATGGTCACGCTGACCATCTTATCCGACTGAATGATGGTTCCCGCCAGTTTCTTCGGAACCGATCCGTCATCGGAACGGAGAAAATACGATTCACCCCGGTTCAGAGTCACGGAGATGACACTTCCGGCAGGACGGCCACCCGTGGCTACGCGCAGCGTGATGCGCACACGGGTATTATTTTGAGCGGCCGTAATCAGCACCCCATTGTAAAATATGGCAGTTCCGATGGTGGTTGACGCCGGAAAAAGGTTGTTTCCGGGAACCACAAAAGCCGTATCGAGGGCGTTTTGCCCCTTCAGCGTGAAGATATCCGTGTTCAGGTTGTTGCCCAGCACCTCATAATACGCCTGAATAGGCGTGCTGGCGCTGATGTAGATTCCTTTCCTGTTGATGGCATTCGGAGCGGAGTTTTCAATCTGGCTGATCCGTGAGGTTAAATCAACGCGGGCCACTGTGCCGGCGTTCAGGTTCACGGCTATCGGCGCGAAAGCGGGATTGGCCGGCTCTGAAATCACCACCCGGGCATTCCGGTCCAGACCGATGAGTTTCAGTTCAATCGGGCGATCGCCGTGCCTTTGTTCAATATCGGGAGCGGCAAACCAGAAAGAGGTATCGGTTTGGGCCCATGATGCCAGGGGAAGCAGCATCAAACCAATCAAGATCAGGAAGCGGGCCATGCAACAAAAATATGAAACAAGAACCCAGTGCTTTTTGTTTGAGGTGAAAGGTCTGGATCATAGCTCAGAAAACCCGGCATCAATCTGGTTCTCGCAACTGCAAATCGGAAAAAAGGAACCAATACCCTGACAGCCGAACGGCGACAAATCGCACCAGGAAACGCTTCTTCTTTCGCGAATATTCCTGATACACATAAGCATACAAGGGTCGGGCCCCGGGCTCGGTAATGCGCAGGTAGGTGGTATCGCGGGTGGCATTGCGGAAGCTGAGTCTTTGTTCCTTCATCAGCTTTTTGAAGCGTTTGAAGTCGCGTTTCAACCGTGCCCAAGAGGCCTGATAACGGGCCACCAGCATCTGCGTATGTTGTCCGGCTTTAACAGAATCGGCCGCCTGGATGAACAAATTCAACGGAGGAAAAAAAGCCTTTAACACCTCCGGATTCCTGGCCAGCTCCAGCTTGCTGATGACCGAATCGGCCAGCGCCTCAGGGCTGAGCATACGGTACCTACCCGCCGTATCCTGTGCCCTTAGAGAACCACAAAGGCACAACAGGGCGCTAAGGAATAAGGTCCTGAAGCTCATGACTGACGGATGTTTTCGTACTGCTGTATGCATAGGTTCCTGAAGGTATGGAAATTATCCAGCTCCATACTGGACAGCTCCCACGCTGTTCCATCCTCAAAATTAAGCAACAGTGCATCCACATAGTTTGCCCTGTTGTATCGGGTACTGATGTTTCTGCGCCGGGTTTCCAGGCGTGTCAGGCTGCTGAAGGCGCGGAATTCGCTGCGACGGGTGAAGGGATGAAACAGCTCGATGCCTTGAGTGTACAGGCGATGGTTTACCCAATTCCTTGTGCCCACATACATGGTAAGTACAACCACCGGAAACAGGATGGCATCCGGCATCCATTGTTTGTCTTCCGGAATCAGGTTCTGCAACACTACCCGAACCAGCCACAGCATCACCGCAATGGCGATAAAAGGATACAGCCGGGTTACCCAGCCGCTTTCGCCTTTCAACAGCAGTGCGCCTTTCTCCATGGAAGCTGCAAAGTACGGAGAAAAGCAAACACCCCAAATCGGCCTTACTGCTGTCATCTTACCTGCCCCTATACTGGGGTTTAAGGATGTTTCGTAGTTCGACCCCTACAAGGGCTCACCAACACAGCGCGCTAAACCAATTCAGGAATGCAGGTGTTATCATTACACCTTGAATTCAAATCAACACCCCAACGGCCTGATCCATGCGCGGAGCCCCTATTTGCGGCAGCATGCCCACAATCCTGTGCAGTGGCAGGAATGGAACGATGCGGCATGGGCGCAGGCCAAAGCGGAAAATAAACTGGTGCTGGTGAGCATCGGTTACAGCGCCTGCCACTGGTGTCACGTGATGGAACGGGAGAGCTTCGAGGATGCAGCCACCGCCGACATCATGAACCGATTTTTTGTAAACATCAAGGTGGATCGCGAGGAACGCCCCGATGTGGATGCCGTGTATATGGACGCCTGCCAGCTGATTACCGGCAGAGGAGGCTGGCCCCTCAACATATTCTGTCTGCCGGATGGCAGGCCGATCCACGGTGGCACCTATTTCCCAAATGCTTCCTGGCAGCAGGTATTGCTGCAACTTGGAGCGCTGTGGCAGCAGGAACCCGAAAAAGCCGAATCCTATGCAGCCGCACTGGTGGATGGCATGAACAAGATGGAGCTGGTGGAACAAAGCAAGGCCGGCAGCGGCTTCAAACGCCAGGATATTGCTGCACTCTACCAAACCATGGCCGGGCAGTTTGACTGGAAGGAAGGCGGTGCCAACCGCTCACCCAAGTTCCCCCTGCCCAACCAATATGAATTCCTGCTGAACCTGCACCTGATAACCGGCAACCGTGAAGCCCTGGATTTCACCAACCTGTCGCTGCTCAAGATGGCCAATGGCGGCATCTACGACCAGGTGCGCGGCGGATTCAGCCGCTACAGCACCGATCCCTACTGGTTTGCTCCGCACTTCGAGAAAATGCTGTACGACAATGCACAGCTGATCAGCCTTTACAGCAGGGCCTTCTCCCTTACCGGAGCCTACGTATATGAAGAGGTGGTCCGCGAAACCTTGGCCTTCTGCTACCGCGAAATGAAAACGCCGGATGGTGCATTTATGGCCGCCCTGGATGCCGACAGCGAAGGGATGGAAGGCCGTTACTATGTATGGACGGACGATGAACTTAAAACTGCGTTGGGAGCAGATTACGACTTTGCCGCGTATGCGTTCCACTTTAAAAAAGAAGGCAACTGGGAACATGGCTATAACATCCTGCACAAGCGCAAGTCGCCGGCAGAGCTGACTGCCGAACTGAACATCAGCGGAGATGTGTATTTCGATAGCCTGCGCCGTGTGAAGCAGAAACTGTTTCAGGCTCAGGAGCAGCGCGAAAGGCCAGGCCTGGACGACAAGGTGATCTGTTCCTGGAATGGCCTGATGATTTCCGCACTCGCCGATGCGGGCTATTATCTGAACAATCCCGAATGGACTGAAGCAGCCGAAAACCTGGCCAGCTTCATCTTAACCCGGTGCCGCAACGGTAAGGGCCTATACCGCATTTTTCAGCAGGGCCATCCCGCCATCAACGCATTCCTGGAAGACTATGCCGCCGTTATTCAGGGCCTCTTGCGGCTGTTTGAAGTTACCGGCAATGCACATTATGCTCGGGAAGCGAAGGCATTGGCAGACTATTGCACCGAAAAGTTCTTTGACCCGGCACGCGGCATATACTTTTTCACCAGCAGCGACGACAGCCCCCTGGTGCTGCGCAAAACCGATCTGAACGACGACGTAATCTCCTCTCCAAATGCCATGCTGGCCATGTCGCTCATTAAAATTGGCTACCTGTTTGCGGATCCACAATACCTGTCGAAAGGCAGGGGTATGCTGGATGCCGTGAGGGAGCAATTGCAAAAGTCCCCTGGCTGGTACACGGCTTGGGCGCAGGTAGCTCTGATGGAAGCTTATGGCCAAATCCAACTGGAAATTATGGGTAACGACAGCGCTGCCATACAACAGCAGCTCAAGGCGCAGCTGCCTACCAATATGGTGCTTGCACGCGGCTCGGAAACTTCAGATCTTCCCATTTTACATGGAAAAATCAAGCATCAAAACGCCATCTACATTTGCCGCAACCAGGAATGCCTGGAACCTGTAACCGATGCCGGACAAGCCATGGAGGTGCTGGATGATGTGTGGGGAACAGGTGATGCATTTTGAGCCTGCAGGGGATTTGGGATAACGACTTCTAAGCCCTGAAAAATCCCTCAGCCCTTCCTGTAAAGTGGGCAGTGGTGGTATTTGCCGGTAAGGATTACATTTGGTAACGTATTCGTTTTATGTCGGACTTTCCTTCATCATTAACACGCAAGCACATTCTTACACGCAAGCACACGCAGGACTTCAGGCGGGTGTTGGCGCTTAACCGAAATGCTGCCGGATTCAGCAGGGATATCAAGAACCTCATTTACACTACCGTTTGTGATAAAGCCGATGGCGCCTTTGTGTATGACCTGGATGGAAACCGCTTAACCGACCTCACCATGGGCTTTGGCTCCATCCTGTTCGGACATAACCATGCACCCATCCGCCAAGCCGTTGAGGATCAGCTGATGAAAAGCTGGTCGGTAGGCCCCATTTCCCCGCTGGCGGGCACCTTGGCCCAGAACATCTCAGCACATACCGGCAACGAACGGGTGGCTTTTTTCAATTCGGGCACGGAAGCCGTGATGGTGGCGCTGCGTCTTGCAAAAGCCGTTACCCGGAAGAATTACATTGTGTACTTCAAGGTATCGTACCACGGCACCCATGATACGTTGCTTTCACTGAAAAGTGATCCGCAATCCCACCTGGCAAGAGCAATTGTGCCGGGTGTGCCGCAATCCATCCTCAATGAGTCCTTCCTGTTGGAATACGGCAGCGATGAATCTCTTGACTTCATCAGCAAAAACAAAGACCGTATTGCCGCAGTGCTGGTAGAGCCCGTGCAGAGCCGGAATCCCTCCTTTCAGCCGGTGGCCTATCTGCGGCAATTACGCACACTGACCGAAGCGCATAACATAGCGCTCATCTTTGACGAAGTGATAACCGGTTTCAGGGCGCACCTGGGCGGATGTCAGGCGCTGTTTGGCATCCGTGCTGATTTAGCAACCTACGGGAAGGTGGTTGGTGGCGGATTGCCCATCGGCGTTGTTGCGGGGAAGTCCCGTTTTTTAGATGCCACCGATGGCGGCCACTGGAACTTCGACGATGAATCGGCACCGTTGGTGCGCTCCACCTTTGTGGCAGGCACCTTTTGCCATCATCCGCTGGCCATGGCTTCCGCCCTGAAAACCCTTGATTTGCTTCAAGCCGGCAACGGCGAAACCCTAACCGCACTGAACCACACAACTGCTGCACTCTGCGCCCGCCTCAATACAGAATTTGAACAGCGGGGCTGGCCCCTCAGCATCAGCAATTTTGCTTCCCTGTTCCGGTTTAATACCCCGGGCAGAAGCAACATGATCTATTACTACCTGCTGATGAATGATGTGTATGTATGGGAAGGCCGGAATTGCTTCCTGTCTGCAGCCCATACCCCTGAAATACTGAAAGATCTTGAAGAGAAGATTCTGCTGTCCTGCCTTCAGATGGAAGCCGACGGCCTGATCAAAGCAACTTCACGAAGCATCCCTCAATAAAGCTGAACATTGATGGAAAGCAAGGTACTGTTCAGGCAGGAAGCTTACGAAATTCGGCGCTATACGGCCATTCCGGAAAAGGCGGTGCGGTTTCTGGATCAGATTGCCTGGGGAAACAAAGGAACGGTTTATGAGCACAAGCATACGGCTGAACACATACGCCGCCTGCACCGACCCACACTCATTGCAGCCGAACAACAGGACGAACTGCTTTGCACCGTGGTGTTTTGCAATACTCCTGTTGCCTGCGGTGAACACCACTACAACTGCTATTACGCCCGTTATTTCGCAGCGGCAACTCAGGTAAGGGGCAATGGCATGGTTCCACGCCTATCGGTGAAGGTAATGCAGGGTATCCGCGAGGATGAAGCGGAAAAAACCATCTTCTTCGCCTGTGTGGAAAAGAGCAATACGGCTTCGTTCAAAACCGTGCGCTTTGCGGGATATCGCGATATTGGTGTCATAAAAACACAAGGATTCAGTCGCTTTTTTCCGGGTAAACAACCCATTGAACAACTTCATACCGAAACCGAGCGGCAGGAGTTGCTGGGCCTGCTTCACGTGCAATATGAGGCGCATGCTTTGGTGCAGTTTAATTCTTTGTTTTCAGAAAACAACTATTTCGTCATTCGGGAGGGCGGCCGCATCGTAGTTGGTTGCCAATACCACCGTGTGCACTGGGTTGTGCGGTCGATGGACGGATTCAGCGGCAAACTCATCGTAAACCTTGCACCGAGAGTTCCGCTGCTGCGCCGCCTGTTCAACCCAAACAAGTTTGAATTCCTGGCTTTTGAAGGCATTTATGCGGCTCCCGGTCATGAATCCCGTCTGGCGCAATTGTTTGAAGGCCTGCTGGCCAGGGAACAACTGCATTCTGCATTGTACTGGATGGCCGAACAATGTCCGGTGCGCAGGCGCATTTCCTTAAAAATAAATCCGGGGCTGCTGCATACCTTCGTCAAAGACGCCGATTCCAACATCATGGCATACTTTCACCTGCTCAGCAAAGAGGAACAATCAGACATTATGGCAAGACCCCTGTACGCATCCGCCTTTGATTACATCTGAACTAATGGCCCATGAACCTGAGTAATAGGCTGATTCAGCGCATTGTTGCCCGTCCATACAAAAGAGTTGCCGCGCAACTGCAAGACCCGCTCGGAAGCCAGGATAGGGTGCTTCGTTCACTGATTGATGGGGCCGCCCATACTGATTTCGGCAAAGACCATCACTTTCCAGAACTGCGCACCTACGAGGATTTCAAAAAGGCCGTACCCTTGCGCAATTACGAAGGCCTGCTTCCCTACCTGGAGCGCGTGCATGCCGGGGAATCGGATGTGCTTTGGAAAGGCAGGCCAGTTTATTTCGGCAAAACTTCCGGCACCACCAGCCGCACCAAGTACATCCCTGTAACGCGGGAATCTCTGAGAAATCAACTGCAGGGACCGCTTTATGCTCCGGCACATATCGCCCATGAGCACGGGGATTTGGACTTCCTCAAGGGACGGGTTTTGTTGTTCTCCGACGGACATTTTTTTGAAGACCTGAACGGCATACCTGCCGCCCCCATATCAACCATCTCCAACAGCCGCGTACCGTTGTTATACAAATGGTGGCAGGTGCCTTCCAACCGCATCAATTCCATCCCCGATTATACGCAGCGCATGGCCGCGATGATCAAAGTATGCGGACAAAAAGACATCCGCACCATTGCCGCCATGCCCGTGTGGTTCATTGTGTTTCTGCGCCAGATATCGGAAACAAGTGGTAAAACATTCGAGCAGCTGTTCCCTAACTTCCGCATGCTGCTGGTAAGTGGCATGGACTATACGCCCTTCCTGCCCGAAATTCAGGCACACATCCGCAAGCCCTTCTGGATTTACGAATCCTATCCCAGCACGGAAGGATTCATCGCGTACCAGGATCAGCCGGAAACGCGCGGCATGCAGCTGGTGCTCAACAACGGCATTTTTTTCGAATTTATAGTGCTGAGTACCCTGAACAATGCCAACCCTGTGCGCGTTTCCTTACATGAAGTACAAACCGGCGTTCCATATGCGCTGGTGCTGAACACCAATGCGGGTCTTTGGGGCTACCTGAATGGTGACACGGTGCGCTTTACATCGGTATTTCCGCACAGAATTCTGATTACCGGCCGCATCCACCACTACATTTCAGCTTTTGGCGAACATGTAACCACCGAAGAAACCGACCAGGCCATTGCCGCTGCAGCTGCTGCCTGCGGATCCACGGTGGTATCATATACCGTAGCACCGCATATCAGCACAAATCAGAACCTGCCCGGCCATGAATGGTTTGTTGAGTTCGGAACCCAAAGTCCCGATCACACCCTGTTTACTGATGTACTGGAAAAAACCTTGTGCGAACTGAATTTCTCCTATCAGGACCTGGTTCGCAGCAAAGCCATTGCCAAACCACGGCTGCGCATCATCCCCGAGCGCGGCTTTGAAACTTACCTCCAGGCCAGCGGGAAAACAGGGTTGCAGCAAAAAATCCCGGCGGCTCAAAATGACTATAAGCTGGCCGCTGAACTCATTCGGATCCTTCAACTCTGAACACGCATGATGTCTTCTTTGGAAGTCCTGGCACAGCAGCTGATCAGAAATGACCAAAATGCCCCTCTTCACCATGTAATGCTGCAGGTGGAAGACCACAGGAACGGACAATGCCAAACGCTGGCCCTGGGGAACAATGGCCCAGGCGGAAGGCCTGTTCAATACAGCGATATGTTCCGCATCGGCAGCATCACCAAAACCTTTACGGCGGCACTTGTGCTCCAACTGTGTGAAGAAAGCCTGCTTCACCTGGATGATGCGGTCGTCGAAGTATTACCTCCGGAAATAGCCTCGCAGTTACAACATCTAAATGCCCAAAACTTGCGCTTAATCCACCTCTTACAGCACCGCAGTGGATTGCCAGACTATCTCGCCGCAGATGCCGGCCTGGTGGCACAGGCATTTACCCAACCCGGGAAACAATGGCACCCATGGGAACTGGCGAATGATTTCCTGAAAAACCTGCAATGCCTTTCCCACGAACCGGGCACCGGGTTCCTTTATGCAGACACTAATTATCTGCTGCTTGGAATCATCGCCGAACATCAGACGCAAGAAACCCTGGCTGCACTTATGGATGTCCGCATCATTCAGGCACTGGGATGCAGCCATACCCGCCTTGAGGACGCCATTTCCGAGGCCGGAATGCTGGTTCACTACTATGGTGCCTACAGCATGGAAGCTGTGAACTGTTCCTTCGACTGGGGCGGCGGTGGGCTGATTAGCAACATGTCTGATCTGTCGCTGTTCGTTCATGCCCTGCACGAAGGTCGGTTGTTTAAGAATCCTGAAACCCAAAAAACCATGACCAGCTTCTTGCCGGCCACAGCACACTTTTTACCCTATGGCTTTGGTCTTCAGCAATTTGAATATCGGGGAATCTTACTTAACGGGCATTTAAGCGCTTACGGAGCAGCCATGTTTTACCACAGACCGACCTCAACCTCGATCATCATCCAACAGGATCAGGCTGCCGCTGTGCACAAAACGCAGTGGTTGCTCAGAAAGCTGATACAAGAGCTCCTGCCGCAGGCTGCATTGTAAAAAGCCTTGTTTACTTTAAGGGAAACCCAGTTCGGCGGCTGATGACCAAATAAAGGTTAAAAAAGACGCCTGAATTCCTATTTTTTTTTGCCGAGCAGCTTTTCCAATAACTTGCTGTGTTGCAGCACCATATCCTGAAGACCCTTCACCTGCGTGCGCAGACCGGTCATTTCATGCCATATATAGGCCTCAGCAGAACCTGTATGAGGCGATTGTGCCGCATGAGGGCCATCAGCTTCCGAAGACTCATTGCGCAGCGTTCCCATTTGTAAAATATCCATCAAACTGACACCATAAATCTGAGAAATGGTTTCCAGACGTTCTACGGAAATAGACGTTTCTCCGCGCTCAATTTTACCATAACCGTTCGGAGTAATTCCTAAATGCTTGGCTATATAACCTTGCTTTAACCCCTTTAATTCCCTTATCGTACGTAAATTTCTAGCAATCCGCCTGTTTGTTTCCTGCTCTTGGTACATATGTTCGACAGATACAGCGCCGCAAAGTAAATTATAATATTTATTCATATAAACAAAATTATTTATGTGCATTTATCGCACTGTAAGTTTTTCGTGAAACTAATAGTTTCCTTCAATGGATGCAAATACGCGGGCGTTATTCCTGGAGCCGAAAACTATAACATATTGATTAGCATATAATTAACATATTAGAAACCGCGTTAAACAACCTGTTTCAGGAGCGGTAAAACGGAAACTATGTGGAAGCAGGAAACTAGCGCTGTTGATTGTTCCTGCGGTTGCCGGAGTATCCTTTTTTTCCGGCATGGGCACCTCGCCTGCCTCTGGTATCTGCCTGCCGTGAATCGGGTTTGCTCACGCCGGCACTGATGCCTTCAGGCAGGGAAGCAACGGGAATTTCAGACTGAATAAGTTGTTCAATACGCTGCATTTTCTTACGGTCGTGGGTATTGACCAAGGTGATGGCCTCTCCTTCTGATTCAGCGCGTGCAGTGCGGCCTATTCGGTGCACATAATCTTCGCCGTCGCGCGGCACATCGTAGTTGATCACCATACCAATATCGTCAATATCAATACCCCGGCTCAGGATATCAGTGGCAACCAGAATTGGAACCCGTTTGCTGCGGAAACCACGGAGCACTTCTTCCCGCTGCAACTGCTCCAAATCTGAGTG
>CANHRE010000002.1 GCA_947463095.1 Flavobacteriales bacterium | reverse complement strand
TGTTGTGGGCATGAAGGCAGACATTCGCTAAATATTTGATTGGTACGGCGTAAAGTACCCCGGAATGCAGGTTAATCAGAATTTCCAGGGCCCCCATTCCTTGCTTTAATTTGCCACTATGTTTGGACTGTTGCTCCGTATCCTATTCTTGTTGCCGCCGGAACGTGCCCACGCTGTTACCATGTACCTGTTGCACGTGGCCATATCCTTCCCTATTCTTGGCACTTTGCTGAAGAAAACCTGGAAGCCTAAAGCACCAAGCATTCAATGCATGGGATTAACTTTCCCCAATGCAGTAGGATTGGCCGCAGGATTTGATAAGGACGCGAAGCACCTCGATATTTTCGAAGCCCTGGGCTTTGGATTTGTGGAGGTGGGAACCGTAACTCCAAAACCGCAGTCGGGAAATCCCAAACCGAGATTGTTCAGGCTCGTTAAAGACCATGCCTTATTGAACCGTATGGGCTTTAACAACGAAGGCATGGAAGCCATGGCCAGCAGACTGGAACATCGCAGGCAAGGAACATTGATTGTGGGAGTGAACATTGGAAAGAACAAAGACACTCCGAATGAACAGGCGCTTGATGATTACCTCAAATGTTTTAACCGCCTCTATCCATATGCGGATTATATGGTGGTGAATGTAAGCTCGCCGAATACTCCGGGATTAAGGGCATTGCAGGATAAAGAGCCGCTCACCAAAATCATGCAGGCGCTGATGAATGCAAGGGCAGAATTGATTCGGCAGGGCTCGGCCAAAAAACCGCTGTTGTTGAAAATTGCTCCCGACCTGAACGACAGCCAGCTGGCAGACGTTGCGGACCTAAGCCTGGAAACAGGCATCGATGGCCTTGTGGTATCGAACACCACACTGAGTCGCGAGGGGTTGTCAACGCCGGCAAGCAGGCTGGAAGCCATGGGCAACGGAGGATTAAGCGGTGCACCGCTGACCCTAAAGGCTCAAAACGTAATGGCAGTTATGGCTCAGCGCCTGCCGGAAGGGTTTCCTATTATGGGTGTAGGCGGCATTATGTCCGCTACCGATGCACACAAAAGACAAAAAGCTGGCGCATCCTTGGTGCAGCTCTATACCGGCTTTGTTTATGGGGGTCCGGCCTTGGTAAAACGCATCGCTGAACAATGGAACCAAAACTCACTTTCCTGAGAAAATAAAAGCCTTCATACCTTGATTTATAGGATGATCAAAGCAGCCGCATCCTGAACTAATTTGCTTAATATCGTTGGCTTGTCATGTCGTTTTGGAATAACATAAGAAGAAAAAAAACCATAGCCCACCTGGCCTCCCTACAGCAACAGGAGGCAACCGTGATGCAGCGGGTTTTGGGCGTCCGGGATCTGACCGCATTAGGAATTGCCGCCATCATCGGCGCAGGGATTTTTGGCACCATCGGCAAGGCTTCCTTCGACGGTGGTCCGGCCATCATCTGGCTTTTCATCTTCACCGGCATCACCTGCGGCCTCTCAGCGCTTAGCTACGCGCGGTTTGCCGGCATCGCTCCGGTGAGCGGCAGCGCTTACACATACGCCTACCTGAGTTTTGGAGAACTGCTTGCCTGGATTATCGGTTGGGACCTGCTGTTGGAGTACGCCATAGGAAATATCGCTGTAGCCATATCCTGGAGTGATTATTTCACCGGGCTGCTCAGCGGAACATTCCTGGAAATACCATCCTGGATGAGTATGGATTTCCTCAGTGCCAAGCGCGCTTTCGAGGCCGGCCTGAAGGGCAGTGAAGCCTATGCGGCCTATCTGAACGCACCCCGTATCCTGGGGTTCCCCCTCATTGCCGACGTACCGGCACTGATGATTGTAGTACTTATTACTTGGCTTTGTTATGTGGGCATTCATGAAACCCGGCGTGCCGGAAATGTGATGGTGCTGCTGAAGCTGGCTGTGATTGCCCTGGTGATTATTTGCGGGGTATTCTTTATTAATACCGACAACTGGATTCCCTTCGCACCCAATGGTTTCAGCGGAGTGATGACCGGAGTATCGGCGGTGTTTTTTTCCTACATTGGATTTGATGCCATCAGCACCACCGCAGAGGAATGTAAAAATCCGCAACGCGATTTGCCCAAAGGGATGTTCTATTCACTGCTCATCTGCACCGTTTTGTACATCCTGATTACCTTGGTCCTAACGGGCATGGTTCCCTATACTGAACTGAATGTAGGAGATCCGCTCGCGCATGTGTTCGGCCATGTAGGCCTCAACGGCACTAAAGGCATCATTGCTGTCATTAAAGGCATCATTGCTGTCAGTGCGATTGTGGCTATGGCAAGCGTGCTGCTTGTTTTTCAGCTGGGACAACCCAGAATATGGATGAGCATGAGTAGGGATGGATTGTTGCCCCGGATATTTTCCCGGCTGCACCCGAAATACCATACGCCCGGCTTCAGCACCATCGTTACCGGCTTGCTGGTAGCCATCCCCGCCTTATTCCTGAACCTGACCGAAGTTACCGATTTAACAAGCATCGGCACCTTGTTTGCCTTTGTATTGGTGAATGGCGGAGTAATCATCATGGACATGAAGAACGAACATGCCACTGGCGCGTTCCGGATACCCTATATCCCTGCCTGGTGGGGCTTATTTCCATTATTGATAACCCTTGGCATACTTTCATTTATCTATCCTGAGCAAGCTGCCTTCAGCTCAGGCTTGCAAAAGGGCACCCACTGGCTGGTATTGTTGCCCAGAATGCTGCTGCTGGCCACCATGGTGCTGCTGGCAATTGGTTCCGTAAATAAGCGCATCTCCCTAATTCCCAGTCTGGGATTGTTAAGTTGTTTGTACCTGATGGCTGAACTTAGTCCTTTAAACTGGGAACGATTCTTTATCTGGCTGGCCCTGGGCTTGGTCATCTACTTCCTATACGGTTACAGACACAGTAAAATTCGAAAAGAAAAAACAACATGAAACGGATAGGACCCCATGGAAGCAAAAGCATCAGCCAAGTGCTCCGGGAGATGGAAGAAAAATACAAATTGAGTGGCCCACTTACCGAAGCCGCACTGAGGGAGCGCTGGGCCACAATTATGGGGCCCTTAATTTCCAATCATACCCTGTACCTCAAGTATAAGGAAGGTTCACTGAGCATTGGCATTGACAATGCACCGCTGAAAGCGGAACTCAGCATGCGCAAGGATGAAATACTCAGGCTGATTAATCAGGAACTTGGTGCCGATACCGTCCGGGAAGTACATATCCGCTGAATATCTTTGCACCATGGCACACCTGATAGCTCCTTCCATGCTCAGCGCCGATTTCGGCAACCTGCAGCGAGACACGGAGCTGATAAATCAAAGTAGGGCAGACTGGTTCCATGTGGACATCATGGACGGAGTTTTTGTTCCAAACATCTCGTTTGGATTTCCGGTGCTGAAATGTTTGAACAAACATGCGCAGAAGCCTTTGGATGTGCATTTGATGATTGTGCAGCCGGAGCGCTATATTAAAGAATTTAAAGATGCCGGTGCTTCAGTGCTCACCGTACATATAGAGGCGAGTACGCATCTGCATCGCTCTCTGAATCAAATCAGAAAAGAAGGCATGAAGGCCGGCGTGGCATTAAATCCGCATAGTCCGGTACACCTGCTGGAGGACATCATTACCGACTGCGACCTGATCTGCCTGATGAGCGTAAATCCGGGCTTCGGCGGTCAATCGTTCATTGAGCACACTTATGAAAAAATCCGACAGCTTAAATCCCTAATCCTTCAAAAGAACAGCACTTGCCTGATTGAAATTGATGGCGGCGTTACGCTGCAAAATGCACCTTCCCTGCTGGAAGCCGGTGCGGATGTGCTGGTGGCGGGCAATACCGTTTTTGGTGCAGAGCATCCCTTGTTGGTTATTGAACAACTGAAGGCATGCAGCCCGGCCCATACCAAAGGACGTTAATTTAGCGTTGAATGCCGGTGAACAGGCTGCTGCCATCTCTATTGTTACTGCTTTTCGCTTCAGCATGTCTGCAGGCGCAGCATGCCTGCCTCTTGCGTATGGAATTGCGCGACCAGGAAGACAAACCTGTACCCGGTGTTTGGATAAAACCTGCCGGAAGTTTGAATGGGGCGCTGACCAATGAGGATGGTCGCTGCACAATTAAAGTACCTTGCGATTCAGCCATCCGTATTGAAGGTTTTTTCGAGCGGAAACGCGTTTTCAGCGGCCAGATGGTCGAACTTAAAGACAGCACAAAGTACCAGATAGTTTATCTCAATGCAGGTATTGGCAATTTGGAATTACTGCGAATCACCTCCGGCAGCACCAACGGGTTGAGTATTGAACTGAAATCGAGAGCTGTTGAAGGGATGACCGGACTGGGCAGCGGCATTGAAAACATCATCAAAACCTTGCCAGGGGTATTCAGCAATAATGAGCTCTCATCGCAATACAGCGTGCGGGGCGGAAACTTCGATGAAAACCTGGTGTATGTGAACGACGTTGAGATTTACCGTCCGCAATTGATCCACAGCGGACAGCAGGAAGGACTGAGTTTTATCAACCCTCTGCTGGTGAAAAACCTGAAGTTCAGCGCAGGCGGGTTTGAAGCGCGCTACGGCGACAAGCAAAGCAGCGTTTTGGATGTGGAATACCGCAAGCCTACTCGTTTTGAAAGCACCCTCGATGTGGGCCTCCTCGGCGCTTCCTTAGCCTTGGAACAACTTTCAGCCAACCGCAGGCTGAGCGGCATTGGCAGTGTGCGCTGGCGTTCCAACACCTTGGTATTGAATACGCTGGACGTGAGTGGCCGCTACGTTACCAATTTCTACGATGCTCAATGGCTGATTGCATACCGCCTCAACACGCGGTTGCGCCTGGAATGGCTCGGCAACATGGCGGAAAACCGCTATCGCCTGAACCCTCAAAGTAGGGAAACATCCTTTGGTACCGCCCAAAATGCCTTCAACTTGTATGTGGCCATGGGTGGTCAGGAATTTAGCGGGTACAACAGCGCCATGTCAGCGCTTTCGCTGGTTTGGAAACCGCGCAGAAGCACGGAGTTGAAATTGATAGGTTCTGCATTTGCTACGCGCGAACAGGAAGTTTTTGATGTTTTTGGCGCTTACAGCCTGGGACTGCTCGACAAGGACCCCTCTTCGGAAACCTACGGGAAGCCCATTCGAAACCTCGGCGCCGGCAGCTTCATTGACCATGGCAGAAACCGACTCAATACCAGGGTTATGAACCTTTCCCAACTGGGCAGTTGGAATGCCGGAAGTAAGAAAGTGAGTCTTCATTGGGGTGCCAGAATCCAGCAGGAACAAATCAGCGATAAAATCCATGAATGGCTGTACAATGATTCTGCGGAGTATAACATCCCACCCTTTGGCTTTGGGCGCGACAGCGTAATTATGGATGGATTTGTTAGTGGCAAAGCAGCACTTTCATCCTGGAGGGCTTCCGGTCATATTCAAAGTAGCCTCCTCCTGCACAAAGCCGCCAATACACGCGTAACCATTGGCACAAGGAGTCAGTACTGGAGTTTAAACCAACAATGGATTCACAGTCCGAGGATTCAATTGAGCACCGAACCCAACCGGGCTTACAATGCAGCGCTTCCCGATTCTCTGCGCAAACCTGTTGTACGGCTTTATCTTGCCGGTGGCATCTACAATCAACCTGCATTTTACCGGGAAATGCGCCGATTTGACGGAACCCTGAATACCCGTTTAAAAGCGCAGAAGAGCATTCATGCCGTGGCAGGAATGGAACGCACTTTTTCCATGTGGGGCCGCAAGTTCAAATGGTTGAGCGAGGCCTATTACAAACAACTGCAAAATCAGGTTCCCTATTTGTTTGACAACATCCGCATCCGCTATTACGCCGTAAACAGCAGCAAAGGATATTCTTGGGGTCTGGACAACCGCATCAACGGCGAGTTTATCCCGGGGCTGGAATCATGGTTTACCCTGAGCGTGCTTCAAAGCAGGGAGCGCATTACCTACAAGAACAGCAGCGGTAACATGGTGAACAGCAGTTGGCTGCGCCGGCCTACAGACAAAAGGGTGAATGCCGCCATCGTTTTTCAGGATGAGTTGCCCGGCAACAAGCGCTATCGCATGAACCTGAACCTTATTTTCGGTACAGGGATGCCTTATTACCTTGGCGGAGACCTCCGCTATAAAGACATTTACCGGATTCCGCCCTACCGAAGGGTAGATATCGGCTTTACCAAAATTCTGGTTGATGATCAGCATAAACCCAAGGGAAAGTTATGGGATATGGTGCAAAGCAGTTGGGTTTCCCTGGAAATCTTCAACATGCTGGGCATCGATAATGTGATCAGCTATCTGTGGGTTAAGGATTTCAGCGCCAACATTTATGGGGTGCCGGAATTCCTCACCGGGCGGATGATCAACCTGCGTCTGCAAGTAAGGCTGAACTGATTCAGCGCGAGCGAATGGCGTCAACAGGGTTCATTCTGGCAGCCTGTAAAGCCGGTAGGATTCCCGCAAGCAACCCAATGGCTACCGAAACAAAGATTCCAGTCATGGCATCGGACCCGTTCAAACCAAGCTGCAAGGCGCTTTCCATAAAGCTGTGCAACACATAATTACCGAGCATGGTGGTTAAATAGACCAAGCCTAACCCAAGCAGCCCACCAAATACGCACAGAATTACCGCTTCGCTCAAGAACTGCGAAAGGATGAAATAGTTTCTGGCACCCAGTGCTTTCTGAATGCCAATTTGCTGCGTGCGTTCCTTTACGCTCACAAACATGATGTTGGCAACGCCAAAGCAGCCCACCAACAGAGCGAACATACCGATAATAGTACCGGCCGCATTCAACTTGGAAAACAGTGAGGTGATGTTGTCTGTTATCATGCTCATTTTGTTCACCGCAAAGTTTTCCTCCTCATGGGGTCTGATACGGCGCACAGCCCTCATGGCCGCACCGGTTTCCCAAATCAGCTCATCAATACCGCCCTGTTCTTTGGCCCTGAGTAAAATCTGTGGATTCCCGGATTCATTTCTCAGATTAGCAAAAGACCGCGCTAAGTTCAAAGGAATGATGATGCGCTGGTCAAAGCTGGTGTTGATGACGCTTTGTCCTTCTTTGCGCAGCACGCCCAATACCATGCAGTGCTGCTTCATCACCTGGACAGATTTCCCTGTGGCATTCCCTTCCGGGAAAAGACGCTCTGCAATGGTGGCACCAAGGAGCACCACCGGACGGCCTGCATCGCTTTCCTGTTGGGTAAAGTATCGTCCCTCCACCAGATCTATCTTTTGAACCAGCTGATAATCATGTGACACGCAGAAAACATCAACGCCATCGGCCTTGTACGGACCTCGCTCAACCAGCTTCCCCTGTATGGAAAAGGCAAAAGCTGCCGAACCAAGGCTTTCTGGGGGATGGCTGCGCAGGTACTCTAACTCTTGATACGTAACCACTGGGCGTGAAAGGTATTTCCACCACGGATAATCAAATCCCATATTGTCCCAAGGCCATTTCTGCACAAATACGATATCGGAGCCAATGGAGGCGAAGCTGTCCTTGATGTTGCGCTCCAGGCTGTGCACCAGCGTATAAACCAGAATGATGCAGTAAATACCGATGGTTATACCCAGTACCGACAGAAATGACCGCAACTTGTTGGTAATGAAAACCGTCCAGGCCATGGCCAGACTTTCGTTGACTACATTAATCAGCAGGCGGAACATTCTTTTTCAAAAATAAGGACATACACATGGAATTCCGTCGCTTGACTATACCTCATGAAACACCATAGAAAACATCATTTTGGTGCCCCAAATTCTGCTTTCGCCTTGCGGCTAAATACCCAGCGTTCAAATTCACGGCGATAAAAAAGGCCTAAACCCATGGTGTTGGTACTCATGTTGCTGGATGACCCGGGTGCCTGATAAAGTTGGTTGGCATTTCGGGAGTATGCTTTCACCCGGAAGGTTCCATCCTGGGTGATGCTGTATTCCACATTTACATTCGGCAGGGACACGGTAGGGTCATAAGTGCCGTCTATCATCAGTCGGTCGTTGAACAACGGCACCTTCACATTCACCGATACACGGTTGGAATTCTGGCTGCTTTGCGACAGTGATTCCATATTCAGGGTTAGCCGGAACTTACCGCCAAACTGGGATAGCCAGTTATTCAACTGATTGGAAATCAAACCACTAACGGTACTTCCTGCTGCCTCCGCACCTGCGCTCGCCGTATTGCCCTGTGCGGAGAAGCTGGGTGGAATGAAGTTGCCCAGTACCAACAAACCAAACACCTGCCTGGCTACCTCATCCTGGTCGCTGCGAATGCGCTGCAGCGTGGCATTCAGGTCACTGAGGTTCGTGCCGCTCGTTGCATTCTGCATATTGGGAAACTCCAGGTCGAAACGGATGTCTGGCTGGAACAACTTACCCTTTAAAGACAACTTGCTCACCACGTCCATTACTGGATAGCTTACCGTTTGTGAAATATTCCTCCCCGCCATAAGCACGGCAGGCGATACTTTTTGTCTGTATTCTGCCTGTATGTTGATTAGGGCATCATAAGGGTCGCCATTCCAGGTAATGGTACCTCCTTTGTTCACATAGAATTTTTTATTGATTAGGTCCAGCGCAGTAAACAAATATTCACCACCTGCTACTGTGAATTGGCCCATCAGGTTGAAGTTGCCTGCTGCATCCAACGTTAAACGCAAATCTCCCGTTCCGTTTCCCTTCATGATGTCTCCCATTTTCTCGTCGAAAATGAGGCGCACTTCCGCATCGGAAGTCATTTCCAGGTTTACAGTAATGCTGTTGATGCTGTTGGACTCTTCAGCTGCTGAGGCTGCATCATCATGATCTTGTTGCTCATTTTTTTTTCGGAACGAAACAAAAGATACCGGTCCTGTGGAACTGGTTTCTGTAATGGGAATGGAAATCAGCGTATTCTTTCGCGATTTAAGATTGAACTCCATGTCAAGCTTATTCCAGGGGCCCACAAATTTGGCCGATCCGTCAGCATAGCCAACGCCGTAAAACAGTGAATTGTCCTTGGGTCCGGTATTGATGGCTTTCAGATTGTTGGCGCCTGCAACTTCGGCATCAATGTAAAAATTGCGGAAATACTCGTGTTTGATGCTGGCCTGCCCAATGGCTTTGCCCCTGCCTGTTTCATCAACTATGTGGAAAGGTATGACGCTGATGATGTTTCGGTCTGCCTTACCGCGCAGCGCGGGTATAGCATATGAAACCTTGGTATAATCTACCGAAAACTGAAGTTCCCTGATTTCAAAATCGCCTTTCAGGATGGGCTGAGCTGTGGTTCCTTCCACACGAAGTTTTGCCATCAGAAATCCCTTTTTCAAATCCACCACCCCTTCCAAGAATGGACGGAGGCCTAGCAACGACGTTTCCCGGGGTATATTGATGTCGAGGTTGAGCTTGCCGGGCCCCTCATCTTCTCCGGCCCGGGCCGCAGTTCCGCGCAGGGTAGCGCCTTTAAACATGCCTTTCGTTGCCATTCCGTCAAGCCAGATGCGCTTGCCCACGTCAAGGCTGGAAGCTTCGAGCCTGAAATCACCATAGTCCATCCCATTGTACCTGATTCCGGTGGCAAGGATGTCGCATTCAGCGTAAATATCGTCAGATAAAGTTCCGCGCATGGTGAGCGTACCGTTCAGGCTTGCCGCAAAGGAATCATCAAAAGACCCCAGGAAAGGTTGAATATCTGAAACATTAAAGTTTCCAAAGGACACCCGCAATTCATCATCGGCGCTGATGCCAGCTACACCATTCATTTCTATGTAGTTGCGATCACTGCCCAGGAAGAAATTCTGGATTGCCACATCGCCCTTGCGGTAGGTGATGCCGGCGACAGTATCTAAAACCCATTTTGACCCGAACCAGTTGAGCCGCCCATATTGGAACGATATCGGAATCGAGTCTTGCTGTAAATCCATCTCCGCGGCCAGCGAAAGGCTGTTGCCTCCTGTTGAATCCTGCAGGTCCAATGCCAATGGCATATGCCCATGGTGTATGGTTCCTCTCAGATTCAGGTTCCGAAACCAAGTATTTCCTGCATGGCTGAACCGATCGGAGCGGATGCTGAATTCAAGCGGGAGGGCCGGTTTTTTGGAACAATGTACTTCTATATTCCGCAGGCTGTTGCCGTTCAGTGTTATCCAGAATGGTTGTTCGCTGTTCAGTTCGGCTGCATTTCCCAACGCCGAATATGCGCCCTTCAGCATCATGGGACCAAGAGTAGTTTGCTTACCCAGGAAAGAAGCGGGTAGTTTGCCATTCCTCAGATTAAAGTAATAATCGAACTTTACCGATGTGTCTTTTTTTAATGGGGCTGAAACTAATTCGGGAAGCAGTTCGTGCAACAATCCGCTGAAGGAAGGGGCCAGATTGCCTGAGTGAAAGTTGCCACGAAGTCCCGCATCACCAATCTGACTGCGCAGGGTCCATTCCCTTACAGGGCCTGAATGAGCTGCCGTGAATTGAGCGTAAGGGATGAAATAATCGATACCACTGCGGTTCCAGTGAATGTTGTTCAGCGCCACCGCGCCGTTTATATCTGAGGCGGCACTATAGCTGATGTCTGAATTACCCGAACATGCCAGAATGCTTGAGGCGGAATCAAAACCCAAGGCGTGTAAATCCGCATGAACAAGGTCGAAAGACGTAAAACGATATTGAGGCTGCTCACCTGCAAAACGAATATCTCCGTTCAGGTTGAAACTCAACTTAGGATCATTTAATGATGCATCACCCGAAAAACTGGAAGGCGTGAGCATTCCATCCACTTTCGCATCGCGAAGTACTGAACTGTTCAGTTCAAACGACGAAACAAGCCCCTGTATTTGAATATTGAAATTATCCTTGTTCAGCCCGCTCCCCTGCAAATGCACAGCCGCATTTACCTTACCCATCAATGGTTCCAGGCTGTAAAATGAACCGAGGTTGAACTGATCTACCCTCAAGTTCCCTTCATAGTGGGCTTTGTTATAACCTTCACGGAAATTCATGGACAGGCCATCCAGAAACAAATCACCACTAGCTCCACTCATATGCCCATTTGCTGTAAACTGATTATAGAATCCTGTAAATGAGCCTGTAAAATGAAAAACGCCCAATGAATTCAGGTTGCTGGGTATCCTTACACCTCCGAGTAAAACACCTAAATCAGTTGCATTGGTTTCCCATTTTTGAACTGTAGCATCGATGAAGGTATTTTTCCAATCTGGCAAGCCATTTAAAGAGCAGCCACCCTGAATGATGCCCCGACTTCCGTAGCGTATATCCATCTTCTTAAACCGCAGCGAGGACAATTTACCTTTAAACTCCGTACCGATGGTGATGGCATCCGGACGTTCGCGCATGGAACTTTGAAAAACCCCCAGGTCGGCAAGGCCCAAATGGCTGTTGTTCAATCTTCCACGCAGGATAACGGCTTCATTAAAATCGGAAAATGCTTTATAGCCCTGATACCTGAATCGCAGTGTATCGCCAATTTCGCTCCGCGCCGTGGATAAACGAAATCCCAGAAAATCCATCGCGTAATATGAAATCCGACACTGTGATTTTAAATCTTTGATAACGAGTCCGGAACGCTCCTTTGCTTTTAAGGTTCGAATACCGAAATGCATCGAATCATCATAAAGCATAAAGGTATCCAGCTGCGCGTTGATGCGTCTGAAAGTTAGGTGGTACGGGTCAAAGTAGCCAGGAACTGCTGCCGGCTCCTGGTCATCAAAGTTCCGGTATTCCATATTGCGCAGCACCGCATTTTGTGCGCGCAGCTCCCAAATAATTTTAGGCCCAGTACCTTTCTTTTTCGGGGTAAAGTAGTCTATCAGGAAATTGATATTCTGCCCGCTGTCATTTTTATGAATCCCCAGATTTACCAGTCCGTTGGAACATTCAAATAGGCTCAGTCTGACAATGTGCGCACCGGTGTTGATGGAAGCAATGCGTGCATGCAGGCGACGAAAGCTAAACAAGGTATCCTGACTCCTATCCTTGATCAGGATCCGCTCCAGGGTGATTGCATGGAAAAAATCAGTTTCCAGCCCCCCAACAACAACCTTCACCTGCCATTCCTTACTGAGGTAGGCGGCAATTTTACCTGCAACAAATTGCTGTACGGGCCTGCTTCGCAGCAATACCACGGCCAGTCCGGCAAACAGCAACAGACCCAGCAGCAGTGCGAGCAGTATTTTCCTTAGTTTTGCCTTCAATACGGTTCAAAGTTAGCCCTTGATCCTTCAATACATATGCCAGCCGAATCTGTGAACATCCTTGCCATTGAGAGCAGTTGCGATGATACGGCGGCGGCGGTGCTCTGTGATGGCAAAATCCGCGCCAATATTATAGCGGGCCAGGAGGTGCATCGAATGTACGGCGGTGTGATACCCGAATTAGCCGGCAGGGCTCACCAAAGCAATATCCTTCCGGTGGTTCAGCAGGCTTTAGCACAGGCGGGTCTTGCGGCCAACGAACTTTCTGCCATAGCTTTTACCCGTGGTCCCGGTTTGATGGGCAGCCTGCTGGTGGGTGCCGGTTTTGCCAAAGGCCTGGCCATAGCCCTGAATAAGCCTTTAATTGGTATTGACCACCTTCATGCACATGTATCGGCTGTTTTTATTGAGCACGACCCAATTCCGAAACCTATGCTGTGCCTCCTGGTCAGTGGCGGTCATACCCAATTGATATGGGTTGATGAACACCATAACATGGAACTTATCGGCTCAACCCTTGATGACGCTGCCGGCGAAGCATTGGATAAGGCCGCAAAAATGCTGGGTCTCCCCTATCCCGGTGGACCGTTTATTGACCGGCTGTCCAGGGAAGGCCGCCCTGATGCACATACATTCTCTACCGCCCGACTACCAGACTACCAATTCAGTTTTTCAGGCATGAAAACTTCGTTGCTCTACTTTCTGAAAGCACAGGTTCCTGGATTTGCCGAGCAATATTTGCCGGACATCTGTGCTTCTTTTCAGGAACAGGTGGTGCAATACCTGCTGAAAGTAACCCGCAAGGCTATTGTGAACCTGAAACCGGCTTCCATTGCCCTCAGCGGAGGCGTTTCTGCCAACAGCAGGTTGCGTGAAACTTTCGTTGAAATGGGTGCTGAATTCGGTTTACCTACCTGCATCCCTTCCTTTGAATACTGCACCGATAATGCGGCTATGATTGCTATGGCTGGCTATCTTGCCTATCAGCGAAAGGATTTCTGCGGACTGGATGTTATGCCTTATGCACGCCAGCCCTCAGGCGATGGCGCATTTCTATGAATAAGGTTACCCCGTAGGCGGCGACAGCGGCGCTTTCAGCAGCGATGACGGCCTTATGGTTGAGCCCAGGCACCCTGAAATGCACCTGGTCATCATTGACTCCGGCCTTCCCAGTTCCGTAAACAGTTATCACCTGATCGCATGAAATACCTTACGGTGCTGTGCGCACCATTCTTCCCTGCTCGCACAGCAGGTCGGATTCAAACTCCATTCCTTCATTGATAAAAAGACTATTTCTGATTAAAAGCAGTTCCATATCCACGAAAATAGCTTCTCACTTGAGGAATGTCATTGAACGAGCGCGATGTTTGCATGAAATTTGAGGCTAATAGATACCATCACATTATGACACTAACTAATCACGATCTTATGATGAATCCGGATATACCAGAAAACGACCTTGCCCATCGAATTATTGGTTATGCCATTGAAATCCACAAGGCTCTGGGGCCGGGACTTCAAAAATCGGCTTACCGGGAATGCCTGGAATATGAACTCAGCATTAATGGATTAGCTGTTGAAAAGAACAAGTCCATGCCGGTTACCTATAAAGGCCTGCAACTGGATTACGGCTACCAGCTTGATTTACTGGTGGACCAAAAAGTTGTGGTTGAAGTAATGACCTGCGACCAGATCAGCGACCAGGATGTTCAGCGCCTGCTTCGTTTTTTGAAGCTGGGCGACTTTAAGCTCGGTCTGATTATCAACTTCAACAGCAGCCTGCTTAAAAATGGCATCCGCAGAGTGAACAACATGCGCACCGTGCATGCCGACGAGCGCATGAGCTCGCTTTACCATTAATGCATTCCTTACCAGTCCGTTTCACCATTCGGGTTTACGGAATCTGGATCCGTGACGGACATGTATTGCTTTGTGAAGAAGGGCACGAAGACTTCCGATTTGTGAAGTTTCCGGGAGGGGGGTTAGAGTTTGGTGAAGGATTGCAGGATGCGCTGAAAAGAGAATTTGAAGAAGAGTTGGAAGCGACCTTCAGCCATGCTGATTTGTTTTACATCAACGATTTTTTCCAACCCAGCGCCTTCGATATGCAAACGCAGGTGCTGTCGGTGTATTATTTGGTTCATGAGGTTGCTCCGGAACACCTGAACAACAAAACAGAAATACGGGGCGGGAAGTCTTACGAATTAAAGTTTCAGTGGAGGTCACTGGAGCATTTGGACGATTCTGACCTGACCTTTCCTATTGATCGTATTGTGGCCAGGAAGCTCAGCGCATTACGCTGATATTGCCTGAAGCACTGCGCCTTTGGTTGTCGCAGCCAACCCAATTCACAAGGTAAACATAAACACCTTCGGGCACCATGCGTCCCTTGATGGTGGCATCCCAGTTCTCAGAAGGATTTTTGCTTTCCCATATCTTTTCTCCCCAGCGGTTGAATACCTTGAAATCATAAAAACCGCCTTCTGATTGATACCGGTGAGCCGGAAATACATCGTTCAGGCCATCTCCATTAGGAGTAAAGGCATTGGGTACAAACAACTCGGATGGCCATTTTTGAGGGTTTTTTGTTACCGTAGTAGCCGCTGAATTCTTGCACCCATTCATATCGGCAACCTGAACACTGTACAGTCCGTTCACATAAGTGCGTTGGATTCTTTCTCTGCTGCCATTATTCCATAGGTACGAAACATATGAACCGGGGTCCAATATTAACACTGTACTAAGGCAAACGGTAGTATCGGGCGGAAGATTCACCACAGGCAAAGGGTTCAGCACCAGCCTGATAGAATCCTCTTCTATGCATCCATTGGCGGTGATTACCTTTAAAAGGTAAAGTCCAGGCAGAGCGGCCAGATAGGTCGGACTGCTGACAGCCTCATTCCAGGTGTAAGATGGAAATTGCCTTCCTCCCAAGGGTTTCAGCAGTTTATTCACCTGTCCGCAAAATGCCGTATCCGGACCAAGGTCCAGCTCGGCGGGATACACGTTCAGGTTAAAGGATGCGAAGTTGGAGCATTTACCCTTGCGCACCAGAACCCCATAAGCCCCGGGCTGCCTGAAGAACGCCTGCTGACCACTCTGGCCATCAGACCAGGCATAGGAACTTCCCGGGTTTCCCGCATCACGCATAGCCATTGTTCCCGGGCAAAGGAGCGTATCTGTTAGGTTCAGCTTCAATTCCGGGTATTGGTCAATAAAGGCAGAATCGCGTGTAATACAGCCATTCTTGTTCACCGTTTCCACCCAGAATATGCCGGTTTTAGTTGCCGTGTAGGTTTGGGTATTAGCTCCTAGGTTCCAGGTATATTTCACATAGCCGGCGCCAGCATCCAGCATCGCGGTAAAGGGCTTCTCCGAACAAATAGTCGTATCGCCGCTGATGCGAACCCTGCTCACATCGTTGGTGATGTTGATGCTGTCGCGCCAACGACACTTTCCGTCAATTTTATCAACCCAATAAACACCGCCCTTGCTGATGGTGATGCTTCTGGTGGTTTGACCGGTATTCCATTGGTAGCTAAAGGAGGTTTCCTTGGCGGCAAGAGTGAAGCTAAATTTCCCGCATATCAGGGTATCGTTCCCTATGAAGGGCTTCCTGGGCTCGTAAATAGTGATGGTGGACATATTGCTGTCCACACAGTTGGCTCGGTAGGCAAGCAGTTTAATCTGATACACTCCGGCAGCGGGAAAAGTAAAATTGGGGTTGATCAGGTTCGACGTGTCACTGTTGGTTCCCTTAACACCAAAATCCCAATGGAATCTGGTCCCACCTTGACTTTGGTTGCTGAACTGCACCCCATAGCCACACTGGTAGTTTGGCGCATAGAATGCTGAAACCACATCCACAATGCAGCGGTACACGTAGAATTGATAATCGCGCTTGGTTTCACCGATCAATACACCTTTGCGGTATTCCTTCACCTTAATTCCAATTACAAACTGTCCTTCCCGGGTAGGAATGCCGGTAAGCCTTCCCGTTTCGCGGTCTATTTTCAATGCAGGACTGCCGTCAAGGGGATAATTGTAATTGTAAACACCTATCCAGCGCAAGGTGTCAAAAGGCGGGCGGGCGTAGTTGCCGAAGGATGGCCTTGGATCATTGCGGTCGGCCGCCACATAGGGCGTAAAAAATTCATAAACCAGAGAATCACCATCCGGATCAGTAGCGCTGTGGTCAAAATTTAACCAGGCATTGGTACACAAATAGTTTGGGGGCAATTCTTTAAACACCGGGCTGCTGTTGAAACCAACTCCGCCTGTAACCTGCGGTATTTTTGTCCAATAGTTTGCTCCGGTGAAACCCGGATCATAAATGTTAGAAATAATCTGGTTTCTGCAACAACGCTGGAACGACAGAAAATAGCCGCCAGTTCTCTGGGGAAGATTAATGTTGTAGGTGTACACATACATATCCACACATTGATTGGGCGTATTGCGCACACATTTATAATTTAACTTCTGAACCCGGGTAGGTCCGGTTCTGTTGATTTCCCTAGAAAGAGAACTGATCAATGCACCTGAGGACCCGTCAAAAGCGGCAATCCGCGCTGTGGCATCATCAGCAATTGCGCCCGGCTGCCCGTTTAAACAGTCAATGAACAGGTAAAGCTTTACTTCGTAATTATAATTACCCAAATGCTTGTAGGTAATTTCACCACCAACAACATGCGATGCTGAAACAGTGCCAGGCAAGGCCAGTATGAACAAATAGAAAAACAGCCTGATCAGCTTCATGGACTTGTTGCTACGGAAGTAAACGTTTTAATGCTTCAAAAGGTTGCCCCATGCCATGATTTATTATCCCCAAACGGATAGTTCCAGGTTTGGAACAAGCTACTTAATAGGCGTTCAGGGCATGCACTACAGCCATGGCTTCTTCATCGGTTATTTCCGGAAACATGGGCAGGGACAGACAGTGTGCGGCCTGGGCTTCGGCATTGGGAATGCTGCCCGGTTTATATCCCAGGTCTGCATATGCTTTCTGCAGGTGACACGGATGGGGATAATGAAAAGCCGTTCCTATCCCCTGTTCTGCCAGATAATCGCGCAGGTGTTCCCTATTTTCAGTGGTTAGAACCATTAGGTGAAATACACCGGTGGATTCTGGCTCGCGGGACTGAAAGGTGATTTTCGGATTTTTCACATCCTCAAGATACAGTGCGGCCACTTCGCGACGGCGCGCATTCCAGCGATCAATGTAGCGTAATTTCACGCTCAACACGGCCGCCTGAAATCCTTCCATGCGGTAGTTATATCCTATTTCATCGTGGAAATAGCGCTGCTTGGATCCGTGGCTGCGCAAAGATTTAGCATGCTCGGCAACGGTCTGGTCGTTGGTAAACAAGGCTCCACCTTCTCCATAGGCACCCAGATTCTTTCCTGGATAGAAGCTGGTGGCTGCGATATCGCCGATGGCCATGGTCTTCTGTCCTCGATAGGTAGCCCCAATGCTTTGAGCTCCATCTTCCATGAGCACAAGCCCATGCTCATCCGCAATACTGCGCAATGCGTCCAGATTGCAGGGCTGTCCATAGAGGTGTACCCCAATAATGGCTTTGGTGCGGCTGCTGATTTTACTGCGCACCGATTCGGGGTCAATATTCCAGGTTAATGGATCAATGTCGCAAAACACCGGTGTTGCCCCGGCGTAACTAGGTCCCCAGGCAGTGGCAATAAAAGTATTGGCAGGAACGATAACTTCGTCACCGGGTCCAATTCCGTGGACCAACATGGCCAGATGCAGCGCAGATGTACCGCTGTTCAGCCCAACGGCATAATTTACACCGGTATAGGCGGCCAGTTCTTCTTCAAAACGATCTACAAAAGGACCACCGGAAAAAGCCGTTTGATCCATAACCCGCTGCAAAGCATCCTGAATTTCAGGCTTGAGCATCTGGTATTGACGCGAAAGGTCAAAAAATGGCACGTTCATCTGGCGACAAATATCGGAACATTTTTTGGGCTACTGTGCCCGTTCACTTTGAAGTATCAATTGGTGCTGCGTATACGGCGACGAAACAGCCTGTAAACGGCAATCAACCTGATCAATTCGCTCGCGGCACGGTAAATAGTGCGCAGTGAAGCGCCCCTGCTTTTACCTGCCGTTCTGGGAAGGTAACGCGACTGAACTTCCAGGAATCGCCAACCCTTGTACCTGAGTTTGCTGCATATTTCACTGGTTACAATACTGCTTTGCATGCGCAGGTCCAGGTCGCACAGGTCTGCCGCACGGAACACTAAAATCCAGTTCACATCCCTCAACTCCATGCCCAGCAATACGCGGTTCAGCGTTTTGTTCACCCAGCTCAGGCCATTCCTGAAAACGCTGTAGGAAGTATTTTCCACTCGGTAATAACTGATTACCGTGCGTATGGCCACATAGGGATATGCCAGCAGTTCATTGGCATCGAACTGCCCATCTCCGGGAAGGGCAACAACCACATCTTTGGCGGCATTGAAATAGATAGATCGCAAGGCTGCACCAATGCCACGATTTATGCCATGCTCAACAATGCGTAAATCGGGAAATTCTTGTGCTTTCAGGCGCTTCAGGATGGGAACAGAATCGTCTGCGCTGCCATCATCAACCACAATGACCTCCCAATCATCGGCCAACAGGGCAGCCGTACTGCAGGTATGTCGCACAACCTGTTCAATATTACCGGACTCATTGTAGCACATGATGCCCAAAGTCCAGCTTTGGCGGGGCTTGTTACTCATCGGGACCAACTTTCCCAATCACCCGCGCCGGGTTACCCGCCACTTTCGTCATTGGTGCTACGTCCTTGGTAACCACACTGCCGGCACCCACCAGAGCACCCGCTCCAATGCGCACGCCGGCAAGGATGGTGGCATTGGTACCAATAGCGGCTCTTTTTTCAATATGAGTGGTTTCCAGCTTCCAGTCTGCCTCCGACTTAACGCTCCCGTCTTCGTTGGTGCTGCGCGGGAACATATCGTTGATAAACATCACTCCATGACCGATGAACACTTCATCCTCAATGGTTACCCCATCGCATATGAAAGAATGGCTGGAAATTTTGCAGTTTTTCCCAATATTCACCCCTTTCTGAATTTCGGTAAAGGGCCCAATCTTGGTGCCATCGCCCAACTTACAGCCGTAAAGGTTTACAAAGTGGAAAATACGGACACCTTCTCCGACTTCCACGTTCACGATTTTTTGCGTTGGGGTATCAACGTTGATTAATTCAGGCATGGTGATGCTATGCAACAAAAAAAAGCAAATTGTCCGAAAAAGCGCTTAAAAAAGAGGGAACCTTTTTAAAACTGAAGGGCTACCGGAGCTCCTTTTTGCCTGATGCTTTCCTGGGCAGCTTCAAGCACAGAAACCACCTGAAGACCCAAATGGGCATTGGAAAGTGGTGTTCCACCCGTTTGGATGCATTGGATGAAATCGTGCGCAACGCCGCTCAGCGCTTCTTTTTGTTCCAGCTTTGGGATGAAAATATCACCAAAGCGATAGTCTACAAGCCAGCGGTGCATCTCTTCCGGGCTGCGTACCGTAAAGCCGCTGTCGTAAATCTTAATTTTCTCGGTGGGCTCTACATCATCATAAATCACCATTTTCCTGGTGCCGCCAATCAGCGTTTTCCTTATCTTCACTGGGGATATCCAGGAGGAAGCAATGTGGGCCATCATGCCGTCCTCAAAAAACAGGGTTGTGTATGCCAGGTCTTCAATACCCATAGCCGTATGGCTCTGGCCTACCGCTGATACTGATTTCGGCTTCTTACCGCCTGTGATATAGAAGAAGATGCTGAGGTCATGCACGGCCAGATCCCAGATAACACTCCAGTTGGGATTGAACAACCCCAGGTTGATGCGGGTGCTGTCGAAATAATTCAGTGTACCTAATTCCCCGAGTTCCACCAGCTCCCTGATTTTCTGAACCGCACCTGTATAAAGGAACGTGTGGTCTACCATGAGCAACAAGCCTTTGGCTTTGGCCAGATCCATCAGCTCCCGCACTTCTGAGGCTGAGGTAGCCAGAGGTTTTTCAACCAAAACATGTTTACCTGAAAGCAAGGCGCGTTTTGCCAAATCGTAATGCGTGTGTATGGGTGTGGCAATCACAACGGCATCTAACTCCGGATGATCAATAACTGCTCCGGCATCAGCATAGCACTGCAGCGCAGGATACTGAGCCGCAATCCTGTTTCTTCGCCCTTCGTCAAGATCAGCAACAGCCACAAGGCTTCCGCCGCCCGCCTGAGCAAAATTCCGTACCAGGTTTGGCCCCCAGTAACCCAGCCCGATGATTCCAAGCCTTACCGTCATTGTACTTGCAAATAAACACCGCGGAGACAGAAAACGTGTGTGGAAGTTTAGCCAAGCAATGCTTGCTTAAAGCCGAACCTTTATAATTGTAGGCGCGTATGAAACAGAAAACACCTCTGTCCACTGCTTCTAAGGTTCGTAAAACGGCCATTGCCTTTACCATTCAGGTTCCATCCGACAAGCAACAACATGTGGCGTCAAACCTAAAAAACTGTGAAGTGGTTTACTGGGGCGGAGGTTCCTTTCAGGATGCCTTAATGGCTTTACAGGCTGCAGAGGCCGACCAATATCTGCTGGTGAACCAATTGGAAACCGGCAAGCTGAACACCTGGCTGCAAACAACAGGCTCCCTTGATGCCGACATCATCAGCGGTGGTGAGAACGAACGATTTTCCACGACAGAATGGTTGTCAGGCTTTTCCGATGCCGAATGGAATACACCATGGCTCCTGCTCCGTGGAACCTCGTGGAAGGACGCTGCCATTTCCCAAATAGCACACCAGTACCGGCTGTTATATGCGCTTGAAAAGGCAGGATTGTCCACCGAAAACAAACCCGTTGAAGGTGCCGCAGCCCTGCGCACACCTATGCTCCAATCGTTGAAGGCAAAGTTGGGCACGGCTCTGTGGTGGTACAGTCCCGCTCGGATGCTTCGCGAGGGTTCGGTATGGCAGTTGGCCTTTGCCGCGGTTGCTCTGCTCCTGCTGGTATTGATGCCGATGCTGAGCCGCAATGCAGCGATCTCCGGTGATGAATTCACCCAATATGAATACTCCAAGCTTACGGCCAACTACTACCAACATATGTTGGGAGGAAGCATCGATGTAGATACCAATGCCCTCAAGGGACAAAAAATGATCGGACTGGCAAGAGCTGCCGCTACTGAAGCCCCGGAACGCCTTGCAACCCTGGTAGATGAAGATAAATTCATGCACCTGTACGGGTCGAGTTTCGACACCTTCACCACCATGATCATCCGCTGGCTGGGTACAGATCAGATCTTTGAAACCCGACATTTCTTCAACAGCTTGTTCGGTTTTCTGGCTGTATTGTTTGCCGCATTGATAATCAGGAGGCTTACCGGCAGTTGGAAATATGGCTTCATCGGAATGCTGGCCCTGTTCTTTACCCCCAGGTTGCTGGGCGAATCATTGAACAATCCTAAGGACATTCCCTTCGCCGCAGGCTACATCATGGCTATGTATTACATGATGCGCTGTTTCAGCGATAAGAAGATGCGCATCAGCCACGCCATTGGCCTGGTGCTTGGTATCGGACTTGCCATCAGCGTGCGCGTTGGCGGTCTTTTGCTGCTGCCCATCACGGTTATGTATGCAGGCTTGCAGTACATCAACCTCATCGGGCTGAACAACTTCCTGAAATTTCGCTGGACCAACTTGTGGGCACATGTAAAGCCCGTTCTGGCGGTGCTTGTGCTTGGTTATGCCGCCGGTGTACTGCCGTGGCCTTATGCCCTGGAAAGTCCGCTGGAGCATCCATTCAAGGTTTTGAGCGAGTTCAGCAACTATTCCACCAGCCTTCGCCAGTTGTATGAAGGAAAATTATACGACAGCGACCTCCTGCCATCTGCCTACCTTGCCCGATACCTGTTCATCACCACCCCGCTGTTTACCCTTTTTGGCCTGTTGCTGTTTTTTGTGCTGCAGCTGATGCAGTCCAAAAAATTCAGCACTGATGTGTTCCTTGTGCTTTTCGCCGCCGTTTTCCCCATTCTATATATCTACATCCAGAAATCAAATGTTTACGGCGGACTGCGTCAGATCCTCTTCACCATCCCACCTCTGGTGGTGCTGGGTGTTTACGGTTTCTACCTCCTGGAACAGCGCATAAAATCGTTCCGATTTGCCGGAACGGCAGTGCCTGCCACAGCCGGCTTGCTCCTGCTGCTGCCTGCTTCTTTTGTGGCAAGAAATCACCCCCTGGAATACATCTATTTCAACGAATTGAGCGGCGGTGTAAAGGGTGCCTATGGTAAATACGAGATGGATTATTACCTGGCCAGCCTGAAGCCTTCCAGCGAATGGCTCATCAAAGAGGTAATCAGCAAAAATCCAGAGAAGAAATATACCATCCTCACCTATGGAATGGATCATGTGCGTTATTATTTCCGCAACTACCCCAATGTGCACGTAGGCTATACCCGCTATGATGACCGCAGCAAGGTGGACTGGGATTATTCCATCTTTTACAATGCGCACATGGACAAAGAGCGTTTGTTGAATGGCTTCTATCCTCCTGCCGGAACTGTTTATTCGCCTGAGGTGGACGGCAAACCGATGGGGATTGTGATACAGCGCCTTGGGAAAGCCGACCTGGAAGGCATGAAGGCCTACAAAGTGCGCAGCTACCCTGTCGCGCTGGAACAACTGAAAACTTCGTTAAAAACAGATCCCAACAGCTGCGAAGTGCTTACTGCCATTGCCGACAGCTATTTCCAGATGGGTCAATCGGATACGGCCTTGAACCAGGCAATGATGGATTCCGCAACACGTTATGCCACAAGATCCATTGTCATCACACCTGATTACACACCTGCATTGAATATTGCCGGGTTAATTCAGTTGCAAATGAACAAGCTGGACGAAGCATTGCAGTACTTCAACACCTATGAGCAAATCAGGCCGAAAGATGGTGTTGCCTATTATTACCAGGCCTTGATTCTGGCGCGGAAGAACCTGCTGGATATGTCCATCGAAAAATTGAACAAGGGCATAGTTCAGAACCAGATGGCACCCGAGTTTTACGGACTTGGTGCGCAGCTTTACCAGGCGCGCGGAGAAAAAGAACAGGCCCAACTATATCAGCAGGCGATGTCAGATAATGGCGCCCGCTTCCAAATTCTGCAGGCCTTGGGCGTAAAGTTCCCTGAACAGTAAACCGCTGTCAGGATCGGCTTAGTTCCACCCACACCGGGCAATGGTCCGAGTGTCTGGCTTCCTGGGTGATGCCCGCTTCCTTCAGGTGCGCAACCAATGCCTTGGAAGCAGCGATGTAGTCAATACGCCACCCCTTGTTGTTGTTGCGGGCATTGGCGCGAAAGCTCCACCAGGAATACTGATGAGCCGTTTCCGGGTAGAAATGGCGGTAGGTATCAGTAAATCCATCCTGGAAAAACTGATCCATCCAGGCGCGCTCTTCCGGAAGGAAGCCGCTGCTGTCTTTATTGCTTTTGGGATCATGGATGTCAATGGGTTTGTGACAAATGTTGTAATCGCCGCAAACCAGCAAATGGGGGTACTGTTGGCGAATTTGCTGCACATAGGGATGGAAAAAATCCAGAAAGCGGAATTTGGCTTCCTGCCTGTGGTCGCCTGAAGAACCGCTTGGAAAATAAACACTCATCACACTAAACTGCGGAAAATCGGCACGGATAACGCGTCCTTCACGATCCCATTCAGGGTCACCACAGCCATAATCTACAAATTGCGGTTCCAGTCGAGAAAGAATGGCTACACCGCTGTAGCCTTTTTTGGCAGCACTGAACCAGTAGCTTTTATAGCCAAGTGCTTCAATGCTGCTCAAATCAACCTGCGCCGATTCAGCCTTGGTTTCCTGTAAACAAACCACATCTGCATCGGCAAATGCCAGATAATCAACCAGACCTTTGCTCAGTGCGGAACGAATCCCATTCACGTTGTAGCTCAGTACTTTCATGCCACAAAGGAACTAAGGAAATCAAATGTTGTTTCAATGAAAAAAAACAATGAAAAAACCCTTGAATCCAAGCCATGGAAACAAGCATCGCAATTGCGGTTTTACTTAACTTTGCCAACCTATAGCATCAGCACCATAAGGCATGGAAGATATCATCAACCGTGAAGAGGAACATCCCGAGGTAAAAGCCGGCGTGAAGCATCTGGAAGAAGCCGAGAAACTGGCGGAAGAGGCCATTGCCGAAGAACAGTTTCAGGACCACAGCGACTATTCCGAATTTTCAAAAGAAGCCATTCTGGAAAAAGCAGAGGCATCGCTTCATTTACCCGATACCCGGTTTGCCACAGAAGTGTTCCGGAAATTGCACCTGGCCTTTGACACGCTGTTGCAGCAGGAACGTCAGGATTTGTTGCGCCAATGGGTTGAGGAGGGCAATGAACCTCGTGATTTCAAGGCTCCGGCCGATTCTTTGCGACAGCGGTTCAATGCGCTCGAATTGCAATTCCGTGAGCGGAAAGCCGATGAAAAGCGTAGGGCGGAAGAGGAGAAAATGGCCAATTACAAGAAGAAGTTGTCCATCCTTGAACAAATGAAAGATCTGGTTGATGCAGAAGAAACAAAAGGAAGCCTGGATAAAATCAAGGAACTGCAGAAGGAATGGAGGCTTATCAAATCCATACCACTGCAATTTCGTGACGACCTTTATGAACGCTATCGCTTCTACCTCGATAAGTTCTACGACAACCTGAGCATTGAAAATGAACTGAAGCAACGCGACCGCGAGGTGAACCTTTCGGCCAAAATTGACTTATGCATTAAAATGGATGAGTTGCTGCAGGAAAAGAGCATCAAAAATGCCATGATTCTGTTCAACAAATATCGTGAAGACTGGAGCAATGTTGGCCCGGTGCCGCGGGATGTGAGCGATGAAATCTATCGTCGGTTTAAAGAGACTGCCGACAAGGTGCTCGCTTCCAAGAAGGAGCAGATGGAAACCATCAATGCTGACCGTCAAAACAACCTGAAACTAAAGGTTCTGTTGTGTGAGAAGCTGGAAGCGCTGAACGCGGTTTGGCCTGAAACGGGCAAGCAGTGGGCACAGCGTGCCGAAGAGGTTGACTCATTGATGGAAGAGTGGAAGAAAACAGGACAAGGCCCCAGGCAGGAAGGAGAAGAGGCATGGAATCGCTTTCGTGAAACACGTCAGGAGTTCTTCAATGCACGCCGCAACTTCTTCAAGAAGTTGGGTGCGGACCGCGAAGAAAATCTGCAGAAAAAACTGGCCCTTTGCGAGCAGGCCGAAAAGCTTAGCGACCGCAACGACTGGGGTAAAACCACAGAGGAACTGTTGAAACTGCAGGAATCCTGGAAAAAAATAGGTCCTACACCCGAACAAAAAAGCGACGAAGTATGGAAACGCTTCCGCAGTGCCTTTGACGCGTTTTTCGACCGTAAAAATCAGGCTTTCAAGGCCCGCAAATCGGAAGAAAAAGTGAATCTGAAAGTAAAGACCGGCATCGTTGAAGCGCTGGAAGCACTGGCCGCCGAAGAAACAAGCGATGAGTTGTTTGCACGCCTGAAAACCTTGCAAGGTCAATGGATGCAAACTGGTTTTGTACCCGCAGCCCAAAAAGAGGATTTACAAAAACGCTTCCAGAAGATTTCCGACGAGCTTTACGGACGTTTCCGTAAAAATCGCGATGAGGTAAAACAGTCCCTCATGAAGGAACATTTTGAATCCATGGCCGGCAGCCCCGATGGAGCCAACAGGCTGAAGTTTGAAGAGCGCCGCATCCGCGACAGGATCACAGCCCTGCGCGGAGAACTGTCCACCATGGAAAACAATATGGCTTTCTTTTCCCGTTCGAAAGGTGCCGATACCTTCCTCAAGCAGTTTGAAGAAAAGAAGGTACAGCTGGAGCAGCAGATCAAGAGGCTGGAACAAGAGTTAAAAACCATCCGGACTATGAAGCCGGGGCATGCCTGATTTATTCCGGGTAGCGGATTTTTTAGCATACCTGCTTCATGCACGCGGGAAACACGGGGTGCACTCACCCTTTGTATATCGCTTGGTTACGGAAATTCTCGATCAGAGAACCCTGCATCCCAGTTACCACCGCATAGAACTCATTCGGGCAGCGATGCTGGAATCCAGCGCTCAAATTCGTATGCACGATCTGGGTGCAGGTAAAAAAAAAGACGTCAGAAGCCTGAGGGAAATTACGGCCAGCACGGCTAAGCGCGCTAAATACGGACGCCTGCTCCACCGCATCATCGCAGCCTTTAGACCTGAATACGCCGTTGAACTGGGTTCCTGTACGGGCATTTCTACCCTCTACCAGAGCATCGGCATGGAACATCACCCCTTGTTCAGCATTGAAGGTGATCCCACCCTGGCTTCCATCGCCAAAGAAAATCTGCGAGAGGCTGGCCTTGAAGAAAGGGCCAAAATTATCCAGGGGAATTTCGATACCGCCTTTCCTGCGCTGCTTCAACACATTCCACGACTGGATTATCTTTTTGCCGATGGAAACCATACCCTGGAAGCCACGCTGCACTATTTTCAAATGGCCCTGAACAAGGCACATGAAGGAAGCTTGTTCATTTTTGATGACATCCATTGGAATGAAGACATGTTCCGAGCATGGAACATCATAAAAAACCATAAGGAAGTGCGTGTAAGTATAGATATTTTTGCCATGGGGCTGGTTTTTTTTAGAACCGAACAGGAAAAGGAACACTTCATCCTCCGCTATTGAACCAATGGTACGTTATACCCACATCATCCGCGCCCGATATGGCGAAACAGACCGTATGGGTTTGGTTTATCACGGGGTATATGCGCAGTATCTGGATGAGGCCCGCACCGAGATGTTGCGCAGCCGGGGCATCAGCTATCGGGAAATAGAGGAACATGGCATCCTCATGCCCGTGCGCGAACTCAACATCCGCTACCATAAAGGCAGCACCTATGATTCCCTGATTTTCATACACCTAAGCATTGCAGCAAAGCCGCTTACCCGAATGCGCGTGGATTACCACTGTGTTAACGAACAGGAACAACTGGTGTGTACTGGCAATACCGAACTCATTTTTGTGCAGGCCGATAAGGGAAAACCTATCGCTTGTCCGGAATGGATTTACCAACATTTTCCTGAATGGTGCTGAAAAAGGTTACTAAAAAAGCGCGCCGTGAAAACCGCCCCATTCCCGCAGATCAGGGATGGAATGACTTCTGGATTGTTCGCAAGCTCAAACACTACACCATCAGCGGCTTTCAAGGTCACAGCATTTACGATGTAGGTCGCCATTTTTTCAAGGCGCTGTTTCGCGAAGAATTCACCCTTAGGGCAACCTCGCTCGCGTTCAACCTATTCCTTGCCCTGTTCCCTGCCCTGCTGTTCCTGTTTACCCTGATTGCCTATATACCGGTGCGCGGCCTGCGCTACCGCCTTATACGGGAACTGGACTTCTTTCTGCCCGACTCCAGCTTCCAGGCAATATCAGCAACCATCAACGACATTATAGCCAATCAAAACGGCAGCCTGCTATCCTTTGGCTTCCTGCTGGCCATCTGGTTTTCCAGCAACGGCTTTCATACCCTCATCAACACCTTTAACCGCAGACTGCCCAGGAAAAGAAAGCGAAACTGGTTCCAAAATCGGTTCATTGCCATGGGACTGACGGTATTAATAGCCCTGATGCTGATTGCTGCGGTGATCATCATTGTTTATGCCGGTTACCTGCAAACATGGATTTACAAACACAAGTTTGTAAACCGCAGTACCCTGCGCTTTCTTATTTCCTCTACTGAATACCTGGTCCTGACCGCACTCGTATTTCTGGTCATTTCCTGTTTGTACCGCTTTGGGCCGGCCACTGTTAAAAAATGGCGCTTTGCTTCGGCAGGAAGCATCACCGCTACCCTGCTTTGCATGGTTTCAAGTGCCTTGTTTTCTGTATATGTAAACAACTTCGGCTCCTACAATAAGATCTACGGATCCATCGGAGCCATTATGGCGCTAATGGTATTGCTCTACATGAATGTACTGGGCATCATTGCGGGCTTCGAACTCAATTCGAGCATTGAACGCGCATCAATGGCCGGAGAAACGGACTCGACAGAGGAGCTATAAACTTATTCATCCAACTTGAGCACCGCCATAAAGGCGCTCTGCGGAATTTCCACGTTGCCTACCTGGCGCATCCGCTTTTTACCTGCTTTCTGTTTTTCCAGCAGTTTCCGCTTACGGCTGATGTCGCCACCATAACACTTGGCCGTTACGTCCTTCCTGAGGGCAGATAAGGTTTCTCTGGCAATAATTTTGGCGCCTACTGCTGCCTGTATTGCAATTTCGAACTGTTGACGGGGAATCAGTTCCCTCAGTTTCTTACAAATCTTCTTACCAAGGTCAAAGGCATTATCACGGTGTATAATGGCACTCAGGGCATCCACCGGCTTGGCATTGAGCATAATATCCATTTTCACCAGCGTACTTTCTCGATATCCTATAGGGAAGTAATCAAAGGATGCATATCCTTTGCTGATGCTCTTCAGTTTATCGTAAAAATCAAATACAATCTCCGCCAGCGGCATTTCAAAGGTAAGTTCCACACGATCGGAGGTAAGGTACACCTGATTTTTCAGGACGCCCCGCTTTTCCATGCACAAGGACATGATGCTGCCCACAAATTCGCCTTTGGTAATCACCGATGCCTGGATGAAGGGTTCTTCTACGTAATCGGTTTTTTCAACAGGCGGCAAATCACTGGGGTTATTTACCATAACCACTTCACCTTTACTGGTGTAAGCTATGTAGCTTACGTTTGGCACGGTGGTGATTACGGTCATGTTAAACTCGCGTTCCAGTCGCTCTTGTATAATTTCCATGTGCAGCATGCCAAGGAAACCGCAGCGAAATCCGAAGCCCAATGCTGCGGAACTTTCCGGTTCAAACACCAGGCTGGCATCGTTCAACTGCAACTTAAGCATGGCCTCGCGCAACTCTTCAAAATCTTCGGTATCTACGGGGTAAATACCTGCGAACACCATGGGTTTCACGTGCTCAAACCCCTTAATAGCCTCTGCGGTAGGGTGAAGATGATCGGTGATGGTATCTCCTACTTCTACTTCTTTAGCCTCTTTAATACCGCTGATGATGTAACCCACATCGCCTGCTTTCACTTCCTTCCGGGGCATCATTTCCAACTTTAAAATGCCCACTTCATCCGCAAGATAATCGCGGTTGGTATTCATGAATCGCACATGTTGCCCCTTCCTGATGCTTCCATCCAGCACTCGATAATAAGCGATGATGCCACGGAATGGATTAAACACACTATCAAAAATCAGCGCTTTAGTTGGCGCATTTGGATCTCCTTTTGGTGCAGGTACCCGATCCACTATAGCACGAAGAATTTCATGCACTCCCATGCCGGTTTTACCACTGGCTGCCAGGATTTCCTCACGCTTGCAACCCAGGAGCTCCACAATCTGGTCGCTCACCTCTTCCGGCATGGCACTTGGTAAATCAATTTTATTCAGCACCGGAATGATGGTAAGACCATGTTCTATGGCCATGAACAGGTTGCTGATGGTTTGGGCTTCAATTCCCTGACTGGCATCAACCACCAGCAAAGCGCCTTCGCAGGCTGCTATGCTGCGGCTCACTTCATAACTGAAGTCTACGTGTCCGGGTGTGTCAATCAGGTTGAGGATATAATCCTGCCCCTCCAGCTTATAGCCCATTTGGATGGCATGGCTTTTTATGGTGATTCCCCGTTCCCGCTCCAAATCCATATCATCCAGCACCTGCGCCTGAAGTTGACGCTTGTCTACCGTATGAGTATATTCCAAAAGGCGATCTGCCAGGGTACTTTTACCATGGTCAATATGGGCGATAATGCAAAAATTCCGGATGTGCTCCATTAAAGGTTCAAATATACGGCAGCTAGTGCCTCACTATAGTAAGGAACGTGAATAATAGCTGGCCGGTGGCTAAGGTAAAATACATAAAAAAGGCCACCCTGGGGCGACCTTTTCTAAATGGTTTATTGTTTTAGTTATTCCTCTACCACATGAACCTCGATATCGGCGTTGACACCTTTAAAGAGGTTGATGGTGGCCTGGTAAGAACCCAGATTTTTGATGTCTTCAGAAATAGAAACACTCTTTCTGTCCACATCAAAACCTTGATCTTTCAGGGCATTGGCAATTTGCAGTGCGGTAACGGAGCCGAAGATTTTACCGCTGGCACCGGCTTTGGTACGGATGGTAACGCTGATTCCGGCCAGTTTTTCGGCCATTGAAGCAGCATCTTTCTGCATCTTCTCCATTTTGAAGGCACGCTGACGCTCTTCCTCGTTGCGCATTTTGCGCTCGCTTTCGGTAGCGGCAACGGCGATGCCTTTAGGAATAAGGTAATTCCTGGCATATCCGGGTTTCACGGTAACGATTTCGTTGCGCTCGCCCAGTCCTTTTACGAATTTCTTCAGGATGATTTCCATGGTAATTTCCTCCCTGTCTTATTTCAAACCATCGGCTACGAAGGGCAACAAGGCCAGATGCCTGGCGCGCTTGATGGCCGTTCCCATTTTACGTTGATACTTCAAAGAAGTTCCTGTGATGCGGCGGGGCAGGATTTTGCCCTGGTCGTTGAGGAACTTCAACAGAAACTCATGGTCTTTGTAGTCGATGTACTTGATGCCATGCTTTTTAAAGCGGCAGTACTTCTTCTTTTGAATAACCTGAGGTGTCTGGTTGAAGATGAAATTTTGATCGTTCTTTCTCATTGTGCAGGTGCCTCCTCGTTCTTTTCTTCCTTGCGGCGGATTTCACCTTTGCGGCGACGGTCATTGTAGTCAATACCGTGCTTGTCCAGGTGAACCGTGAGGTAGCGCAGCACGCGCTCGTCGCGGCGGAACGCCAGGTCAAGGACCTTGATGAATGAAGTATCTGCCCTGAATTCGAACAGATGATAGAACCCCGTGTTTTTCTTTTGGATGGGATAGGCTAATTTGGTCAGGCCCCAGTTTTCTTCATGGACCATCTCCCCACCGTTTGCTGTGATCAACTCTCTGTAGCCTGCAACAGCTTCTTTCATCTGTTGCTCAGAGAGCACGGGTGTCAATATGATCACAGTCTCGTACTGCTGAATATTGCTCATGGTGGCTCTTTAAAAGGGCTGCAAAAATAGGACTTCTATCCTATTCATGCAATCATCTTCCCGAAGTTCCTGTCTTTTTGCTGCGTGAGTTAAATCCGAGCGAGATGCCGTAGCGGGAATTACCTCCGGTGCCGGGAACGTAAAATACGTTCAGCGGGAAATTCATGCCCCCTGCGCGGAAGGTCTTGCCGGCACTAATTACCAGCTGGGTGCTGAATACCGGCAAACCGCGCGAATCAAGACGCTTGACCAACGGATTCGGGTTAGGTTGCGCGCCCGTCCACTCCCCCGCCAACTTCCAAACTCCGTTATCGTAATAACCGGTGGCCATCGGTGCCACATGGAATCCCGGCCCAGCCGCAAACTCAATACCCGCACGGTTCTGACGCACACCGTTCATCACTACCAAACTGGGCATGAACAGGTTCTGGTCCAGTCCGCTGAGCATAGGAATCACCTCAAACAAGCCCTGAACCGAACGCTCATTGATATAACGCACCTCAAACTGGTAACCAAACTGGTACATAAAAGGCCTGCCTCCAAAACCACCCTGCGATGCCGGCGCTCGAAGGATATCTGCATTCGGACCAACCGTGTAGGCAAAGCCCATGCGCGGACCAGATAGGTTCAATACATCAATACGGCTCAGCACATAACTGGCCTGCAGTTCGTTGGAAGTCAGCAAGGTGGCTTCCAGCTGTTTGTTCTGCACCCTGTTAAAGAGGTGTTGCACTGTAACCCGCACCATATTCGGAATTTCTTCAGACAGATACATGAACTCGCGCGCTGAAGCAGCGACGATTTGTCCGCTCTTCACGTCCACCAGCCGGAAAGCCACAACGAAGGATTTGCCGAGGTCGCTCACATGTCCGAACAGGACCAAATCAGCTTTATTGGCCTCACCGAAACTCTTCAGGCATGGCAGTGAATAACAGGCAGTGGCGGTTTCTGCTCCGTTGCGCTGCGCATGGTCATAGTGGTCCAGCACCTGAAAAGTATCCATGCGGATCAGTTCGAATCGCGCGATGTCGGCGAGCATGTTGCGGTTGTTCGCCGTTAAGGCGGTTTCAACCCCGGCCACGGCAATTACAGGTTTCTGTGTCTTCACCTGTGCATATGTGTTTGTCAGGCTGCTCCAAACCATGGCCATCAGACAGGGCATATAAATAGAGGCTTTGTTGTGTCGTTTCATGATGGAGCAAAAGTGGTGAGCCATTTGAGGAGATTATTGGCATAGAACAAGACCTTACAACCATGCATTGTGATAATCACAAACGTTTTGTGATAACGCGGCTCATTCAACGCAATTAGCACTACTTTTTAAGAACTTTCAGCATTAAAGCGCATTATTCAATAATATTAATCCAGTATTTTTGCAATATGAGCAAAATACAGGAACTACCAGACATTCAAGAATGGTTGCGCGCGGGTATCCCGGTAAACAGGAATGCTGCACAGACCATTTCGGATGTGCTCAACATCAGCCTGGATGCGGCTTATCGCCGGCTGCGCGGTCAGTCACCATTCACGCTTCAGGAAGGCATGCAACTGGCAACAGCGCTGGGACTGAGCCTCGATATACTGGCAGCATCCGGCAAAGGGCAAATTGTGTTTGAAGTGGAAGCAGCAGCAGACAGCCACGACAGCCGGACTTCCAATCTGGAACGCTTACTTAAGATGGGCAAAGCACTGGCCGACGACCCGGAAGCGCGGATTGTGCACACCCAGGAAGACATTATTCCCTTTCGTATGTACGGCTATCCTCAATTGCGTGCCTTCAAGCATTACCACTGGGAAAGGCTTTATACCTCAGATACCGGAACCCGTTTCAATCCTGTAGAAGAAGAAAACCAGCGCGACGAAGCCGCAGCCGGAATATACCGACTTTATATGCGCATTCCTTCGCTCGAAGTGTGGTCAGAATACAGCCTTGACAGTACCCTGCGCCAGATCCGCTACGATATGGAAACCGGTCACTTTACCAGTGCTGCTGATGCGCTCGCTGTAACGGCAGACATGCACCGTCTGCTTGATGACCTGCAGGAACAGGCGCGAACCGGCCACAAACACCGTGAAAACGACTTCCAGCTTTTTTGGAGCGAAATCGCCGTCTTCAACGGCAGTCTGATGGTTTATGCCAGAAGCCATCAACGCGTATATACCGGCCACCACACCATGCACTACCTCAGCACCTCCAACCAGGATTATTGCCGTCAAACTACAGAATGGAACGACCTTTTGTTGCGCCGCAGCCTCAACCTCACGGGCTATGCCGAAAAACTGCGTTACCGCTTTTTCAACTTGCTGCGGCAGCGGGTTAAGGCCCTTGAAAGCTGGCTAAACGAGCAGGAATAACAATATGGATAGCACAAATACGATAAACTTCATCATGAGCGCCCCTGCCATTGGGGGCATTCAGTTTATTCCGGACAGTAAGGATAAAGGTCTAACGCAACTATTTCTGATGTTGACTGCACACAATAATCTCAAAATCAATCGTTTTGTTCTGTGCTGAGATTTGTGAACCCTGAAGGGAAGGGTAAATTTGCATTTATGTGGAAGCGTTGGGTGACTGGTGTATTGGTGCTGCTGATGATGGGCAGCTACATGTTGTTTATGGAAGACCCGGGCACGGCACATCGGTACGACGCTGACAAAAGCAAATACCACTCATTTTCACCAGAAAGCCAGCTGAATATCAAAGGCTTCTTCAAAAGAATGCATCAGTCGGGCCTGTTCAACGGCACCTACCTGTTTTTCAAGGACGACAGCCTTTTGCAGGGCAAACATGGCTTTGCCAACTTCCGCACCGGTGATACCCTCCTGCTCGATGATTTGTTCCAGTTGGCCAGCGTGAGTAAAACCATCACGGGCACAGCAGTGATGACGTTATATCAGGACGGATTGATCAGCCTTGAAGACAGCGTGCATCAGCACCTTCCTGAGTTTAAACGCAAGAATCTTACCATCAGGCAACTGCTCACCCATACCTCCGGCCTTCCCGATTATTTCGACTTCAGCGACCGATACTGGCCGGATAAAAACAGGCACATGAACAATACGGATGTGGTGCAGATGCTCAATAAATTGCCGTCTACCATGTTTGCTCGTCCGGGTGCCTTCTACAATTACTGCAACACCAATTTTGTGTTGCTCAGCGCCATCGTCGAAAAGGTTTCCCATTTGTCGTTCCGCCATTTTGTGAAACACCGGGTATTCGATCCAAGCGGGATGCTGTATTCTCACATCAACAACTTTGACAGCATCCCGTTGAGTGGTTATTTCCTTCAGGGTTTTGAACGGAGCCACTACCTGGTGCAGGATGTACCTCAAAACGGCACATGCGGCGACAAAGGCGTGTACAGCAATACCTGGGAAATGTTCCGCTTTGACCGGGCCCTGCGTAGCCCCTTCCTGTTGCACCGCTCCATACTGGAAGAAATGTATCGTCCGGCCGTTCCTACTTCAAACCAAGGTCAATACTATGCCCTGGGCTGGCGTATTACCTGGATCAATATGCGCAAATGGGCATTCCACAATGGCTGGTGGAAGGGATTCAGAACATATTTCTGGCGCTGCCTGGACGATAACCGCTGCTATGTGGTACTCACCAATAATGTAAACGGACGTTTTCTGAGCACCCGCGAAATGGTGAGTTTGCTGGATTGAGGTCAGGTTATGTCATGGTGCGCTTGTCATGGTGAGCTCGTCATGGTGAGCTCGTCGAACCACGACCCCTAATTTAGGCATGATGACCAATGATAACAGGATGTTTTACCAGGCGTTAATCTGTTTCTTTTCGGCTTCGCTCAGGCCGGAGGTTTGCAGCATGAAGCCTTTAATGCTTTGAAACAGCGCATGTGCGCGCATCGGCGGATGGGACAATATGAAGGCTTTATCTTCGGCCAGATGCAGGGAAATTCCAACCATGGATGGCGTATTGTATTCTACGCTGTAACGCAGGAAGCGGATCTCCGTATGCTGGGGAAACTTGTTCACGGCGGCGTTTAGTTGCGCTGACCCCGAGCGAACATAAACCACCTTGTTGTAGGGATTATAGCTAAACTTGGCTTTCAGCGCCAGCGCTGAACCATAATAGGCCTGAATCACCGCATCGGCAGCGGCCTGAGCCTGCGTCAACTTTTCCAGTTGTAAGGCATCCGCTTCGCTGTTCACCGCCTTCAGGTAGGTTTGGCGAACAAGAGTGTAGTCGGCGTTAATTCCGAAGAAGAATAAAAAAGAAAGAAACTGTGCCTTCATGCTCAGAGTAACAACTCAAAGCCACTTTTTCTTACGGAACAGGTATAAAGTGGTAAATGAAGACAACAACATCAACAGGATGGCAAAAGGATATCCATACCTCCAGTTTAGTTCGGGAAAGGCATTAAAATTCATCCCATAGATGCTGGCTATGAGTGTTGGCGGCATAAAAATCACCGAGGCTACAGTAAAAATCTTGATGATCTTGTTCTGTTCAATATTGATCAGACCCAGAAAGGTATCCTGTAAATACTCCAACCGTTCAGAATTGAACGTGGTATGGTCCAACAGCGAATTCACGTCTTTAATCAGGATGCGCAGTCGCTCCACCTCAGCGCCCTCAAAGTCACGGGAACGCAACATGGCCGTAACTACGCGCTGTTTATCGATGATGTTCTGACGAAGCATCATGGTATCATCGAGCAGTCGATTGATTTGAAGAATGAGCTTCTCGTCGGTACTACCCGAAAAACTCAATTCACGGCCCAGGGCCACAATGTTGCGTGATATACCTTCAATGATGTCCGCATCGGTATCAATTCCGGTTTCAAATAAGCTCACCAGAATTTTCTTTCCGGACCCAAAAGCCCTTCCCGAAGCTTTAATCTTCCGAACACATTCTGCAAAATTTGCCAAATCAGCTTCCCTGTAGGTAAAGAGGGTTTCGTTCTGGAGTATAAATGACACGCCGTTGCTGCTGAAACCTGCCTGCTGGCTGGCGTCCACCTGTAGGAAGTTGGTATTGGCAATGATTTCTTCCTCCGTTTCAAAATAGCGGGAAGACGACTCAATCTCAGCCTGTTCCTGTTTGCTCTGAAATCGAATTTCGAAATGCTCTTCTACATCCCGTAATTCATCGGGCGTAGGATTTTGTAAATCAATCCAAATGATGTCGTCCAGTTTTTCCAATTCGGAAAGACGCGGCACCTTCAGCACCTTGTTCTGTTTTCTGAAGTATACCCTCATCATTTGCCCTACTGTCGGATAAATCCATAGTGACTGAGCCGCAAAATTAGTTTATTGATGGTGCAATACCGCCCTTTGTTTTTCGCATGCCTCAATCCTGCCATTCGGCAACGAAGATGTTGGTGGCACGTGTGCCTCCATTATTCCGGTTGCTGCTGAACACCAGGTATTTTCCATCGGGTGAGAACATGGGGAAGGCATTGAAAATGCTTTCAAACGTGATTTGTTCCAGGCCGCTGCCGTCGGCATGAATCATGTATAACTGGAAGTCATAGCCTCGCACACTCTTGTGGTTGCTGCTGAAGATAATTTTCTTGCCGGAGGGATGAAAAAATGGCGCCCAGTTGGCCTTGCCCAAATTGGTAATCTGCTGCAGTTCACTGCCGTCAGTATTTACGGTATACAGTTCCATGCGGGTGGGTTCCACCTGACCTTTAGACAACAATTCCTTGTAGCGGGCAATTTCTTCTTCGGTTTTAGGTCTGCTGGAACGAAAGACGAGCTTCTTTCCATCGGGAGAAAAGAATGCACCTCCATCATATCCCAGGCCACTGGTAAGCTGCTTCAGATTTTGTCCGGCAGTGTCCATAATCCATAGTTCCAGATCGCCACTGCGGTCGCTGGTAAACACAATATGTGTACCATCTGGTGACACAGTAGCCTCTGCATCATATCCTGGCTCTTTGGTAAGCTGGCGGGTGATGTTGCCTTTCAAATCGGCTATGTAGATGTCGTAGCTGGAATACACAGGCCACACATAGGCGCCCGTGCTTCCGGGAACCGGAGGACAGCTGTGTCCGCCTTCATGGGTACTGGCATACAGGATGTGTTTGCCGTCGGGCATAAAGTAGGAGCAGGTGGTACGACCCAGCCCGTTGCTGATGAGCTCCGGCTGGTAGTTTGAATCGGTAAGCAACTCCCATGGGGCAGAAAAAATCCTGTCACAGGGGATGTTATGAGAGGCATCAGAACGTTGAAAGGTCAGCCGTTTGCCATCAGGGCTCCAGTAGGCTTCTGCATTATCACCGCCAAAGGACAACTGATACAGCGACTTGAAATGTTGCTCTCCGGGTGCGGGTGTCCTTTTGGCATATTCGGCAATTGCCGGCAATGCCGCTTCAGGCAATATCGGTTGCTTTGCGCTTTTGCCCGACTTCACCATGAAACACGAGGGCATGAGCAACATAAGGGCAATCATCAACGAATAACGGCTTCTCATACAAACCGCGAAATTGCACTTAAAGTCGCTCGAATTCAAATTTGGGATAGCCCCGTTGGCCCAAATCGTTGTAATAGTCTGTAAACCTGAGTTTAAACAACTCATCCCTGTTGGTTCGTATAACAAAGATGCGTTTGTAGTTCACCGTATATTTTCCAGATAAACGGTCGAATAATTTCCAGTCATATCCAATGCCGTCCAGCCTGCCTGACATGATTAACGAAGCGGCGAAAGTCTTGTTTACCGATTCAAAAGGGGTATTGTCCGGAACTTCAACGCATTGGGTGTTCAATGGATTCAACAAGCATCCGACGGCCACATAGTCGTATGGAATTCCGGTTCCTGTTTCAATGATATTGGTTTTATACTTCCGAAAAACCACATCCCAGCCATCCTGTTTTAGCGGTTCAGCGTGTACGGTATCGCCGCGCAGAAAACTAAAGTACGCGTAGTTTTTGCCGCTCAGCCTCGAAATCTTCACCTGACGGGGTGCGCTGTCGTCGAGATTTCCGTAGGACAGCATATAACCTCCGTTTTCCACTCGGCCCAGCTTGAATTTGACATAGCGCTCATCGGCAGGTTGATTCATGCCTCGGTCCAAAACATAACAATAGCCAAAACTACTGCTTCCGTCGGGCGACCAAGAACCTACGCCGCTGGAATCGGGATTGCCTCCCGGATGATCATACTTCCATCCGCCAACGGGAATTGTAAACATACGCGATAAACTGCCGGTATCGCCACGAAACACATAGGCATCATTGCCGTTGTTGATTACTATATCCCAGCGACCTGGAAGACAGGAGAAACCCAGATCCCACACAGAACCGTCTGTGGATATGGCGTTGTTGGTAGAAAACTGTACCCACACATCCCTGTTGCGGTCCTCCCCCATGTCCAGCACCTTGGTCTGAATTCCCTGGATTTGTTTTGGTGCGGGGTACAACGCTTCTTCGGGCTCACATGATGCCAGCATGATCAACATAGTTACCGGAATGAGCCATTGATTCACAACGGCAAAGTTCGGAAACCGCGTGGCTATTTTCCCTGAACTTGCCATGTTAATCGAATAAAAAACTGTCTGCCGGGCGAAACCAATTGCTCGCCGTTATTCACCGCATGAATGCCACCGGAAATCCGGTTAGACTGGATTGAAGTTATACCCAGCGCATTTCGACAACCGAAACTGATACGTAACTGTTGCTGCAACAATTGTTTGGAAAGAACCACATCGCTGATCCAGAAATCCTGAATGGTATAGGTTGTGCGATCCGCATTGTAACCACGGGTTTTCCCGCTGTATTTCTGAAACAGATTCACGCTCCAGCCGGAACGGGCCGGGGTCCAGCCCAGATTCAATCGAAATTGTGTAAAGTAGAAGTAGCGGTCCCCTTTTAAACCGCTGCCGTCCAAATCATCGCGAATACCAATAGTGGACCAGCCGGCATTCATGCTGTAACGGGGATGCATGAAGCCGGCATTCATGCTCATGCCCTGTGTTTGGAAGCTGCCCACGTTGATATAGGTGTACAGATTTGTTAAGGGATCTACCAGTGCGAGCGTGATTCGGTTGCGAATCTGATTCTGGAAAATAGCATAGTCGAATCGGAAGGCTTGTTTCCTCAGCAATGGCCTTCGGTAATCCAGCCCGATATTATAATTGATGGACTGCTCAGCCTTCAGTTGCTCATTACCACGCACATTATGCTGGTTGTCCACAAACAACAGGTTAAGTTCTTTCAGACCCGGCGCCCTATACCCTGCCGCTACAGCCCCGCGGAATAACATGTGGGAGGACAAGTCCCACTTCCATTGAAGCGAAGGAATCACCGGTGCCAGCTTTACTTTTGATAGAATACCTTCATTTCCCAGAGGGCTTCCGAATCGGTTGTTATAGATCAATCGCAGCCCGGGCCGCAGCAAAAGGCGCTTTACAGGCTTGTAATCGGCTACACCAAACAGTGCAACATCGCTGATGCCGGGGGAATTCTTAGGAATATTATCCCCGGTTCCTTGCTCAAAGTTGGCCTCATACCCTGCCATCCATTGAATTTTCGCCCAAGGTCTGGATTGTGCGGCGAAGCCGCGGAACATCCAATGACTGAACAAACTCTGATCTCCCAGAAATGCCGTCAGGTCGCGCTCGGTGCCATCTACCAGGTTACGCCGAATAACTTCTTTATCCCTTCCGAATAATTGCCATGATTGCAGGAATTCCAATTTTACCTGCCGTTTCAGGGGAATATTTGCCTGCCATTGTATGCCGTCGCGGTTCGTATGGTAAATATGGTTATACCCGGTGATTCCGGTATTGCTGTATTCGGCAGCTTGACGATCGTTCAAACGCTCCCGGAATATCTGTGTCTGGAATCGGTGCGACCATGCTCCGGTTTTTAAGAACAGGTTTCCTTCGGCAAATTGGCGCAGCTTTGGTTTCCAGTCAAATGGCCGATCCTGTGGATTAAAATCAATACCTCCGAAGAAGTAACGACCACCATTCAAACTCAACGCCAGCTTCCTGTTTACCCGATGCTGCACCGTAAGATCCGTGTTGAAGTTGCGAAGTCCGTCGGCATAAATATGAGCATCCGCATTGGTACCGCGTTTGCCGGCATTCCTGGTGATGATGTTGATGACCCCGCCCAGCGCATCGGTTCCGTAAACCGCCGACATAGGTCCTTCGATAATCTCAACCCGCTCAACATTGCTCAGGTTGATTTGCGAAACGTCAATGTTTCCATTCAAACGACCAAGCACAGGCACTCCATTCACCATTACCTTTATGTTCTGTCCGGAAATACCCTGCATGATGGCGCTTGTGCCCATCACGGCGTCCTGTCCGAGGTTGAAATTTACCTCGTTAGCCAGTAATTCCGAGAGGTTCTGCGCAGCAAGTTGTTCCATCTGCGGCCTGCCGATCACCCTGATGTTATTGGCCGAACGCGACCCCGCAGCAGGCGCTGTGAGTGCTGTAACGACAACCGGATCCAACCTGCTGTCAAGCGGCTGCAAGCGCACCCTGAAGGTATCGGATGAACCGGTTACCATCCCCTCCCAATCAGCATACCCGGGCATATATACCTGAAGTATTTGCCGGTTTTCGATGTTTATGGTCACCATACCCCCGGCATTGGAGCGGTAGGCCTGCCGGCTGTTTTCCGCCGAAGCGCTGATATGAACCTGCGCCCCTTCCAGGGGTTGACCAGTGGCCAGATCGCACACCTGTACAGGCTGCTGCGCAGGAAGAACTGCAGCAACGCTGACTAAGCACGTGATGAGGATGGCCCTTAGCAACCCTGTTAATGGATTTTAAGGAATCAGGAATGGAATGACCGCTTTCTTTCCTTCTGCAGTAAGACTGAGGAAATAACTACCAGAACCCAGGCCCACAGTAGGCAGTTCCTGTTGCTCTAGACCCTTGAGGGTGCGGTTCGCAGTGTACACAGTTCTTCCTGCAGCATCGGTGATTTGTAGCTTCACTTCGCGATGCCCGGAGGCATCGGTGGCTAGCACTACAGCGCGTCCGGGAATTGCAGGATTAGGATAGAGGCTCAACTTGAGGGTATTGCCAAAACCCTGTACGGAAGCAAGATTGGTTTGTTGCTTGTGAAATATAATTTTGCCGGTGGCATTGCCATCAAAGCGGGAGAAATACAACAGCCAGTACTGGCCATCAACTGATTTCACCAGATAAGAAAGGCTGTCTTTACAGGTGAATTTATTCGTACTCCTGTTAAATGATTTCCAATTGGAACCAATGCCCGTCAGGTCATCTGCTGCCTGGCTCTTCCAGTTACCCGGATCTATTGCACTACGTTCCACGCCACGGATGGCAGCAACCAGAACACCTTGGTTGGCTTCAACCCCCATCACCGGATAAGGAATGGTTTTACCACTCATAGGGTCAAAGGTGGGTGCGAAATACTGGGTGAACACTACATCCCATGATTCCGCCGGTTCTCTCAGCGGTTGTGTTTTCTTCTGAAGATGGACATATTTATAGGCACGGGTTCCGGCTGTAGCACTGAGCACGTTCATGGTAGTATCGCCTGTGCCATCAAGGGCCGAAATGCGGAGTTGCAGGTTTCCGGACACATCCTGTTTCACAGGATAAAATTTGCGAAAAATTTGCGTTGGGCTGCTTGCATTTAAAATCAGGAGGTACATAGAATCACCCACTACCTCATGTGTTGAAGAATTATAAATCCCCCAGTTAAAATCCCACATGCCCGGACCTTTCTGTTGGTTAAATGCGCCCAATTCGCGTTTGTTGATGTTGTTGAATACCATGCGCCATGACTGCCAGCCGGCCGTATCAAATTTATTCCAGTCGGCGATGGCGCCTTTGGGATATAGAATTACCCGAACACCGGCTACGTGGTTGGCGCGGATGCAGTTGTCCATCTTCACCTGGGTATGGGCAAGTTCCCAGTCAACAACCGGAGTGGTGCCTCGGGTGCCGCCCCCCAGCGAATAGAAAACTTCATTGCGGTAACCCGTACCCATCTGGATAGAATCATTGACCCATTGAGCTGTAGCAGCAGTGGCAGACATAAACATGCAGCACACTGCAAGGAATGTTGTTTTTACGCGAAACATGGTGAGAAAAGCGAGGCGAAATTATACCCATCTGGATTACCAAGCATCCTATAAAGGAAGTTTCTGACTCGCATCAGATGAATTTCGATAAAGATTTATTCAACGAAAAACACAAACAATTTGCGCCCTGATGTGTAGGTACATGGGGTAATTTTGCACGGGCATCATGACAAAAATCAGCATTGACCTGAAAAAAGCGGAACTGGTACCCAATGACCTGATCATTGGGATTGACCTGGGAACAACCAACAGCCTGGTGGCCGTGTGCAAGGGCGATAACAGAAACCCGGTTTGTCTTGACGGAGCCTCAGGGGTGATTGTGCCTTCCGTGGTTTACCTGGGAACGGAACAGATGCTGGTGGGGAATGCCGCCAAAGAATTTCTGGTTCACGAACCGGAACGCACCATTTACAGTGTAAAACGTCTGTTGGGTCGCTCGTATAAGGATCTGCGAGACCGCAACGCCTATTTCGGATACAGAATTGTTGAAGACGAACAGGGTGAACATGTGCGCATCGAATCACAGGGTACTTATTACAGCCCTGTAGAGCTTAGTGCTGCCATCCTTTCGGAAATAAAGCTGAGGGCAGAAAAAGCATTGGGTACTTCCATTCGCAAAGCAGTTATCACCGTACCAGCCTATTTTGATGACCTTCAGCGACAGGCTACCAGGGAGGCCGGAAAACTGGCTGGTCTGGATGTGATGCGGATTCTAAATGAACCCACTGCCGCAAGTCTGGCCTACGGGCTGGGTCAGTCGCCAGCGCAAAACAGAATGATTGCCGTATATGATTTTGGCGGCGGCACCTTCGACGTTTCTATTTTACGCCTTGAAGGCGGCGTTTTCGAAGTGTTGGCTACCAGAGGGGACACCTGGCTTGGTGGTGACGATATAGACCGTGCCATCGTAGATTTCTGGCTGCAACTAATGCCGGAAGCAGCTCAGCACATGAAGAAAAAGGCACATATGCAACAATTGCGGCTGTTTGCAGAAGAAGCCAAAATCATGCTGTCTGACGGCACCGCTAAACACTACCTGCGTGAAGATCAGCTTGATGGTGTATCACTGAAACTGAGCCTAAGCAACACCGATTTGGAACAGCTGTGCACGCCCATTCTTGATAAAACCATCAATATCGCGTCACAGGCGCTGCATGATGCCGGTATAAAAACGGAGCAAATCCATGAAGTTGTACTGGTAGGTGGCTCAACACGCCTGAACCTGGTAAAAGACAAGGTACGCCAATTCTTTTCCGGAGTGCATGTGAACGACAGCCTGAACCCCGACGAAGTGGTGGCTCTGGGTGCCGCCGTGGAAGCCGACATCCTGGCGGGCAACCGGCGCGATATTCTGTTGCTGGATGTAACACCCCTGAGCCTTGGTATTGAAACCCTGGGCGGGCTCATGGACACACTCATTCCAAGAAACAGCCGCATCCCATCCAGTGCCTCCAGGCAATATACCACTTCCGTTGATGGCCAGGTGAATATGGAGATATCCGTCTTTCAGGGCGAGCGTGAATTGTGTGCACAAAACCGCAAACTTGCTTCGTTCCAGTTAAAAGGAATTCCTGCAATGCCCGCAGGCCTTCCAAAAATAGAGGTGCGTTTTCTGGTTGATGCCGACGGGATTTTAAAGGTGGGTGCCCGGGAACTGCGCAGCGGCATTGCTCAGGAAATCTCCGTGCATTACCAAAAAGACCTCAATGATAAGGCAGTTGAAGATATGCTGCTGGACAGCCTGAACAACGCCAAAAGCGATATAGAAACGCGCTTGATGATAGAAGCGCAAACAGAAGCCCGGCAGTTGTGCTACACAGCGAAGCGATTTCTGGAAAAGAACCATCAACTGCTTACCCCTGAAGAACATCATAAAACGCTTGAATTATGCGGAGAATTGGAAACGCTGTGTTCCGAAGAAGACAAAGATGCAATACTGGCGTCCATGGAACGTTTGAATGATTATACGCGCCCCTTCGCTGAACGACTGATGGATGAAGCTGTAGGCGCTGCCCTGAAAGGAAAAAAACTTTGACCATGAAACCTTACCTCCCCTTTGTCCTGCTTAGCTTGTTATGCTGTTCAGGCGCCAACCTTCAGGCTCAGGGCCGCGATGAGGGCGGCCTCGCCGATCAGGAACAGTTAGAGGATTTCCGACGTCAGAATTTCGGACTCCGGCTGGGCGCAGGCTTATACAGCATGCTGGGCACAGAATTAAGCAACCCGCGGCCACTGTTCGGCTATGCAGGTGGATTGTTCCTGCAAAAGAAACTTTCACGTTCCAAACCCCATTGGGTATATACCGAAATTTCGGCGCGATTTGCCGGTGCGAATTTTTCCAACTTCCAGCAAAGTTCCGACTACACTAAAATATCTGAACTCTTTCTTGATGTTCCGGTTCTATGGAAGTTTAACCTGGAACGAAAATCAAATAAAGACCTGGGCAATAACATCCTGCTAGGTTTCCAGGGGAGTTACCTGATGCGCTCAGCCATCTATGTGGGCCCGGAACGCCTTCCCAAAAATTATCAGATTTGGTGGAAACGCTGGGAAAATCTACCGCTGAAACCTTTCGATTTATGCGCTATGGCCGCCTGGGAATACGGTGGTGAACGCTCCTCATTTATGGTAAGCCTTAGGATGGGACTCATCAACACCAACAACAACTTTAACATCCCGGATGTAACCCCGGCCACAGGAAACAATGGCACCATACGCAATTGCTCCCTGGAGTGCAGTATGCTGTTCTAATCGCTAAGCCTGCGGCTTATAGAAAAGGGAATTTCACTACCTTGGCAAGGAGCAATTTCCCCCGCACATCCACATAGATTTCACTTCCCGGTGCGCTGAAGGCTGTGCCCACATAACCCATGCCAATGGCCTTATTGAGAGACGGTGACATGGTACCGCTGGTAACCTCCCCGATGTCGTTGCCATGAGCATCCTTAATGATATAATGCTGCCGAGCAATACCTTTATCCACCACTTCAAAACCAACCAGTTTCTTTGCAGGGCCCTGTTCTTTCAATTGTTTATGGTATGCCGAATGGGTGAACTCCTTGTTGAATTTGGTAATCCAGCCCAGGCCTGCCTCAATAGGAGATGTGGTATCGTTGATGTCATTTCCATAAAGGCAGAATCCTTTTTCCAGGCGGAGGGTATCGCGTGCACCCAAGCCGGCTGGTTTGATGCCGAATTCACTGCCTGCATCAAATAAGGCATCCCACAATTTGCGGGCATCCTCGTTTTTCACATACAACTCAAACCCACCTGCTCCGGTATAACCGGTATTTGAAATCACTACACCCGAAATGCCAGCACAGCTTCCAAAGGCAAAATGATAATAAGGGATGGCTGAAAGATCAACAGCGGTGAGCTTCTGAACCGTTTCCGCAGCCTTTGGCCCCTGAACGGCAAGCAATGACCACTCATCACTCACATTATACAGGTCGCAACCATGCTGATTATGCCGGCTGATCCAATTCCAGTCTTTCTCGATATTGGAAGCATTAACCACCAGCATATATTCGTTCTCCGTGAACTTGTAAACCAACAAGTCATCTACAATACCACCCTGGTCGTTGGTCATGCAGCTGTATTGAACCTTGCCGGGAAGAAGCTGGCCTACGTCGTTGGTTGTGAGCGCGTTTATGAGTGCGCCGGCCTGAGGCCCCCGTATGATAAACTCCCCCATATGGCTCACATCGAACACGCCCACAGACTGGCGCACCGCAAGATGCTCCTGAATCAGGTTGTCGTATAAAACGGGCATGTTATAACCCGCAAATGGCACCATCTTGGCACCCAATTCCTGGTGCAAAGCGGTGAGTGCGGTGTTTTTGAGTAGAGAAGCTTCAGACATGAGGTGCAAAGGTAAAATAATCAGGCAGAAGGCCAAGGTTTAGGTGCAGTACCCTGTTTGACACAGGGAAAAATGGTGGATAATACAGGGCTTCTTGATGTTAATTTCGCGGCATGAGCAGAAAGAACATTGTCGCCGGGAACTGGAAGATGCATAAGAACCTTGAGGAGTCTATGGCATTAACCACCGAAATACGAGGTTTGGTGCGGGATGAACTCCGGGGTGATACACAAGTTATTCTGATTCCTCCCTTTATTAGTCTGGCGGGAATGGCACGTTTGCTGGAAGGGTCTGCCATAGCCTCCGGAGCTCAAAATTGCCATTGGGAAGACCAAGGGGCCTTCACGGGAGAAATCTCTGCCGGCATGATCAAGAGCACTGGTGCGGCCTATGTATTGGTGGGCCATTCGGAACGGAGATTGTTTTTTGGTGAAACGAATGAGCAGCTGGCGCTGAAAACCAAATCAGTCATCCGACAGGGCTTGAAACCCATTTTCTGCGTGGGCGAAAGTCAAAAAGAAAGGGAAGATAAAACCTACTTCAAGGTTATTGAGAAGCAGATTACTGAAGGTTTGTTTCAACTGGATCGCAAAGAGTTTGGCTCTGTGGTGATTGCATATGAACCAGTTTGGGCTATTGGAACAGGATTAACGGCTTCTCCGGAAGATGCTCAGGAAATTCACCACCTGATACGCAAGCTGGTTGCCAGCTACTACAACGACGAAATTGCCGATTCTCTGAGCATTCTTTACGGAGGTTCGGTTAAACCAGATAACGCTGCGCAACTGTTTGCCATGAACGATGTGGATGGCGGTCTGATAGGCGGCGCTGCCCTTAAAGCCAGGGATTTCATCGAAATCTGTAAAGCCCTGCGCTGATCTGATACTGCTCAACATACAATCCGCGTTTAGGGACTTTACCCAGCGTAAAAAACCCTTTATTCCATAGTTTAAACCATGTTCAGACCGCTCCTGCTCGCCTTCATGTTCTGCCTTTCCGCATTAGGATTGCGCGGCCAAATAAAAAGTTTCAGCCCCGACCCGGCCATTTTCATTAAGGAGTTTGAACAATTCATCAGAAGCGCGGAAGACAAACCGCTGGATGCCGAATTGGAATTGTTCCTGAACAACTGGCGGGGTGCGCGCTTTGATGCAGTGCAGCAAAAGAATATATCGAAGCTGTGCAACAGCATGATCCAACGAGGTCTGAACATCAAACCCTACTTCAACCTTGTTTTAACTTCTCTCAATGCCTTTGCATATAGGAAACTGCCGGCAAAAAACTTACAACAATGGCAACAGATTGCGGACAACCTGCTGGGGCGAAACCCCTCCGAATACCTAAGTTTTCTGCAGCTGGCCAATAATCTGTTCCGTGACAATACCATTTTCCGCGATCCGGCAAAACGCTGGTATGCCAAGTCCATGGACTTCGACATCCTGTTTACCGGTCAGATTGAAGTGCGATTCAAGAAGACCGACCTAATTTGCCGGACCCTTTTTGACAGCATGATCATCATGAATACCGAAGGTACCTATGTGCCCGGAAAAAACCTTTGGAAAGGCAATGGTGGAATGACCGGCTGGGAGCGGACCATGCCGGGTGAAAACATGAAGGTTCAACTGTTTCATTACGAAACTGATGTACAAACCAGTGGCTATATAGCCGATTCTGCCTGGCTTTCATACCCCAAGTTTTTCAGTAGGCAGGTGTTGGGTCGTTTTGAAGACCGAGCTTCCTATGCCAGCAATCCTGACGAGATTAATACCAGCTCCTTTCCTAAATTCAGTACCTTCCGAAGTGATCTGGAAATAAAAAACCTGCTGGGGCCCAGGGCTACCTATACCGGTGGGCTCACCATTAACGGTGCAGAAATCACCACCGTGAATCCCCAGGGGAAAGAATCCGTCATCACCATTTATTTCAAAGGCAAAAAGAAGATTATAGCCCGTTCATCATCGTTCAAGGTGGCTAATGGAACGGCTTCCAGCCTGGAGAGTTCCTTCCTGTTGATTACGGACAGTGCCAAAGGGAATATTTACCATCAAAAAGTTCAATTCAACTTCAACTTCAAAGAGGGTAAACTGCTGGTAACGAGGGGTGTAACCGGTTTGATGCGGGCGCCCTTCAGCGATGATTACCACAAGCTGGATATTGATGTACAACAGCTGCGCTGGAACATCGAAGAACCATTTATGGACTTCGACATGGTGAACAAGAATCAGGACGCCAAAATTGAATCCGCTGGTTTTTTTAAAGAATTCAGATACGAAAAGCTACAGGGAGCACTGCGCTACAACCCTCTGGAAAAGATGACCGAGTACTACCGTACCAATCTTTCCAAAGAGAAGCGCTCCAAGTTTGCTGTAAAGGACTACGCCACCTACCTGAAAAACACAAAAGAACATATCGAGGCCCAGTTGATTGATCTGGCTGATGGTGGTTACATAGTGTACAACCCTTTTGAAGATTCGATCACCATACGGGCCAAGTTGTTCAACTATGTCCAAAGCCATTACAAGCTGCGCGATTATGATGTGATTCGCTTTTCCTCACTGATTGAAGCAAGGCCGAATGGAACATTAAACCTACTTACCAATGAATTGAAGCTGGAAGGCGTTCAACGCTTTTACTTCAGCGATTCTCAAAACGTAGTGGCTTTACCCACCGAGCAAATCATTACCGTACTGGAAAATCGCAGGCTCAAATTCAGCGGCATGATCCGCGCGGGTCGTTTTGATTTCTTCGGAAAGAACTTTGAATTTGATTACGACAAATTTCAAATTCTATATACCAATATTGACAGCATGCGGCTGTACTTCCCCGACAGCAGCGGTAAAGCCATTGTGCCCATTAAATCGGTTTTGCGCAACATCTACGGAACCTTGTACATCGACAAGCCCAACAATAAATCCGGATTGCAGAACTTTGCGGAGTATCCTATTTTCAGAAGTGACAAAGGCAGCGTCATCACCTATGAAAAATCCTACATACACGGAGGGGCCTATAAACCAGAAAAATTCTATTTTGAGGTAGATCCCTTCACCATTGACAGTCTGGATAACTTCACCATTTCCGGCCTGGCTTTTGACGGCACCTTCCGTTCGGATGGAATTTTTCCTGATTTCCGCGAAAAGGCACGCATCCAAAAGGATTATTCGCTTGGCTTTATTTCACATACCCCACCCGGTGGATTTCCGATGTACCGAGGTAAAGGCAAAGGAGATATGGCTATTTCCCTCAGTGAACAAGGGCTTTATGGAAGCGGTACCATAGAATACAGCGGCAGCAAAACAAAATCGAACAGCTTTCTGCTCCTTCCCGACAAGATGAAAGCGCAGGTGGAGAGCTACGAACTTCCACAAAATGCTAAGTATCCTGAAGTATATGCAGCTAATGCCGCTGCCGAGTGGAAGCCCGGCGAGGATAAATTCACCATCACCAACGGTGAGGCCCCCATCAGGATGTTTAAAATGGGTTATAGCTTTTATGGAAGCATCACCCAATCTCCGGCGCAGCTGAAGGGCAATGGCATCCTAAAATGGTCAGAGGCCAATTACTCCAGCAAAGACATGACCTTCGGATCCAACAAAGCTTCCGCACAGGAATCGGCGCTACAGATTTTTGCTGTTGACAGCACACGGATTGCCTTCAGAACAGACCATGTACGCGGAACCCTCGACTTCGACAAAGGAGAAGGTGTGTTTACCAACAACATCCCGGGAAGTCCTACGCTGTTCCCCTGGAACCGTTATGCCACGAACATGAGCGATTACCGCTGGGACATCCGTAACAAAGCCATTGAAGTTAAAACCGGACCTTCTATGGCCGGAATCACGCCCATGTTCGTAAGCACCCATCCGAACCAGGACAGCCTTCGATTTGAAGCGAAAAAGGGTATTTATGACCTGCGCAGTGAGGCGCTGCGTATAGAAGGCATTCCACATATAGACATTGCAGATTCCAGGCTGGTGCTCAAAAATGGTAAGGTTATCGTGCGCAAGGACGCAGATATGGATCCGGTGGACAGTGCCCGTATTACCGCAAACCGCAAGGATAAATACCATGAAATTTACCGAAGCGACGCGAAAATTTACGGCCGCAATAAGATGCGCGCCAAAGGCTACTACGTGTACATCAACAAAGTGAATTACAAACAGGAGTTGTTCCTGGACAGCATTCTGGTAAATCGCGACAAGCAGGTGGAAGCCTGGGGCAAGGTAGAAGAATCGAAGAACTTTACCCTGGATACCAAGATTGCCTATAAAGGCCTGATTAAAGTGCTCAGCAATGAAAAGTATCCGCTTTTTACCGGCTATTTCAAACCCCTCCACACCTTTAAAAATGTCATCCCTTCTGCCTGGATACGATACAGCGACTATGTTGACCCTAAAAAGGTGATACTGAAAGCCGATGATCCCAGAGATAAAGACAATAAACGTCAGTATGTGGGCTTATACATTGCAAACGATTCCAGCCATGTGTATCCGTTATTTTACAGTTGGAAAAAGCGCTACAGCGACCCGGAAATCACCGGTGACACCGGCATTCTATATTATGATGATCTGAAATCCAGCTTCTTCGCAGGTAACAAAGAAAAACTGTTACAGGGCGGTTTGAAGGGTAATTTCATCCAGTTCAATGAAAAAACCCATGCCATTCATGCCGAAGGCCGGATGGATTTCGGATTTGACAACTCTGTGATCAAGTGCATCAGCGCAGGTACCGCAGACCTTCCTGAAGGCGACAGCAGTTTCAACTTTGAGCTGGCCATGTTCCTGGATTTCCCGCTTCCCAAGAGTTTTAACGAACGACTTTACGCCCTCCTTACTGCCGAAGATGCCGGAAAAGGCACGTTTAGCAATAATGACCTGTTTGTAAAAAAAGCGGTTGGCGAACTGATTACCGATGATAAAACCGCACGTTCGGTGATGAAAAACATGGAACGCACAGGCATTTTGGAAGGCCGTGATGAAGGCGCCTGGAAGTTCTGCTTTACCAAAGCGGATTTCCGCTGGAACAGCAAACAGCGCGGAATGGCTTGTACCGAAGAATTATCCCTGGCCAACTTCGACGGTAAACCCGTAAACAGGAATTTCGCTTCCAAGATGCTGGTCGAACACCGTCGCAGTGGTGAGAACCTGTTCCTGTATATGGAGATTGCCTCCGGAACCTGGTTATATGTGAACACCCAGAGGAACGTTACCTATGTCTGGACTAGCGATGAAGCCCTGAATCAAAGCATCATCAACGAAGGACCAAAGGTGAGTAACGATAATTATACCCTGCGCACAGCTGCTCCTTCTATGGTAGATCGGTTTGTGCGGAAGTTTGAATGATTTGCGCGCACTGTGATGGTGTCCCTCCCTTCGATGAACTCCACCACCCCCACGGTGTCTTGTTGCGCAATCCAGTTGGGGCAAACAGTTGCTTCGCAACTCGGGAACCAAGCATGCTGTCATGGTGAGGTCTTCGAACCACTGCCCCTACTTATAGGGGTCGAACCATGGGTTTTCAGAATTCGGGAGCAAGAAATTCGTTATCAACTCCTAAACTCCATGGTTCGACAAGTGAACCATGACATAGTTATCAACTCCTAAACTCCATGGTTCGACAAGCGCACCATGACATAGTTCCAAACTCCTTCCCCTCACCCCTTCTCAAAAAGCTCCATGGCATCTGAGGAAATTCCGGTAAAGGAGAATCCTCCGTCGTGGAAGAGGTTCTGCATGGTAACCATTCTGGTATAATCGCTGAACAAGGACACACAATACTCGGCGCAGGCTTCTGAAGAGGCATTGCCTAATGGGCTCATTTTATCCGCGTAATTGTAAAACGCATCAAAGCCACCAACACCGCTGCCGGCCGTTGTTTTGGTTGGTGATTGTGAAATGGTATTCACCCTGACTTTTTTGGCCTTGCCAAAGTGATAGCCGAAGCTTCTTGCAAATGACTCAAGGAGCGATTTAGCTTCTGCCATTTCGTTGTAATCAGGAAACACGCGCTGTGCAGCGATATAACTAAGACCCACTATACTGCCCCATTCATTCATGGCATCATGTTTCATGAGCAATTGCATCAGGCGATGAAAAGAAATAGCGCTGATGTCAAAGCTTTTATGCATGAAATCATAGTTCAGGTCGGTGTAAGGATTCTTCTTTCGCACATTAAGGCTCATACCCACACTGTGGAGTACAAAATCGATTTTACCACCCAGCACGTTCATGCTTTCCTGGATGAGGTTATTCAGATCTTCTTCACTGGTAACGTCAGCGGGAATAACCTTTGCATTGTTGCAAACTGCCGACAATTCATTGATAGCACCCATGCGCAGGGCAATAGGTGCATTGGTTAATGTAAATACAGCACCTTCTGCATGACAGGCCAATGCAGTTTTCCAGGCAATAGATTTTTCGTCAAGTGCGCCGAAAATAATTCCTTTTTTTCCTTTTAAGATTTGATTGCTCATAATGCTTTACGGGTACAAACGTACAACCTTTGATTAAAAACAGAAACTAAGTTCAGCTGCAGAAACATTAAGGGGCCAATCTGGAACGTTTCCAGTGGTGGTCTTCCCGCTCAAACAACAGGCGGTCGTGCAATCTGTTGCTCCTCCCCTGCCAAAATTCAACTGAAACAGGAAATAGATGAAATCCTCCCCAATGCGGCGGACGGGGAACAGCGCCCTCTGGATAGGCCTCTGCCAATGCTGATAACCTTTGTTCCATTTCTGCCCTGTCTGCTATCACCTGACTTTGCATGCTTGCCCAGGATCCAAGCTGGCTTCCATAGGGACGGCTTTTAAAGTAATCTTCATTCAGCTCAGGCTTCAGTCGGCTCAGGCTGCCTTCCACCCTCACCTGCCGTTCCAGCGCTTCCCAGTAAAATACCAGAGCAGCATGAGGATTTTCATCAATCTGCCGGCCTTTTCTGCTTAAATAATTAGTGAAGAAGATAAATCCTCCTTGGTCCACACCCTTCAACAAAACCATCCTGGCAGAGGGTCTGCCTTGGGCATCAGCCGTGGCCAATGTCATGGCATTGGGCTCCTGACACACTTGCCTTGCTTCTTCAAACCAATATTCAAATGCCCTGATGGGGTCATCCGGTAAATGTTCAGCCTCTAAAACACCTTTTTTATAGTCCAGGCGCAATTGATGTATTTCTTCCATTACAATTAAAATCTTGGTAAAGATACTGAATGCCTTGCCAGGGTTGCCGGGTTATAAAATGCCCAAAAAGCAAAAAGGGGCGCAAATACATGCGCCCCTTTTGATTTGTTATTGTGAATCAATCAGCGACCTACCACTACGCGGGTAGTGGTTGATGCACCGTCAACTGTTACAATCACCTGATACAAACCTGCAGGCAATTTGTCTACATGAAGTTTGTTCTGGGCTGCATACAGTTGATCGGCCATTACCAAACGTCCGGTTGCATCCAGCAGGCTCACGCTCATCTTGGAACCGGTCACTGGAAGATCGATATTCAGCATACCGCTGGCAGGGTTCGGATACACGCGAATTCCTGCGGCAGCAACATCATCAACACCCAGATTCAATACATTCAGGATGCGTGTAGACTGGCACTCGCAGCCGGCTGAGTTTCTGGCGGTAAGGGTTACGGTGAAGGGACCGTCGTAAGTGTACTGATATTCAGAAGCAGGCAAGTTGCTGTTGCCACCATCACCGAAAGTCCAACGGTAGTAGCTGTAGTTGGTTACACCTGGGGTGAAGCTGAATGCACGATTACCGTTCTTGTAGATATCGGTAATGGTGAAATCACACTTAGGCAATTCGAAAATGGTTACAGTTTTCACCAGAGAATCCAGACATCCACCGAGCACCTGAGCTTTCAGAGTTACGTTGAAGGTGCGTGATGTGGCAATATTATACACTGGCTTAGGAACGCGTTCGGTAGAAATATTACCATTCCCGAAATCCCATGCGTACCTGATTTCACCCTGAGGTGCATCAGACAAGTTGGCAATATTGATTTCTTTACCTGAACAATTGTTCTCAATGGTAAAGTTTACATTCGGCAGAATTCCGGGCTCAACCGTTGCACTAACACTATCCACACAATTGTTGAATGGAGTCAGAATCAGGGTGATCTTTCTGGGGCCGGGTGTGGTCCAGGTACGTGATGCATCTTTTGTTGCGCTGGTCTGACCATCGCTGAAGCGCCACAGGTACTGAGGGTTCAATGTGCTTGAATGTTGTGAAGTGTTGCTGAAGCTTACAGGCTTGTTCAGACAAACCTGGCCATTTACAAATGCAGCTTTAGGCTTCTCTTTGATAACCAGCGTTTTGGTCATGGTATCCGAACAGCCGAATTCACTGATGGCAATCAAACGCACACTGAAGCTGCCATCTGTAGCATACTTGTGTGATGGATTAACAACGGTTCCCAATTCACCATCACCGAAATCCCACAAGCTGCCTACGTTACCGGCACCAATGGTTGATTTGTTGGTGAAAGTCGCATCTTCACGGGCACAGTTCTTACCTGATGGCAGGTCGAATGAAGACTTAGGCCTGTGGAAGAGGTAGGTGTTTTTGGTGATGCTGGCAGCACAACCATTCACTGTGGCGGTAAGGGTTACAGGATAACCACCGGGTGTAGTATAGCGGTAGGAAGGACTTTTCACTATGCTCTTACCTTTACCGTCACCAAAATCCCAACTGTAGGTTACAGTGCCGGATCCACCATAAGTAGTGGTGTTGTTAAAATTAGTGTTTGAACCTTCGCAAGAGTTATTCTTGGTGAAGTTCACCTTGGGAATTTCAGTTACCACAACATTGATGGTCGTATCGTTTACGTAGCCGAATGGGATGGTGGTTACGACGAGACGTACTTTAAAGGTACCAGACCCTTTGAAGCGTTTTACCGGGTTTTTAGCATCGCTGCTGTCGCCATCGCCAAAGTACCATTTGAAATCCATGCCTCCTGAAGATACGGTAGACAAGTTTTCAAAAGCTACATCCTGACCATCACAGGTGGGTGAAGTGAAGGTGAAATTAGGCTTGGAACGAGGCGCTACACGAATCCAGCGCTCAACGGTGCTGTCGCAATTATAAGGACCAAGGTCCTGGAAAGTAATGCGCACGTTCACTAGACTATCTACCATACCGCTGCTGGGGTGGAACCACATTTTGGCATTGGCTGTAGAACCGGGGTTGGCGGTGGTATAATTCGCGACAGGAACAGTATATCCATTGTTCGTGCGCGCAGTAACACTGGTTATTCTCCAGGTTGTACCATGACCTGCATTGGTGTAGCCGGTAGGAGGAGTCAACTCAAAGGAGATGGTGTCTTTGTGTGCCACTACATCAGGAGCTCCGCGGAAACCGGAAGTACCAATTCGGGTGGATTTATAGGGTTTTGAAGCCACAGATTCCGCACCGATTGGGCGTGGATTCACCGTAATTTTCTGCGTGGCGGCAGATGAAGATGCGCAACCGGGTTCGATATGCAAGCGAATCTCGGGGCGGAAACCTGTAGCGAATGTAGTAGAGAACAAACCCACAGCCGACAAGGCACCAGGAACAAGGTCAACATAATTATTTCCTGTGGTCATTGTGGTTTGTTCGCAATGAGTGCGCAGTGACTGAACAGCGTCCAGCACAACCATGTAAAAGCCATAGGTTTGACCGCTGAGCAGAAACATGTCATTAATGTCAATCCGCACAGTAGGCTGTTTAGACCCAAATGCATTGAACGTATTGGTAATTGAAGTCTTTCCACAGCTTACCCAACCAGACGAATTAGCATAATTGCCGGATGAGGTTCCATTTCTGTAATAAACTTCAACCTGATACTGAGCTTGCGTTGCATCAGAAATTACTGCATCAAAACCGGTAAACAACATATCCGCTTTGGTGCGCAGGTCAAAGAAATAACCCTTTTGCTGAGGACTGGTACCGCCGGTGTATGACCAAGTGTTTAACAGACTGGTAGAGAAGGTATCCGAAATACCGTTCAAGGTAATCGCATCAAAAGTGTAGGTTCTGGGTGAAGTTCCATTCGGGAACAACTTAGTTTTGCCATAAACGGAATCACCCGCAGCCATGGTAAAGATGTTGTAGTATTTGTCAAACCAGATTGTTCGTCCGGATTGTTTGACCGCTTTATGCAGCGGGAATCCAGAGCCGCACTGAACCTGATCAATCACTCTTGCTGTCGAGGGCTGTGTAAACAATCGAGTAGCAAAAGATAAAGTATCATTAGCAGCGCTTGAATCAGTAATATTATTTGGACGGCTGGTAAAGGCCCTGATGGTATAGTTACCGGAAGTGGTGAAGTTGTATGTGAACGTCACGTTTGCCGAAGAACCGGCTGTAATTCTTTGCTTCAACCAGGTATTCGACTGCAAAGCACCATTCACGGTATAACCTACACGAACGCTGTCCCATGCGGAACGTCCGCTGTTAGTTACCGTCGCTGTGATGGTCCTTGAACCGCCGCAAACGCCGGGCATGGAAAGGGCAGTAACGGCGGCATCCCAAGTACGGTTTGGGCCGAACACTTCAATTTCCCTAATGGCGGGATTTGATGTTTGTGAACCCGAGGTTACGTGGTTGGTGATGCGTATGATGGTGGTTGTCTGAGGGCTGGGCAATGTGATGTCAAAAGTCATCTGCGCGGCAACAGAAAATGTGGTTACGTTGGTAAATGCTGAACCATTCCAAACCTGCACGGTACCGCCGGTTAAGGTTCTGGTTGTTGTTGCATCGTTGTAAATTCTGATGCGCTGGATGGTTTGTGGCGAAGACCAGGCATATTCATGCCAACTGGTGGTGCTTGGATTACCCGAAGTCGCAACCCAGCCAAATACACCGGCTGCGATGACCTTGTCATTGTAATTAGACGGACCGTAGCCGGTGGAGTTCAATCCTCCGCCTGAGTGGTTGGGCGTGGCTGTGAGCGCCAGATTCACCTGAGCCCTCAGACCTGATGCCGCCATGAGCAGCAAGGCCAGTAACCATGTGGTTTTGATGCGTAGTTGTTTATTCATGAGTCTGTGTTTTTTCAAATGTTCAAACGCCAAATATACCTGATTACCCAAAACAGAGCAATAAAAAACCGTAAAAAAGGTAGATATAAAAATAATTTATCACCTGCCGAATTTGAAAGGCATGCCGGAAGCACGCATTTTGTTCATCGTTTTCATCATCTGCTTCATCTGGGCAAACTGTGTCAGTAATTTATTGAGTTCCTGGATGTTACGTCCGCTGCCCCGCACTATTCTTTGTTTTCTGCTGTTGCTAAGCAAATCAGGATTGCGGCGTTCCTCCGGAGTCATGCTTTGTATCAGTGCCTCTATTCCTTTGAATGCAGAATCATCAATGTCCAGATCTTTTATTTTACTCCCTACACCCGGCAGCATGGCCATGATGTCTTTCAGATTGCCCATCTTCTTGATTTGCTGCAGCTGGGACAGGAAATCATCAAAGTCAAAATTGTTCTTGCTGATTTTCTTCTGCAGCCGTTCTGCTTCTTCCTGATCGAAGGCATTCTGGGCTTTTTCCACCAACGACACAATATCGCCCATGCCCAAAATCCTTCCTGCCATGCGCTCCGGATAGAACGCATCAAGTGCGTCCAGTTTTTCGCCCTGGCTGATGAACTTGATGGGCTTCTGAACTACACTTTTGATAGATAGGGCCGCACCACCGCGGGTGTCGCCGTCCATCTTTGATAGCACAACACCGCTGAAGTCGAGTCGTTCATTGAAAATACGTGCTGTATTCACCGCATCCTGTCCCGTCATGGCATCCACAACAAAAAGGATTTCAGAAGGACCGAGGGCTTTTTTAAGCTGTTCCACTTCCTGCATCATGGTTTCATCAACGGCCATCCTTCCGGCTGTATCCACGATGAGTACGCTGTGGTTGTTATTCTTAGCGAATTTGGCCGCCTGGGTAGCAATGTCAATCGGATTTTTGCTCCCTTCCTGAAGGAAAACAGGCACTTCTGCCTGTTCACCCAGCAGCCTCAACTGTTCCATTGCTGCAGGACGGTATACATCACAAGCTGCCAACATCGGGTTTTTACCTTTGCTTTTGAGGTACTTGGCCAGTTTAGCTGAAAATGTTGTTTTACCTGAACCCTGCAGCCCTGCAATCAGAATTACGGCCGGATTGCCGCTAAAGTGAAGCTCACTCTTTTCACCCCCAAATAAATCTACGAGTTCATCGTGAACCACCTTCACCATTAACTGTCCTGGGGAAACGGCCTGCAGCACCTTCTGCCCAATCGCTTTTTCTTTTATCCTGTCGGTAAACTCTTTTGCTACCTTATAATTAACGTCGGCATCAACCAATGCGCGACGAATTTCCTTCACCGTTTCGGCTACATTAATTTCCGTAATTCTTCCCTGACCCTTGAGCTTCTTGAAAGCACCTTCTAATCTGGACGACAGATTTTCAAACATATGGCGGCAAAAATAGCAAATGAATCAGCGCATCAGGGTAAGGTTGTCCTGGAACACAAATAGTTTCCCGTCATAACCTATTCCTCTGATCTGAAAAACATAGAGCCCGTCAGGACAGGCCTTACCCTGATAAGTACCATCCCAGGCATCGTCTGGTTTGGTTCCTTCAAATAACAACTCGCCCCATCGCGAATAGATACGCATCTGAAATTGCTTCGCCGGATTTAATCGCTCTTTAACGATGTACATAGAGATGGCATAAAATAAATCATTTCGACCATCCCCATTTGGTGTAAAAGCATTAGGCACATACATACGCGCATTGGGCACCAGTTTCACATGGTTGCTGATGGAGGTATCCGCCCTTCCGGATGCGCGAATAGCAATAACTCTGTAGCGCAGCGTATCGTTGTTCACGCTCAGCGCCTGTTTATCCTTCCAGTTTAGCACAGTAGGTGGTACACTTAACAGTGATTGAAATTCGCCGTTCACATCCTTGCGCTGAACCTGATATTCCCTGATTCCTTCCGGCCACTGTTCATAGGGCGTCCAGGTTATTTGTGCCGCATCGTTCTGCATGAAACCACCCGCAAAAATGGTGGCAGCAAATGGGCCCCAGGCGGAAACTGCACCGCAGTGATCCTTATACCCTAAGGAGTAACGCACCGACTCGCGGTTCACAGGCGCAGCATAATCGTAAAAAATATTCTGTTTGGTAGAGCCAATGGGTGTCCAGTTACTCCCCTGCTGCCTGGCAATCAAATAGGTCAATCCAGAATAGTACTCCGGTCCATGATCCCACTCCAACGCAACATAATTGGACTGCTCTACTGTGGCCAACTGCATCGGCACCACTGAAAAAGGCACATAATACCATGGCTTGCCGCAGGTGGAATTGCTGCGCGAGCGCAGACCGCTTTTACTTACCCCTACTACATAATAACAGAACGGCTCATCACAAAGCAGGGTATCCAACATGCTCAGTTCCCAGGGTTTAGTTTGCCTGTGCAGTAAAAATGGACCGCCATTTTTAGCGCGATATATTTCGTAATACTGAAGATCAAGCCATCCTTTGTAGGGTGTCCACTTCAGCTCCAGCGCATAAGGTTTCCCGTTTGGACGCCCAACTGAAGCCCTGATGGTGCAATGCGACACACCATAACTCCCCTTAATCTTGCAACTGTCTTCAACCTGAACTGCATAACAAACACTTTGCGCCGACAAGGAATCTCCGCGCACCAAGATATAGGATGTATCCAGCTTGTTCTTCAGTGAAGACAACAGGTAATATCCGGCGCTGTCCTGGTTCAGGTGGTAGCGATAAAAATCCCTGTCGCGATAAGAATACCAGTAAAGGCCCACACTTCTGTTATCAGGCAGCACACTGATGAAAGACATTCCGGGATTAACAGGAGGAATGGTATCTCTGATATACACAGATTTCACCGCAGAGGCGGCGCAATTATTGCTATCAGTAACGCTCAGGCTAACCAATTTCTGATATGCCGTTTGATAGGCCCATTGACCTATGGACTTATTACTGAAATCTGTTAGGGAGGTTTCATCGCCGAAATCCCACTGATAACTTCGAATACCGGAACTTCCCTGAACCTGGGCACTAAAGTAAATCGGCGACGCAAAGCAAACGGTGTCGTCTGATGCTTTAATATTTACTGCCGGCCCTGCAAAAACCCTTATTGGTTTGGGTAGTTGATACGTATCGCGACATCCATTTTCGTTTTCCGCAATCAAACGGGGCCGCCAGAAACCCGGACCATACTGCCACTGTGGGTCGGTACTGGTTTGATCCACCACACCATCTGCTTCAAAATCCCAATAGAGGTTTTTCCAGAACTGGGATCTACTGGTAAACCTGGACAACTCAGGCAGACAAATCTGGGTTTTATCAACAGTAAAAGAGGCTTCAGAACCAGATATTACCACAACCGAATCAGGGCATCTCGCATATACGAAACAGCCCAGGGAATCATACAGCGCAATGGACGGATAATAAGCCTGATAAGGCAGCGCCTTGTTTCCGACCAGGTAGGTATGGGAACCGGAACCTGAGGAATCGCGCACAATACCATCGCCGTAATCAAGGTAATAACGGCTGTAGAATGAACTGTTGTTGTTGAAATACACCTTTAAGGGTTCGCAGCCTTTTGTATTCTGCATGCGTAGGTCTGCCACAGGACCAACCACCTTGATGTATCTTGTCCTGGTCATAGAATCCCTACAGCCATATTTGGACTGGGCCACCAGTTTTACATCAATTCCTTTGGGGTTATTCAGGTTAAATACCTTTTGTGCGGTTTTATTGTTCAGTGAAATGGTGATGGAAGGATCGTTCCCAAATGTCCAGAAGCTTCTGACAGCGCGCCAACTGGTATTGTTTAGTTCCACCATTTTAGGAGCGCAGTAAGCCACTGTATCTTTGGTAAAGAAGTTGGCTTTAACGGAGTCCATTTCAATGGGGTAGTTGAAGGTATCCGAACAATCGTTCCCTTTAAATACAATGAGGGCGAGCTGATACAGCCCGGCTTTGGGAAACACCAATCTTGGAGTTCTGGAAGTATCTGTCGGGATAAACTTTACACCCTGGCTTGCCCCTATCCACTTAAAGTGGGTAGCTATTTTACTGGAATTATTAATAACAGGATACGTATCCCTGGGGCATCTTGTTGTACCACCAACAACAAAGCCACTGGAAATGCCTCCATAGGTAGTAATGTAAATGGAGGAGTCCAGGCATCCACTTCGGCCGCGGTACCTCAGGTTAAAAAATTGTTTGCCTTTGAACACGGTAGCCCTGGTGGTTAACAGAAAGGGCGAGTCAATCACGGACTGTCCCTGAAGGTAACCGCTCCAACTATGTTTCGGCACAGCTTTTTTGGATTCAAAGTCTGGATCTGCGAGCACCTTCCCTTTCAGCCAAGTTTTCAGAGGAGCACAATCTTCGTAAGGATCTGCGGTGATGGAAAGGACCGGACCATTTACGTAAAGCAGTCCGGGATACCAGAGTTTGAATGCACAGCCCCCATTGGATGTATCCGAATACACATACTGCAGTTTATGCCTTCCGTTCAGGGTCATCTGCATTTTTACGCTGTCGCGGCCTGAAGAAATACGCAAGCCACCGGAATCAAGGTTGTACACTTCCCACCATTGCCTGGATGTTGGAGAACCATTTACCTGCCTGGAATAAAACACCGCTAATGTGTTGCGACACACTACCGAATCGGCAATGCTCAATGTTGTTTTCGGATAATAAACCTTGATGGTATCTTTTAACAGCAGTGTGTCGTAACAGCTCTTTCCATCAAAAACAATCATACGCACAGTAAACTTGCCTGTATCCTTGCTTGAAAAATTGGTAGATTTCCCGGAGGAAGTACCAAGTACCTTTCCTTTCCTGTCTGTAATCTGCCACTTATAGGTATAGCCGTAACGTGCGCGTATGCCGCTTTCGTCAGGAGTGATGTTTACTTTCTGGCCGGGGCACACCGTAGAAGGTGTAATTTGTGCCGGCACATAAATACTGTCTGACAGTACCGCGCGCTTGGCCAGCATGGAATCACGACATCCATTGGTACTTACCGCAACCAGCTTCACATCAAAATCCGACTGCTTAGATGGGTACCAAACAAGTTCTTTTTGGGTGGAGGTCGTTGTTGTAACAGCAAACTCATCTGTTACGGTCCATTTCCAGGTAGTGGTAAATCCTTTAGGCTCTGCGGTGAGATTCGTTACTTCCAGCGTATCGGGAATACTGCAGTATGAAGGCGTTTTTACCCCGATGCTCACTTTTGGTCCCTGCACGGTCACCAAGTTGGGAATGGTGCGCTCTGATACACAACCCAGGTGAACCTGTCGCAACTTCAACTGATACAAACCGGTATCGGGGAAACTAAAACTGCGTGTAAGGGGACCGCCTGAATCAATTTGTGAAGCCTGCGGAATCCAGCTCCATTCCATGGGGTAGCCAGTTCTGCCGTTAGCCGTGATGCTTGTTTTCCCGTTTACACAAAGTGTTTTGAACCCTGAACTGACTGTAAGGCTGGAGGGGTCTCCAAAGTTCAGTAAATTGCTATCAGGGAAACTGTAGCGACAACCGGGTTTGGTAACTATGGTAAATGTTACCCGATGGCTATCAGCCTGGGTGTAGGTTACCTTAGGGAATGCCCGACCATTGTAGGGCGCAGGTCCCTTACGACCAAAATTCCATTTCAGAGAATCCAGCCTAACGCCTAGAGAATCAATTTTATAGCTAAACTGCACAGCCTTGGGTACGCAACCTTTGACCACATCCGCTTGATAACTTACTTTAACGGAATCAAATACACCCACTGCAGAATCAATAAACTTGGACCCCGAACAGCCATTTGAATCGGTAACAACCAGAAAAACACCTTTATATCCGGTGGGCCGACTAAATCGCACCCTCAGAGTTTTTGGCCCTTTGCGGTATGTTTTTCCATCAACAAACCAATCCCGGGTGGCCGAACCTATGGTGATATCTTTTAGGTCAATGCTGTCTTTACCGAAGCACTGCACTTTCGAACTGGCAACAAGTTTGGGCGCTGGAGTGTTTACCCCCACAAACAGGTTTTTACTAACCTGGGTACAGGTTCCTCCGCCAAGCAATCGCAAACGAACGGTAACGGAATAGGATCCAGACTTACCCACAAGCACCGAAAAAGTATCCTTGCCCGGCACAAACCCATTGCCCACATCCCAATCATAACCCAAACAAGTGAGGCAGCCGCTTACCTTCAGCTTAACAATACCCGGAACACATACCTGGCTCTTATCGGCAGTAATAGTCACTCCGCATTGGGCATATAACTGATTTCCAAACAGCATGCCTGAGAAAAAAAACAAAACAATACGAACCGACTTGTACATGCAGCTAGATTATCTTCGCCGAAGTTTGAAGCAAGCAAATTTACCAATTAACCTATAAAAAAATACTTAAACAGTGAATTCATCCATTAAAACTTTCGTGCTCTTTACCATTGGAGCAGCAACTTTCATTTCCTGCAATCAAAACCGCCAGGAACAAGGCAAGGCCGGATATGAACAAAAAGTGTTTGAAAATGCCCGAAAGGTGGGTGACAGGGGTACCTGTATCACGGCCCTGCACCGCATTGCCGTATTGGACTCTTCAGCGTCGTGGGTAAACGATAGTTTGGCTTACTACTACTATTTCTATACTCAAAACCCAAAAGCTGCGGATTACTACGTAAACATCAGCCTGAAACAAAAGCCTGAAGATATTGGCATGAACGAGTTGAAGGCCAAGGTGGATATTCAGCAACAGCGAGACTCAGCCGGAATTGCCCGTTTTGAGAAACTGTGGTCCAGAACTAAAGATTATACCTACCTGTACAACATTGCAGCTACCCACATCCTTACCGGTCGGGTTGTAAAGGCCGACTCTATGGTGGTTTCCCTGCTGAAGCTTAATCCGATTCCTTCTGGCAATGTGCGCATTGAAGTAGCAGAAGCCAACATCCAGCAGCAAATACCTGTAGAAGCTGCATTCACCTATCTGAAAAGCTATCTGGTGCTAATGAACGGCGAACGCGCCCTGGCTATGAAAATGATTGATCGCTGCCTGGAGCTAAAGCCTGATTTCATGCTTGCTCAGGACATGAAAATGAACATGAACCGCCAAACCAACCCATCCTCATACTGAGGAAGGGTTGATCCACTGGTTATGAGGACAGGGAACCTTCCCCTGGTTGCTTTAATTCTTATGACCGCGGGGAGACCATGTAATCTCGGCTCCGCCTTTGCTGAGGTCTAAATAGCGGGCTAAGGTAAACAGGTAATCGCTCAGTCGGTTGAGGTATTGAATGATTACCGCTGCCACTGAATCTTCTTCATTTAGGTATACTACCAGGCGCTCTGCGCGGCGACATACACATCGTGCAATGTGGGCATGAGCGCCTTCAGTTGACCCCCCTGGAAGGATAAAGTTTTTCAATTCTGGGAGCTTAGCGTCCATTTGATCAATAGCTCGCTCCAGTAAGTCAACATCGGAATCTTCTAAACCAGGTATGACAAAATCGGAATTTGAGGAAGTTGCCAGGGTGGATCCTGCAGTGAACAGATTATTTTGAATTTCAGACAATACGTGCATTACCCCTTCATCTGCACTGAATGAACGCAGCAGCCCTATGTGGGAATTCAGTTCGTCTACCGTTCCATAAGCTTCTACACGCAGATGGTGCTTCTTCACTCGTTCACCGCCTATCAGTCCGGTGGTGCCGTCATCTCCCTTACGGGTGTAAATTTTCATACCCATTTTTTAACAAGCCAAACGCAGAATGGTTCAGAGCAGTATACCCACAAGTGCCGCATTCAGGTAATTGGCCAAAGTGCCGCATAACAAGGCCCGAAAACCAAGTTTTGCCAGATCGGATCGGCGCTCCGGAGCAATTTGCCCGATGCCCCCCACCTGAATGGCGATGCTGCTGAAGTTGGCAAATCCGCACAAGGCGAAAGTGGCAATGGCGATGCTCTTTGCAGACAATGTTCCCTGATGAATCATGGGAAGTAGGTCTTTATAGGCTACAAATTCATTCACCACTAATTTGGTACCCATCAAACTTCCAACTTGGTTGATTTCGGAAGCTGGAACACCCATCAGCCAGGCAAAACCGGAAAATACCCAACCCAGAATCCATTGCAGACTCAAAGGTTGATGTACCAAATTGCCCAGCAGACCGAGTAAGTAATTTACCAAATAAATCAAGGCAATAAATCCTATCAGCATGGCAATTACATTCAGCCCGATTTTCAGGCCGTCTGAAGCACCGTGCGCAATAGCATCCAACAAGTTGTCGTGTTGTTTTTTAACCTCCAGCTGAACTTTGCCTTTGGTTTCCGAGGCCTCGGTTTCAGGCCAGACTATTTTGGCAATCACCAGAGCCGCAGGTGCCGACATTAAACTGGCTGTAAGCAAGAACCGAGCGTCAATACCGGTGGATATATAATAGGCCATCACCCCTCCCGCGATGCAGGCCATGCTTCCACTCATACTGGACAACAATTCGCTCATGGTCATGCCCCGCACATAAGGCTTAACGAGCAACTGTGCCTCCACCTGACCTACAAAAGCGCTGCTTACATTGCTGAGCGCCTCACTGCCACTCACCCTCATCACCTTGTGCACAAAGCGGGCAAAGTAGCGAATGAAGAACTGAAGAATGCCGATGTGGTAGGCAATATTCACCAATACCGCCACGAAAATGATGGTAGGTATTATTTTAAAGAAGAAGATGGTTCCCTGGCCAAAAACCGAATTCATCAGCTCCGTTCTTACCAGAGGGCCGAATACAAAATCAGCACCCATATCGGAAAATTCCAGCAACTTATTGATTCCTTTACCCAGGTAAGCGAAAATGGTTTCCCCTAAAGAAGTTTTAAGAACAAAAAGCGCAAAGCCCAGTTGCAGCAATAAGCCGCTGATTACCAATCGATAATCAACCCTTTTCTTGTTGTTGCTCATCAACCAGGCCAAACCCAGAATGAAGAAAATACCAAGCAGCCCTGTAAAGCGGTCCATGGGCGCAAATATGTAAAACTCTGCAGAATATACCGCACGAACCTCTCAGAAGCGGCAGAAACTAAGGGGCTATCCTAATTCATCATTTGATCATTATCGTAACATGAGGGCACAAGGTGCATTGTGGTGTATTTTTGAGCCATGAATAAAGCGCTGGCATCCATCATGCTGCTCCTTCCTATGGGCTGGAACGCGCTACCGGCTCAGACCTCATGGACCTTGCAGGAGTGCATCAATCATGCATTACAGCACAATCCGGAGGTAGTACAGGCCAGCATAACGCGGGAACAATCGCAAAACAATTTTGAACAAAGTAAATGGAATCAATGGCCTGACTTAGGTTTTTCCTCCGGACAATTTTTACAAAACGGTCGTTCCATTGACCGGTTTACCAACACTTTTACGCAAACACGTATCTACAGCAATAACGTTGGACTTCAAAGCAATGCTGTTTTGTTTGCCGGAAGGCAATTACATTACGCTACCCAACAGATGCGCTATGCCTTCCTCGCTTCAGCAGACGATGAGAAAGCTGTGAACAATAACATTTCCTTAAGAGTGGCCAATTTGTATCTACAGGCCCTTCAGGCCAAAGAATTGCTACTGACTGCGGAACAAAACAGAAACAGTGCAGCCCAGCAATTGGAACGAATGCAAAAGATGTATATGGCAGGATCGGTGGCTGAATCCCAAGTGCTCACCCTTCAGGCTCAATTGAGTACCGAACAGGTAAGCGTAGTGGTTGCAGGAAATCAGGCCGAACAGTCGCTTGCTGGTTTGCGCGCAATGCTGCTGCTGCCATTTGGTGCCGATTTTGATGTCATAGCACCAAACCTTCCGGTGGGCAGTGAAAAGCCAGAAGATTATCACCCTGACAGTATTTTTCAAATTGCTCAGCAAAACCGTCCAGAAATTGCTTCGGCCCACAACAAGGTGTTGAGCGCCACGTACAATTTGAAAGGATCTCATGCCGGAAGATATCCCTCCATCAATGCTGGCGTAAACCTGACCACCCTGTACTCGGAAAATGCCAAAAGCATCACCAACACGCGCATTATCGGAACACGACCCATTGGATTTGTCAACGGCACCAACGAAGTGGTAGAGACTGTAGATTTAGCCTATACCTTACAAACCATTCCCTTCGGAAAACAATACCGCGAAAACCTGGGACAAAGTGCCGGCATGCAGATCAGCTGGTCCATCTTCGGCAAGCGCAGCGTTGATATCCGCATACAACAGGCACGGCTGACGCTGCAAAGTGCCCAGATTCAGGAGGCGGCCATTCGCTATCAACTGTATACAGACATTGTTAACGCCTATACCGGATTCCGACAAGCCTACCTTCGTTATGCTGCCAATGCCGATGCCCTTAATTTCCAGGACCTGAACATGAGTAATTTAGAAAAACGCTTTTCGGCGGGACAAGCCAACAGCACAGAGCTGCAGGTTGCGCGAAGTGCCCGTTTTTCGGCAGCATCCAGCCTCATCCAAAGCAAATACGAGCGGATATTCCGCCGCATGATACTTGACTTTTATAGCGGAACCCCAATTCATTTGAATCCCTGAGTACACATGACCAGAAAAAGAATTTTTATCATCATTGGAATTGTTGCGGCATTGCTGCTGCTGTTCACCTGGATTTTTGGAGGAAAGAAATCCGAATTGCGCGTAAGCACCGAAAAAGCCTCCCGCAGAACCATCACCGAATTGGTGTCAGCCAGCGGGAAAATCCAACCGGAAACAGAAGTGAAAATCAGCGCTGATGTAAGCGGTCAGATTATAGACCTTTACGTGGCCGAAGGCGATTCTGTAGTGCAGGGACAATTGCTGCTGCGCATCAATCCCGAGCTGTACCTCACCAACGTGGATCAACTTCAGGCAAGCCTTGACAATGCCAGATCGGCATTTGCCAATGCACAGGCTCTGGCCACCCGAAGCCAGGCTGCTTTGCGCCAGGCAGAGAACATCTTCAAAAGACAACAGGGCCTCTACCAGCAAAGGGTAATCAGCCAACAGGACTTTGAAACAGCAGAATCCCAATACCAGATGGCCCAAGCCGATGCAGAAAGCAGCGTAAAGAATGTGCAGGCCTCGGGTTTTTCGGTGAAGAGTTTCCAGGCAAGGCTGGATGAAGGCCGGAAAAACCTGGGCAGAACCAGCATCTATGCTCCGGTGTCGGGTATAGTATCACAACTGAACAGTAAAAAAGGAGAACGCGTTGTGGGCACAGCCCAAATGGCCGGCACTGAAATTATGCGTGTCGCCGACTTGAGGACCATGGAAGTGCAGGTGGATGTGAATGAAAATGACATCATCCGCATACACAACGGCGACAGCGCGCAGGTGAAGATTGACGCCTTCCCGGATAAGGTGTTCCGGGGCGTGGTCACCGAAATTGCCAACTCGGCAAAATTCAATGCTGCACAGGTAATGAGTGACCAGGTAACCAACTACACGGTCAAAGTCCGTATTCTACGTGATTCCTACAAAGACCTCCTGATGCTTAAAGACCACCCCTTCAGGCCCGGCATGACCGCAACCGTGGACATCGAAACAGAAACAGCCCCGAACGCACTTTGCGTTCCTATTTCCAGCGTTACCACCAGAAATCCTGCCGATGATGACAACGAACAGGGCTCTGTAAATTCCGGAGAAAAAGCTACCTGGGTATTTAAATATGTGCAGGGTAAGGCCGTTGCAGTGAAAGTGAAAACCGGATTGCAGGATACCGAATACTTCCAGATCACAGAAGGCATTAAGGAAGGTGATGAGTTAATCACGGCCCCCGGATTGCTCATCTCCAAAACGCTGCGGGATGGCAACAAGGTGGTGAAATCAGACCGCAGCAAATTATTCGAAAAACAATAATTTTTTTGAAGGCATAAGTACTTTGAAAGTAATCAAGAACATCTGCATTCTTGGCGGTGGCAGCTGGGCTACGGCCCTGGTTAAAATTCTGGGTGAACAACAAATTCTGAACATTCGTTGGTGGTTGAGAAACGAAGATGATGCCCGGCACATCAATCAGTTCGGTCATAATCCTAAATACCTTAGTTCGGTAGCCATCAATACAAGGCAGGTGCTGGCCCTGACCAATATTACTGAAGCCTGCCGGAATGCGGACCTCATAGTTTTGGCCATTCCCGGCGCCTTTTTACACCGGGCCTTGCATCAAGTAGCACTGCCCACCGATACCTATTACCTTTCGGCCATTAAAGGCATGGTTCCGGAATCACGGCAAGTGGTGGCGCGTTACCTCGAATCGCAACACGGCATCCATCCTATGAATATGGCCATCTTATCCGGGCCTTGCCACGCCGAAGAAGTAGCCCTCGAAAAGCTCAGCTACCTGACCATTGCATCTCTGGAAGAAGAACCGGCACAAGCCATTGCTGCCCTGCTCACATGTCGGTATATCCGCACCTCAGTGAGCCATGATCTTTATGGAGCCGAGTATGCCGCTGTGCTGAAAAACATTTATGCCATCGCCGCCGGTATTGCGCACGGACTTGGCTATGGTGATAACTACCAGGCCGTGCTTGTAGCCTCTGCCATCCGTGAAATGGAACGCTTTCTGGATGCACTTCACGAAGTACATCGTGATGTGAAAGAATCAGCTTACCTGGGCGATTTGCTGGTAACTGCATATTCTCAATTCAGCAGAAATCGCACCTTTGGCACCATGCTGGGCAAAGGTTACAGCGTAGCCAATGCCCAACTGGAAATGAATATGATTGCCGAGGGTTACTATGCAACCGACAGCGTATACACCCTAAACAAGGAGCTTGGCGTTCATATGCCCCTGCTTGAAGCTGTTTACCACATAATTTACGGGAAGCACCCCGTTGCAGAAACCTGGAATGCTTTGAACCATCACCTCAGCTGAAGGGGGTGAACAGCGTTATGGGCTTAAATGAGATTTAGGAAATCATGCTCAAATGCTGAGCAAACATTATTTACCCGCTTGAGGATTTACAACCGGAACTAATCCCCTCATCAACCCTTCATCCCTAATGCGATAAACAGGATAAAGGCGATGCGTAGGCTCATAATAGCCGGACTTCCGATAAATCCAGTTCAGTTGTGCCTGAGGGTCAGCGGCAAAAAGTGGATTATGGGATTTTTGCAGGGCAAATGCTTCGGCCAGTGTGCTGTCCTCCTTCAACAAGCGTGCAGCTACATCTTCAAACACATAGGCGCTGTACCCTTCTTTCTGTTGCAAAACGGCATCAAAAAAGTTCCAGCTGAAATAGGAATCAGGGGCTCTGGCCGTTAACACATTGGCCAGAAATACGGCATTTGTGGGCGTTACCGGAATAATGATGTCGCCCGGAAGAATGCGCACATTCATCAGGGAATCCCGGGTTTTTACGTTATGATGCAGAAAATGTCCTTCATAAGGATTCCTTAACGACTCCCAGGTTTCTATATAACTTACTTCTGCCTCCAGTATTGATGGTTCTGTGCATCGCTTCATTGGGATGCCATTCCATTCCAGTCGTTCAATGACTTCGCGCCAGGCCTGTGGAATCAAATAAGCGAAGGGAATAGAAATCGAATCGACAGGGTCATAGCTGTTGTAGTATGGAATAATTCTAGTGAACGGACGGTTTCGCAGATAAGCCAAGCGGCGATGCCCCGTAACCTCACTCGGGATGTATGCCGCTTCATAACCATGAAACAAAATAGAATCAGCAGCCCGGGGATTCAGTTTCCAACGCACCGGCAGCATAGAACCCGCCTTGTGTTGTCCGGCCTGAGCCGCTGGCGAATACAGTCCCATCCTCTTGCGCCGCGTAACGGTAGCAGGAATGAGTTCCATAAATGCACGCATGAAATCATACGTAGCTTTCACACGCTGTGGGAAGGGCTTGAGCATATGGGTTTCAACCGTAAAACCGAGGCAATGATGCAAAGCGGCAAAACCGGTGGCGTATCTCCCGGTTTCGAAGAAGCCTACAATGCCGCTGTCGGGGATTTCACTTCTGGTTTCCACATACGGACAAACCTTCCATCCGGCTTGGTTCAGCGCCGTATCCAGTTTCGGTTTTAATAGATCCATCCAATTGCGCAACGCAGGATCAAGCTTGGCCGGATGACTGGCAAAGTAGGTTAAGGTATATTGATAATCTGCCCCGTTGCTTGTGTGGTTGTCAATAAACAAGTCGGGTTTTACGGTGCTAAAAAAGCGGATAAACGCTTGTGCATTTCTGCTATCGGCCTTGATGAAATCGCGGTTCAGATCAAGATTTCGGGCATTCCCCCGAAATCCGTAATGGTCGGGTCCGTTCTGATTGGCGCGACTGCAGCAGGATCTGTTTGCCACTCCGTCCACATTGTATTGGGCAATGACATAAACCGTAAACGTGCGCAGCAATTCACCCCACGCTTCCTGATGTTCCAGGATATCCCGCATCAGCATCATGCTGGCATCCACCCCCTCCGGTTCTCCCGGGTGTATGGCATTATTAATCAGAAGTACCGGATGCGGAACAGGTGTTTTCCCCCTCCATGCATTTAGGGCAAAAACGTTGATATCCAGCCCCCCATCCGATTTACCGATGGAAAAAAAGCGCGCCCCCAGATGCTTGAGTTCTTTAAGCCTTTTGTTTCGTTCGGCAAGGCTCCTGTAGAAGTGATTCACTTCCTCATAGGTTGCTGTATGGCCTGAATCCTGTTCGAAAGGGGTTATCAGAGATTGGGCAAATGCCTGAAGGGGCAAAAAGAGCCCAAGAGCAAGAGTGCGTAAGGTCATGTTAACGTAATCTGTCCATGTTCCGCACCAGCAATTCATCCTTCCAGATACCGCGCATGGCCAGCGATATGGCTACCAACATGAGCAAAGGGAACAGAAACATAATACCAATCCTGCCCTCAACACCGGTTTGTTCCAGTAGTTGAGCCGACAGATTTCTATAGCGCAGAAAAGCCATGATGGCCGTTAGCAACACCAGCGCCATCAACAGCCAGCAATAGAGCAACTGCAACTTTCGGTTTTTGTAGAGGAATATGATGACCATAGAAAGCCCCATCACGGCAGCCATCAGCAGCAGGCTGAACACTTCAGTGATGCGCACATCGTTAATGGTAGAAGACGTATAGGTCAGGGAGGCCGATTTTACTCCGCTGGCAGAATAAAACGACCAGCCACCGAACAAAGCCAGGGCGGCAAGCAGGGCCACCAGCAGAAGGAAAAGCGATTGGATGCGCTGTATCATAAGGCAAAGATAAGTACGGTTTCAAACTGCGTGTGGTTGGATAACTTTGCAGCCACATGGAAGATGTTTTTGTGATTGACGCGCTGCGTACCCCGGTGGGTAAATTCGGTGGAAGCCTTTCCGGTGTGCGTCCTGACGACCTGGCCGCGCATATTATCAGCTCCATCCTGAAGCGCAATCCAGGGCTGGATGTGCATCAAATTGATGAAGTAATCTTCGGAGCTGCCAATCAAAGCGGCGAAGACAACAGGAACGTAGCACGCATGGCTTTACTGCTTGCCGGATTACCGGTAGAAATCCCTGCATATACCGTAAACCGTTTATGTGCTTCAGGGCTGCAAAGCATCATCAATGGTTATGCGAACATACGCAGCGGACTGGGAAACCTATACCTGACAGGCGGGGTAGAAAGCATGACCCGTGCGCCTTTTGTTATGGCTAAATCCGAACAGGCTTTTTCCCGAAATGTAGAAATTTATGACACCACCATTGGCTGGCGCTTCACCAATCCAAGGCTGGCAGCATTATATCACCCCTATTCCATGGGTGAAACTGCCGAGAATGTGGCCGAACAGTTCGGCATCAACCGCGCAGACCAAGACCAGTTTGCCTATGAAACTCAGTTGAACTGGAAAAACGCCCAGGAGGCGGGGCTGTTTCAGCCTGAATTGGCTCCGGTACCCCTTCCGCAGAAAAAAGGGGATCCTGTTATGTTCTCGGCAGATGAACATCCCCGGCTGAGCACAACGGAAACCTTGGCAACCCTTAAGCCTGCCTTCAGAAAAGACGGCAGCGTAACGGCAGGGAATTCCAGCGGCCTTAACGACGGAGCTGCATGCCTAATCCTGGCGGGTGAATCCATGTTGAAGTCCATGAACACCATGCCGCTGGCCCGTGTGGTATCCGTGGCAGCCGCCGGCGTAGATCCCGCTATTATGGGCATAGGCCCGGTTCCGGCAGTCCGTAAAGCCCTGAAACAAGCGGGGCTAACGGTGAATGATGTTGATGTGTTTGAATTAAATGAAGCCTTTGCTTCGCAGGTTTTAGCCAGCATGAGGCAATTGGAAATACCCAGAGAAAAGGTGAACATGCGGGGTGGTTCCATTGCCATCGGGCATCCTTTGGGTGCTTCCGGAGCGCGTATCTCTACCACCCTACTGCACCTCATGCAACAAAAGGGCTACAAATACGGTGTGGCCACCATGTGCGTGGGCGTAGGCCAGGGTGTTGCCATTGTATATGAAAACATGGCATGAGGTTCCGGCTGGACATCAGCTTTAATGGAACCGCCTACCACGGATGGCAAAAGCAGCCTGGCAAGGCTACCGTTCAAGGGACTTTAGAAGAAATCATAGCCATCCTGCTGAGAATGCCGGTGGAAACAATAGGTTGCGGCAGAACCGATGCCGGAGTACATGCCCGCTTCTTCCCTTTGCACTTCGACAGCAATCAACCTCTACCCAATCGCTTTCTGCATAGACTGAACAGCCTGTTGCCTGATGACATAGCCGCCATGAACTGCATGCCGGTATCAGACAGCTTCCATGCTCGATTCAGCGCCTTATCGCGTACCTACCGATACGAGCTTTCATTTGCAAAAAATCCATTTTCACCCCATTTGACATGGATGCAGCATAAACGACCTGATCTGCACTTATTAAATACCTGTGCAGCATTGCTTCCAGGTATCAGAAACTGTAAGAGCTTTACGAAAGGTGAAGAACCCGCACATTACGGCTATGAATGCCATATTTACCAGGCCTTTTGGGAAGAACAGGATGAGCAACTGGTGTTTACCATTGAAGCGAACCGCTTCCTGAGAAATATGGTCCGGGCTGTAGTTGGCAGCTTACTGGAAGTAGGATACGGACAACAACCGCCTTACTGGTTCCAAGGCCTTCTCGAAGGAGGAACAAGATCCGACGCCGGACAAAGTGTGCCTGCAAAAGGATTGTTTTTAACAGGGGTGAATTATTAAGGGACTGGGGTGTGTAGCGTTCAGGAGTCAGAACCGACTCCAAAACTCCATCCTACCGCTCTACCGGTTCCTGCACAGACAGGTCGCGCTCCCAGCCTTCGTGTTGCAGTACCAGTTTCTCGCGCATCACGTCGTGTCCATTGCCGTCCAGATTTGCAAGGGGTTCATACACGCTGGGCCAGCAGCGAAATACACGGAAACTCATTACCACCTGCCCTGACTCATTAAGCAAACTTAATTCAATGTCCTTGCGGAAGGTTTTCAGACTCATTTCTTCGCCTGCCGGTGCACCGATGCTGAATACCAGATTTGCCCAGCTTTCAAAAGCGTTGTCATGGGTACGTCCGCGCTCGAGCACGATGGGATTGTACTGAGTAATACCCGGAGAACGCCTTACCATGCTGGGGTCACTACCCGTGCGATGTTCCACAACTTCGGTTTCCCTTCGCAAACCTGATATGCGTTCAATTCCATCTATAACCCGACCATCCCAGACAATACGGAACTTAAAGTTCTTGTAAGGGTCTGCGCGATGCACGTTTACTGTAAAACCTGCCATGGTGATGATGATCAATAATAATATACATGCCGCCGGCAGGATGATTATCCAAATCAGATTCTGCGGCAGCATACACAAATAAACAAAAAAAACCCCGCTTGGCAGGGCTTTTAATTATTCAGTGTACCTAGAATCAACGTGAAATTCGGAAATTTCTTCCATTAAACTGCGCCTGGTCGCCCAGTTCTTCTTCGATGCGCAGCAGTTGATTGTATTTAGCCATACGATCGCTGCGGCTTGCAGAACCGGTTTTAATCTGGCCGCTGTTCATCGCTACAGCCAGATCGGCGATGGTATTGTCCTCAGTTTCGCCGCTGCGGTGACTCATGATGTTGGTATAGCCGCTGGCAGTAGCCAGTTGAATGGCGTTGATGGTTTCTGTAAGTGTTCCAATCTGGTTTACCTTTACCAAAATGCTGTTGGCCACGCCCTGATGGATTCCTTCGCGCAATCTGTTCACATTGGTTACAAAAAGGTCATCCCCCACCAATTGAACTTTAGCACCAATGGCTTCAGTAAGCATTTTCCATCCTTCCCAATCATCTTCGGCACAGCCGTCTTCGATGCTCAGGATGGGGTATTTTTCCGTCCAGCTCTTCCAGTAGGCTACCATGCCGGCTCGATCAAGTTGACGCTTGTCCGATTTCTTAAAGGTGTAAAGACCTGTTTCAGGGTTATATAATTCGCTGGTAGCCGCATCCATCGCGATGTGGATATCTGTACCAGGCTTATAACCTGCCTGTTCTATAGCTTTAAGGACGATTTCAATGGCCTCTTCATTGCTGCCGATATTGGGTGCAAAACCGCCTTCATCGCCAACATTAGTGCTGTAACCTGCCTGCTTCAAAACACTTTTCAGGTGGTGAAACACTTCAACCCCCATGCGAAGGGAATCGCTGAACGTTGCTGCATTGACAGGCATAATCATAAACTCCTGAAAGTCAATGCTGTTGTCCGCATGTGCTCCTCCGTTCAGGATGTTCATGAGGGGAATGGGAAGTGTGCAGGCATTGACTCCGCCTATGTAGCGGTATAAGGGCATTCCCAGTTCATCGGCGGCCGCGCGCGCGGATGCCAGCGAAACCGCCAGGATGGCATTGGCGCCCAGCTTAGCCTTATTATGTGTACCGTCCAGTTCAATCATTGCCTGATCGAGGGCTATCTGGTCGCTTACTTCCATACCTTCCAATTCATGGGCAATCAGGGTGTTAACGTTAGCCACAGCCTGTTCTACCCCTTTACCAAGGAAGCGTTCGTTTACGCCGTCGCGAAGCTCCACAGCCTCATGTATTCCGGTACTGGCACCACTGGGCACTGCTGCCCTGCCAAAGCCACCATCTTCTGTGAATACTTCTGCCTCAACCGTTGGATTACCGCGGCTGTCCAGAATTTGCCGCGCTTGAATATGTACAATACTGCTCATGATTGTGATTATTTCTTATGCTGACGCATCAGTGCGATGAATTCATCGAACAGATAAAAGCTGTCATGCGGCCCGGGATTCGCCTCGGGATGATGTTGCACGCTGAAAGCAGGTCGATCCAATCGAGCAATGCCTTCTACGGTATGATCGTTCAGATTGATATGGGTTAACTTTATCCGATCGGCCAAGGCTTCATTATAGCGCACTGCAAATCCATGATTCTGACTGGTGATTTCGCTGCGTCCTGTAATCAGGTTCTTCACTGGATGGTTACATCCACGATGACCATGGTGCATTTTGTACGTTTCCAGGCCACTGGCAAGTGACAACAGTTGATGCCCAAGGCAGATACCAAATGTAGGTATTGACGCTTCTACCAGCGATTTTACTGTTGAAATTGCATAATCCATAGCAGCAGGATCCCCAGGGCCATTGCTGAGCATAATACCATCAGGCTTCCACGCGATGATGTCCGCAGCCTCAGATTGGGCAGGAAATACTCCTAGGAAACAGTCGCGTTCCACAAGACAACGAGCAATGTTCTTCTTGCTTCCGAAATCCAGAAGTGCAACACGAAATGCCCCATGTTCGTTCCCCAAGGAGTAGAATTGGTTTGTACTCACTTTACTAGCCAGCTCCAATCCACTCATATCCGGGCAGGATTGTACTATTTCCAATAGTTGTTGTTCATCGATGATGTCACTGCTGATCACTGCATTCATGGCCCCACTTGTGCGAATATGACGCACCAATTGACGGGTATCAATATCGGCTATGCCTACCAAATGATGTTCTGTGAAGTACTCATCCAAACTTTGACTGGCTTGTTTGCGGCTGTAGGGATAAGAAAAACGTTTGCATACCAATCCGGCTATTTGAATAGCGTCCGATTCTACCTCATCCTGTTTTACACCATAATTCCCAATGTGGTCATTGGTCATAATGAGGATTTGTCCTGAATAAGAGGGATCGGTAAATGTCTCTTGATAACCGGTCATACCGGTATTAAAAGCAATCTCACCTGTGGTTGTTCCTATCTTGCCTATGGCTGTACCTCGAAAGATGGTTCCATCCTGCAAGACCAGCTTAGCCGGAGTTTTAACACTGACCGTCATCTGGGAGTGCAAATTTATATGGGATAAGGCTCAGTATAAGACACAAATTTTCCATAAAAGAAAAAAAGCCGGTCTTTGGGACCGGCTTTTTTTTAATTGTAAAACGTTAATCAGCTGATTAGGCAACTTCAGCGGCTTCGGTCGTGCCTTTTGCTCTGGAACGACTTCTTCTTGTTGTTTTCTTGGCTGCAGCTTTTTCTTTGCCGAAACCTTCAAAAAATTCATTGAAGTCAACCAATTCAATCATAGCCATTTCAGCATTATCCCCCATTCGATTACCCAACTTCAATATACGGGTATATCCGCCTGGGCGCGATGCCACTTTCTCAGAAACTGCACCGAACAGTTCCTTTATAGCATCTTTATCGCGTAGGTAAGCGAACACTGTCCTGCGATTGTGGGTACTGTCATCCTTTGATTTGGTAATCAGCGGTTCAACATACACACGCAACGCCTTAGCTTTTGCTACTGTAGTAACTATGCGTTTGCTCTTAATAAGGCTTGCTGCCATATTAGAAAGCATGGCTTTCCTATGTGGGGCAGTTCTGCCGAGGTGATTTACTTTTTTTCCGTGTCTCATCGTCTTCTTACTTTAGCGGCAGCTACTTAATCTTCTGTTAAATTATATTTGGCCACGTCCATACCGAAATTCAGACCTTTTTCACGAACAAACTCTTCAAGTTCGCTCAATGATTTCTTTCCGAAGTTCCTGAACTTCAACAGGTCTTCGATATGATAACTTACTAATTCACCAAGCGTTTTGATCTCAGCAGCTTTCAGGCAATTGTAGGCGCGAACCGAAAGATCCAAATCTGCCAAAGGTGTTTTCAGGATCTTACGCATGTGTAAATATCCTTCGTCTACTTCTTCTGAAGAAACAACTTCATGAGGATTGGGAATCATACGCTCATCACTGAAAAGCACGAAATGCTGAATCAGAATGTTTGCCGCTTCTTTCAAAGCCTCTTCCGGATGAATGCTTCCGTCAGTACTGATTTCCAGAACCAACTTTTCATAATCCGTACGCTGTTCTACGCGAAAATCTTCTACGGTGAACTTGACGTTGCGTATGGGTGTAAAGATGGCATCAACCGAAATAAACCCAATGGCTGCATCTTTTGGCTTATTCTCATCGGCGGGAACATAACCCCTACCTTTTTGAACCACAAGCTCAATTTCCATATTTACCGTTGGTTCCAAATTACAGATAACCAACTCAGGATTGAGCACCGTGAAGCTATTGGTATAGCGGCTAATATCTCCGGCGGTGAATTGATCCTTGCCTTTGATAGAGATGTATATTTTCTCTGAATCATCAGCGCTTGAGGTCTTTTTAAACCTAACCTGCTTCAGGTTCAAAACAATATCAACAACATCCTCAATTACACCTTTTATGGTAGAGAATTCATGATCCACACCAATGATTTTCACACCGGTGATGGCATAACCTTCCAAAGAGGAGAGCAAAATGCGCCTAAGAGTGTTCCCGATGGTCACACCGTAGCCTTTTTCCAGCGGGCCAAATTCGAACAGCCCCTGGAAATCGTCGGCCTTTTGCATGACCACCTTATCAGGTTTTTGAAATGGTATAATACCCATCTTTTTACGTTCTTAGTTCTATTACTTACTGTACAATTCTACAATCAGCTGCTCCTTGATGTTCTCTGGTATTTCATTCCTTTCCGGATAGTTCAGGAATTTACCATTATAATCTGAAGCATCCCACTCAAGCCAGTTAAAACGCTTCCTTGAATTGGCAGTACTGTTTCCAATAGCCTCCAGGGATTTTGATCTTTCGCGAACACCAACAACATCACCAGGCTTCAGGCTGTAAGATGGAATATTTACCACATCTCCATTCACCGTAATATGTTTGTGGCTTACCAATTGTCTGGCAGCCCTGCGTGTAGGAGCAATGCCCAGACGAAAAACAGTATTGTCCAATCTTGCTTCAAGCAATTTCAGCAAAATTTCACCGGTAATACCTTTTTTCGCTGCAGCACGCCTAAAAGTGTTTGAGAACTGACGTTCCAAAACTCCGTAGATGTATTTGGCTTTTTGTTTTTCAGCCAACTGTACTGCGTATTCTGATTGTTTGGGACGGCGACGTGCATTTCCGTGCTGACCCGGACCATAATTCTTTTTTTCCAGTGCCTTGTCGCGGCCGAAAATAGGTTCTTTAAACCTGCGGGCGACTTTGGATTTTGGACCTCTGTATCTAGCCATTGATTATCTTGTCAAAAATGAATTAAACTCTGCGGCGTTTAGCTGGACGACAACCATTATGAGGAAGTGGAGTGATATCTGTGATTGTTGCCACTTCCAGACCAACGGCCTGTAGATTACGGATGGCACTGTCGCGCCCCGATCCTGGACCTTTCACCCATACATCTACTTTCCTAAGACCGGCATCAAAAGCCACCTTGCCACAATCAATAGCTGCCACCTGCGCGGCGTATGGTGTATTTTTCTTGGATCCACGGAAACCCATCTTCCCCGAACTTGACCATGAAATAACCTGGCCTTCGGTATTGGTGATGGATATAATAAGGTTGCTGAACGTGGCCTGGATATGCACCTGACCGTTCGGGTCAACTTTAACTTTCTTTTTGGTTACCTTTTTCTGGTTCGCCATGTGTCAGTCAGTTCTTCTTAATTATTTAGTTGCTTTTTTCTTGCCGGCAACGGTTTTACGTTTGCCTTTCCGGGTGCGGGCATTGGTTCTGGTACGCTGGCCACGCAAAGGCAGGCCTTTACGATGTCGCAAACCACGATAACATCCAATATCCATTAAGCGTTTGATATTCAACTGAGTCTCAGAGCGAAGTTCACCTTCAACCTTCAGATTGTTGGTGATAAAACCCCTGATTTTAGACAAATCGTCGTCATTCCAGTCGGATACTTTTTTGCTTTCATCAATGCCGCTGTCCGTCAGAATTTTCTCTGCCGTACTGCGTCCTATTCCGAAGATATAGGTGAGGCCGATTACACCTCGTTTGTTTTTGGGAAGGTCTATACCTGCTATCCTAGCCATGTTCTTATCCCTGTCTTTGCTTAAACTTGGGGTTTTTCTTGTTGATTACGTAGATTTTACCCTTTCTGCGCACAATTTTGCAGTCGGTACTACGCTTTTTTACAGAAGTCCTTACTTTCATGTCGTTTACTTATATCTGTATGAGATTCGTCCGCGGGTCAGGTCGTAAGGGGACATCTCCACCTTTACCCTGTCACCCGGAAGTATCCTGATGTAATGCATCCTCATCTTGCCTGAGATGGTCGCAATCACCTCGTGGCCATTCTGGAGCTTTACACGGAACATCGCATTAGAAAGCGCTTCCATGATTACTCCGTCCTGTACGATTGCGTCTTGTTTAGGCATTTTTAAAGGGCTGCAAAAATAGGTTATCTTACTTTAATTTCCAACCTGTTGCTGATACATACCCATCCTGCCTTTAATTCGGCCACTACGCATCAATCCGTCGTAATGCCGCATCAACAGGAAACTTTCTATTTGCTGCAGCGTATCAAGTACTACGCCTACCAAAATTAGCAAGCTTGTACCGCCGTAGAACTGAGCAAATTCAGGATTAACTCCGAGTATTCCACCCTGAGCAATTGCAGGCATGATGGCCACAGCCGATATAAACAATGCACCAGGTAGTGTAATTCTGCTGATAACATCATCTATAAATTCTGATGTCTTCTTACCAGGCTTTATGCCGGGTATGAATCCATTATTGCGCTTCATATCGTCTGCAATTTGCATCGGATTAAAGATGATTGCTGTGTAGAAATAGGTAAACAATACAATCAGCAACACCATAATACCATTGTGCGTTATGGAGGTAGTGTCTGCCAGATTCAATAGCCAGGCGGGAATGTTACCACTTTTATACAGTCCCATGAATGATGCAGGGAGGAACATGATGGCCTGTGCGAAAATGATTGGCATTACACCGGCACCCAGCACTTTCAAGGGTATGTAATTGCGCTGCCCGCCATACTGCCTGTTACCTACAACTCGTTTTGCGTAGTTCACCGGAATCTTTCTGGTTCCTTGAGTAAGAAGAATTACTGTGAGAATAACCGCTATCCAAATGAACATTTCAATTAAGAATATGAAAGGTCCGCGTTTGTTAAAGGTAGACTCAAGTTCAAAAACAAAAGCTGTTGGCAGGCGAGCAATGATGCCGACCATAATGATCAAGGAAATTCCATTACCCAAACCTTTATCCGTGATGCGTTCTCCCAGCCACATTGTAAACATGGTACCGGCAGTAAGTAGAATCACGTTAGTAAACATGAACCAGCCTTGAGACATCGCATCAGGATTGGTGAACATCAGGAGTGCCTTCTGATTGCTAGGGGTAGTAATCATGTTGTTCAGGTATCCTATGGCCTGCACAGCTGTAAAGGCTATGGTAAGAATACGGGTATACTGGTTTATTTTTCTTCTACCTTCTTCTCCTTCTTTTTGCATACGGGCAAAGGCCGGAATAGCCAATGATACCAATTGCATAAAGATCGATGCAGAAATGTAGGGCATGATGCCCAATGCGAGAATTGCACCACGGGCAAAAGCACCACCTGCGAAAATATTCACCAGACCTAACAGAGAGTCGCTAGACTGCTGCTGAAGGCCCGCGAGCATTTCCGAGTCAATACCAGGAAGAATCACAAAAGTTCCTAACCTGTAAACCAAGAGGAACAGGGCGGTATTTTTTATTCGCGTACGAAGTTCTTCGATACGCCAAATATCCTTGATCTTGTCGATCAGACGTCGCATTTTAGTTTATTAAATGTGCTGAACCGCCGGCCTTTTCGATGGCTTCTTTGGCGGAAGAAGAAAAAGCATGAGCGTGGATCTCCAGAGCTACGGTAAGGGTTCCGCGTCCAAGGATTTTCACGAGTTCTGATTTACCCAGGATGTTGCGCTGGATCAACACGTCGCGATCTATTTTAGAGAGTTTCTTCTCTTCGCTTATTTGCTGAAGAACATCCAAATTGATTGCTGCATATTCCACACGGTTGATGTTTTTAAATCCACCTTTAGGGATACGTCGTTGAAGAGGCATCTGACCACCTTCGAAACCAACTTTCCTGGAGTAACCGGTACGTGACTGAGCTCCTTTATGTCCTTTGGTAGAGGTACCGCCCTTTCCGGAACCTTGTCCCCTGCCTATACGCTTTGATTTTTTAACCGAGCCCGGGGCCGGTTTAAGATTGCTGAGGTTCATAAATTCAATCTGCTTTTTCTATAGTCAACAAATGCTTCACGGTGTTGATCATACCCTCCAGTTGAGGGTTGAGTTCAAGTTCACGGCTGCGGTGAAGTTTACGCAATCCGAGTGCTTCCAGGGTAGCTTTCTGGTTTTTGGGGTGACCGATGGCGCTGCGCACCAAGGTGATTTTCACTTTTGACATTGCTTCAACCGTTAAAAACTTTCTTCAGGTTCACACCGCGCAACTGAGCCACGGTAAAAGGATCTCTCATTTTGGTCAGGGCGTCGAAAGTTGCTTTCACCACATTGTGCGGGTTAGAGCTTCCTTTGGACTTTGCCAATACGTCATGGATGCCGGCGCTTTCAAGAACTGCACGCATAGCACCACCGGCAATAACACCGGTACCGTGTGCCGCAGGCTTCAAGAAAACCATACCTCCACAAAATTTTCCATGCTGCGCATGAGGAACTGTTCCATTAATTACGGGTACCTTGATAAGATTCTTTTTAGCATCTTCAATACCTTTAGTAACTGCATCCTGAACTTCGGAAGCTTTTCCGAGGCCATGTCCTACAACACCTTTTCCGTTGCCCACAACCACAATGGCAGTAAAGCTGAACGTACGCCCACCTTTGGTAACTTTTGCTACTCGGTTGATGGATACTACTTTTTCGGTAAGTTGTTCCAGGTCGCTGGACTTAACGCGTTTGATATTCTGATTGGACATTACTGTTCTTTAGAATTGAAGACCTCCCTCCCTGGCTGCATCAGCCAGGCTTTTTACCCTACCGTGATACAGATAACCTCCCCTGTCGAAAACAACTGAGGTAATACCTGCCGCGATTGCTTTTTCCGCAATCTTTTTACCTACCAAAGCAGCTTTGGCAGTTTTGGTATCTTTAATTGTGGCAATATCTTTCTCTTTCGAGGATGCTGCGCAAAGCGTATGACCTTTATGGTCATCTACAATTTGAACATAGATATCGGTATTGCTGCGGAATACATTCAGCCGAGGCCTTAACTGCGTTCCTTGAATTTTCCCGCGTATGCGACTGCGGATTTTATCTCTCCTGGACGTTTTTCTCGTTGCCATTGCTCTTTAACGATTATTTAGATGCGGATTTACCGGCTTTCCTTCTCAGCTGTTCGCCAGCAAAACGAATACCTTTACCTTTATAGGGTTCAGGTTTCCTGAAAGAACGGATTTTAGCCGCAATTTGACCAAGCAGCTGCTTATCAGTGCTGGACATGGTAATGGATGGATTCTGACCTTTAACAGTTTCAGTGATTACCTGAATTTCAGAAGGAACTTCCAGAACGATTCTGTGGGAGTGACCCAAAGAAAAGTCAAGAATATTACCCTGATTGCTCACCTTGTAACCAACACCTACCAATTCCTGTTTAACAGAATGACCTTCGCTTACGCCGATGACCATATTGTTGATCAGTGAGCGGTAAAGACCATGAAGTGCTTTATCCTGCTTGCTTTCTCCTGGACGAGTAACGGTGAGGTTACCATCCTCCTGAGACAGGGAGAAACCGGGGTTCATTTGTTGGGTTAAAGATCCCTTAGGACCTTTTACGGTTACAAGATTTGCTGAATCAATACTTACCTCCACTTTTGAAGGCAGTTTAATGATTGATTTTCCTACGCGTGACATCTTTTTCTTTTTCTATTTATCAAGAAACGTAACACAAAACTTCACCACCAATATTGTGTTGACGTGCTTCTTTATCGGTCATAACACCTTTACTGGTTGTGAGGATAGCCACCCCTAAGCCATTCAGAACGCGTGGAAGCGCATCTTTACCGGCATACTTGCGCAAACCTGGCTTACTGATGCGTATCAAATCACGTATTGCGGATTCTTTGGTAACAGGGTGGTATTTGAGTGCAATTTTAATTACACCCTGATGGTTTTCAGTTTCTTCGAATTTGTATTTCAGGATGTAACCTTTCTCGTACAGCACACGTGTAATTTCACGCTTGATACTGCTGGCCGGTATTTCCACGATGCGGTGACTTGCGTGGATCGCATTTCGCAGTCGTGTCAGGTAATCTGCTATTGGGTCAGTCATGATTCTTTTTTCTTAAATATTTACCAGCTCGCTTTAGTTACGCCAGGTATTTTACCATCGTTTGCCATTTGGCGGAACATGTTTCTACACAGACCGAACGTACGGATGTAACCTCTTGGGCGACCGGTGATTTTACAACGGTTGCGCAGACGCACGGGTGATGCGTTGCGGGGAAGCTTTTGCAAACCCACATAGTCACCGGCTTCAATCAGCGCCTTGCGCTTCTCTGCGAAACGGGCAACCATTTGTTCCCTTTTCCGCTGTCTTGCTTTTATTGACTCTTTTGCCATTGAATTATTTGCTCTTGAAAGGGAATCCCATGTTGCGCAGCAGTTCCAAACATTCTTCGTCTGTTTTGGCTGTAGTAACAATGGTAATATCCATACCATTGATCCTGCTTACTTTATCGATATCAATTTCAGGGAAAATGATTTGCTCTGTGATGCCCAGGGTATAGTTCCCACGGCCGTCAAAGCCTTTCACTGCCAAACCCTGGAAGTCACGCACGCGAGGCAATGCCACAGCGGTAAGGCGCTCCAGGAATTCATACATGCGGTCTCCGCGAAGCGTTACCTTAGCGCCGATAGGCATGTTCTCCCTAAGTTTAAAGTTACTAATCGCTTTCCGCGATATGGTTGCTTGGGCTTTTTGACCGGCGATGCGTGACATTTCATCAACAGCAGCGTCAATCATTTTCTTATCAGAAACTGCGGCTCCAACGCCCTGATTCAGGGATACCTTGGTGATTTTCGGCACCTCCATAGGATTCTGGTAGCCGAATTTGTGCATCATGGCAGGTGCAGCTGCTTCTTTATAGTGCGATTTAAGCCTTGGTGAGTAGCTCATGTATTTCTATGTTTAATCAATGAATGAACCTGTGCGCTTGTTGAAACGCTTGTTCTTGCCATCCTGGTCAAGTTTACGGCCTACTTTAGCTACATCGCTGCCTTCCATTACCATGAGGTTACTCATGTGCATGGGAGCTTCAATTTTCTCGATGCGACCACTGGTATTTTGGGCAGTGGGCTTGTAGTGTTTGGTTACCAGGTTTAAACCTTCCACCACGGCGCGGTTAGACGCAGGAATCACCCGTATCACTTTACCGGTTTTACCTTTTTCGTCACCGGCGATAACCTTCACCGTATCGTTTTTCTTAATCTTGAGTTTCATATTTTTAAAGTACTTCCGGTGCCAGAGAAACGATTTTCATAAATTGTTTATCACGAAGCTCGCGAGCCACGGGTCCGAAAATACGGGTTCCTCTGGGTTCGTCTGAGTTATTGAGCAATACGCAACTGTTTTCATCGAAGCGGATGTAAGATCCATCAGGGCGGCGTACTTCTTTTTTTACGCGTACCACAACAGCCTTAGAAACGGCTCCTTTTTTCATACCGGAGGAAGGCATGGCAGATTTAACACTTACCACAATTTTATCTCCTACACTGGCATAACGTCTGCCGGTACCACCGAGTACGCGGATGCACAATACTTCTTTTGCGCCGCTGTTATCGGCTACTTTGAGTCTGGTTTCCTGCTGTATCATTACTTAGCCTTTTCAACAATTTCTACAAGCCTCCAACGCTTCATTTTGCTCAGCGGACGCGTTTCCATGATGCGAACGATGTCATTCTCACCGCATTCATTTTTATCGTCATGAGCATAGAAGGTTTTTGTCTTCTTAAAGTACTTCCCGTATTTAGGGTGCTTCACACTGCGCACCACGGCAACGGAGATGGTTTTATCCATTTTGGCGCTGGTTACGCGTCCCACAATCTCTTTGCGGGCGTTCCTGTTGGCTTCCATTAATCCTGTTCTTCTTTACGTTTCATTGCCGCCAATTCAAAAGAGATACGGCGAGCATTTAATTCTGTGAGGTACCTGGCCACGTTCCTGCGGGCTTCTTTCAGCTTACTTGGCTGATCGAGTTTGGAAACCGCATCGGTGAAGCACAGCTTTTGTAAGCGCACTTTTTCCTCTTTATAGCGCTCTATTAGTTCACGCGTTGGCGTTGATTTTATTTCCTCGTATTTCATGATCAGTTTTCCTCTGAAAAGTCAGGTTTTACAACAAATTTCGTTTGTACGGGAAGCTTCATGGCGGCCAAACGCATACCCTCCTGAGCAATATCCAGGGGTACACCGGCAACTTCGAACATGATGGTACCAGGTTTAATAATGGCCACCCAGTATTCTGGTGCACCTTTACCTTTACCCATCCGCACTTCAGCTGGTTTCTTGGTTACAGGCTTATCTGGGAATATCCGGATCCATACCTGACCTTCCCTTTTCAAATAACGCGTGAGGGCAATACGGGCAGCTTCAATCTGACGGGCAGTTATCCAGGCAGGTTCAAGACTTTTCAGGCCGCATGTGCCGAAATTTAAACGATGACCGCGTGTTGCAAGACCTTTTACACGGCCTTTGTGCATTTTGCGAAATTTGGTTCTTTTTGGACTCAGCATAGCTCCATTAATTATCGGTTATCCCTCCTTGGCCCACGGTCACGGTCACCCGTGCGACGACGCCTGTTGTCATTTCCACCTTGATCGCGACGGTTTGGACCACGTCCACCGCCATGACCTTCTCGTCGGTCGGATTTCTCATGAACCGGCGCCAAATCTACTTTACCGAAGATATCCCCGCGGCAAATCCAAACTTTGATACCGATTTTTCCATATACCGTTTGAGCTTCACTCAGCGCATAATCTATATCAGAGCGCAAGGTGTGCAGCGGTGTACGACCGTCCTTATATTGTTCAGTACGGGCTATTTCAGCACCATTCAATCGTCCGCTGATGCGAATTTTGATTCCTTCAGCGCCCATTCTCATCGAACTACCTATGGCTCCTTTCAGCGCACGCTTGAAGGAAATACGACCCTCAATCTGGCTTGCTATGCTGTCAGCCACCAATTTCGCATCCAATTCAGGACGCTTAATTTCATTGATGTTGATTTGAACGTCCTTCTTGGTAATCTTTCTGATTTCTTCGCGGATGGTGTCAACTTCCTGACCACCTTTTCCAATAACAATCCCCGGTCTAGCGGTATTGATGGTGATGGTAATCCGTTTCATGGTGCGTTCTATCACCACTTTGCTGATTCCACCTTTGGGAATCCGGACGCGAAGGTATTTGCGGATCTTTTCATCCTCCACCAGCTTATCGCTGTAATTTCTACCTCCGTACCAGTTGGAATCCCAACCGCGGATAATACCCAACCTCAGACCTACCGGGTTTACTTTTTGTCCCATTTTATGCGTTTGTCTCTTCGGTTAATGATTCTTTTGATGACGATTTAGCGACATCCTGGCGACTGTCCACTATCAACGTGATGTGGTTGCTGCGCTTGCTGATGCGGTTACCTCTTCCCTGGGGTGCAGTGCGAAGACGTTTGATTGTAAAACCCGCATCAACCATGATGGTTTTCACAAACAAGTCACTTTCTTCAATGCGCCTGCCATCGTTAATCTGTGCCCAGTTGGCTATGCCGCTGCGCAGCAGTTTGCTAACAAATTGAGCATACAGAGGGCGCTGGCTAAACTGCAGGATGTTCAGAGCCTTATCTACGTTCTCGCCGCGAATCTGATCCACCACAAGACGCATCTTACGGGGTGACATAGGGCAGTTTCTTAATATTGCTTTCGCTTCCATCCTGCTTTTACTTACTGTGACCTTTAAATGTACGGGTTGGTGCAAACTCTCCGAGTTTGTGTCCTACCATGTTTTCGGTTACATACACCGGAATGAATTTGTTACCGTTATGAACGGCAAAGGTATGTCCAACCATGTCAGGAATTATCAAACTGCGCCTTGACCAGGTCTTAATCACACTCTTTTTATTTGATTCATTCAATTTGGCCACCTTCCGGTCGAGTTTAAAATCTACGAACGGGCCTTTTTTCAGGGAACGTGCCATGTATCTTATTTGCTGTTACGTTTGCTCTTTCTGCGTTCAATAATCAGGCGGCTGCTACCCTTCTTAGTGCTGCGGGTTTTTTGACCCTGAGCATAGATAAGATTACGGGAGCGAGATTGTCCACCTTTGTTCCGGCCTTCGCCACCACCCATAGGGTGATCGACAGGGTTCATGGCTGCCGGACGAACACGTGGACGGATTCCCAACCAACGTGAACGGCCTGCTTTCCCTTTTCTGGTATTGCTATGGTCGCTGTTTGAAACAGTGCCTATGGTTGCCAGGCAATTTGCCAGTACCAGGCGCGATTCACCTGAAGGCAATTTGATGGCAGCATACTTGCCTTCACGTGCCAGCAGCTGTGCAGATGATCCTGCACTTCTGCACAAACGGGCACCCTGGCCGGGCTGCATTTCAATATTGTGGATCATAGAACCCAGCGGAATCTGATTCATGGGCAAGGCATTGCCTACTTCGGGAGCTGAGCCTGGTCCACTTTCTACCTTCATGCCTACCTTTAAACCGGTGGGCGCTACAATGTAGCGTTTTTCACCATCGGTATAAGATACAAGAGCAATGAATGCAGTCCTGTTAGGATCATATTCGATAGACTGAACCTCGGCGGCCATGCCCATCTTGTCCCTTTTGAAATCAATTATCCTGTATTTGCGCTTGTGGCCACCGCCAATGTAGCGCATCGTCATTTTACCTGTATTGTTCCTTCCACCGGTTTTCTTGATGGGAACAAGCAGGGATTTTTCCGGCTTATCTGAAGTAAGCTCAGAGAACGCATTCGCTATTCGGAAGCGCGTTCCCGGAGTTACCGGACGTAATCTGTTCAGTGCCATTTCTCTTTAGATATTTTCGTAAAAATCAATAGTAGAACCTTCCTTCAGCGTAATGATTGCTTTTTTGAGGGCTTTATTGTAGCCAGAAATCAACCCGGAGCGCCTGTTTTTGCGCGATTTTCCACGAGATATCATGGTGTTAACGCGGTCTACCTGCACATTGTAGAACTCTTCTACAGCCTTCCGAATTTCATCTTTAGTAGCCTTGGGGTCAACTATGAAGCCATATTGCTGCCTCTTTTCGGTGAGGCCGGTCATTTTTTCTGTAATCAGTGGTTTTTTCAGTACCATCTCAATCGTTGTTATAAGAGTCCCCAATAGCCTTCACCGCAGATTCAAAAAGAATCAGGTTGTGGGCCTTCATAATTTCATAGGTGTTCAGATCCGTAGCGTTCATAATCCTGTTGTTAGGAATGTTCCTTCCTGACAGGTATACGTTGCGGTTCAGAGCAGGAGTAACAAACAGCGTGCGTCCAGAAACCTTAAGGTTACCCAGCATGCGGTTAAACTCGCTGGTTTTTGGCACATCCATGTTTATGTCTTCCAGAACGGTAATCTGATGTTCTTTAGCTTTATAGCTAAGTGCTGAAAAACGAGCCAACCTCTTTAATTTTTTATTCAGTTTGAAGCTATAATTCCTAGGACGAGGGCCATGAATTCTACCGCCACCAACATAAATACCAGCTTTGATGCTACCGTGGCGCGCTCCTCCAGTACCTTTCTGACGAAACAGCTTTCTGGTACTTTTGCTGATTTCGCTGCGGTCTTTGGATTTATGCGTGCCCTGACGCTGATTGGCCTGGAATTGTTTTACATCCAGATAGATGGCATGGTCATTGGGTTCAATCCCAAATATGGCCGATGGCAGTTGTACGGTTCTACCCGTTTCTGCTCCTTCTTTGTTTAATACTTTAAATTCCATTTCAGCGTTCAATGATGACGGTGGAACCATTGTAGCCGGGAATATTTCCTTTAATGATTAAAAGGTTTTGGTCCGCAACTACTTTTAAAATCTGGAGGTTCACTCCTTTAACCCTGCTTCCTCCTGTGCGTCCGGCCATACGAATGCCTTTGAACACACGAGCCGGAAACGAGCAAGCTCCAATAGAACCAGGGTGGCGCTGACGGTTGTGCTGACCGTGGGTAGATTCACCCACACCCGCAAAGCCATGACGCTTTACTACTCCCTGGAAACCTTTACCTTTAGAAGTTCCGATGACGTCCACAAAATCGCCGGCGTTGAAAATGTTCACATCGAACACATCGCCGATATTTGCAGCGGCCTCAGCACCTTCTGGGTTGCGAAATTCGTGAAACTCCTTTTTGGGAGCCGTATTCGCTTTGGCGCAATGCCCGGTAATGGCTTTGGAGGCATGCTTGGGTTTCAGGTCGCCCCAGGAAATTTGGACGGCACTGTATCCGTCCTTTTCTTGTTTTTTCACGTGGGTTACAACACAGGGACCAGCTTGAATGACGGTACATGCCACACTGCGGCCGTTTTCGTCAAAGATGCTGGTCATGCCCAACTTTTTACCGATTAATCCTTGCATGATGATCTTTATATTTTGATTTCAACGTCTACACCACTGGGCAACTCAAGTTTCATGAGTGCATCAACGGTTTTAGTAGAACTGTTATAAATGTCAATAAGACGTTTGTAAGAACAAACCTGGAACTGTTCCCTAGCCTTCTTGTTCACGTGTGGTGAACGAAGAACGGTGAACACTTTCTTACGGGTAGGCAACGGGATGGGCCCGCTCACCACTACGCCGGTTTGTTTTACAGCCTTCACAATCTTCTCCGCACTTTTATCAAGCAGGTTGTGATCGAATGACTTGAGCTTTATCCTGATCTTATGGCTGATCATTGATTTAATTACTTTTAAGAGTTAGATGACGATTTACCATTAACCTTCTTCAGCACATCTTCTGCAATGCTGCGAGGAGTTTCTGAATAGTGACTGAATTCCATACTTGAACTTGCACGGCCTGAAGTGATGGTACGCAACGTGGTTACATAACCGAACATTTCACTCAGCGGTACTTTGGCTTTCACTACCTGTGAACCTGCGCGCTCATCAATACCTTCAAGCTGTCCGCGGCGGCGATTCAGGTCACCCATTACATCTCCGGTATTCTCTGCGGGAGTTACCACTTCAAGTTTCATGATGGGCTCCAACAACACAGGACCACAGCTTCTTGCTGCCTCGCGGAAGCCACCTCGTGCGGCTACTTCAAACGAAAGCGAATCAGAGTCTACGTTGTGGTAAGAACCGTCAAAAAGCCTCACCTTCATTCGGCTGATGGGATAACCGGCGAGTACACCGTTTACCATTGCAGCTTTGAAGCCCTTTTCTACTGATGGAATGAATTCACGTGGGATGGAACCACCCACAATTTCGTTTACAAACTGCAGGCCTTCTCCAACAAAATCTTCGTCAGCAGGGCCGAGTTCGAACTGAATGTCTGCAAACTTACCACGACCACCGGTTTGTTTCTTGTACACTTCGCGGTGGGTGTAGTTCCTGGTGATAGCTTCTTTATAGGCAACCTGGGGCGCACCCTGATTACATTCTACTTTGAATTCACGCTTCAGACGATCCACAATAATCTCTAGGTGCAATTCACCCATACCTGAAATCACGGTTTGACCTGTGTCTTGGTCGGTATGCACACGGAACGTTGGATCTTCTTCAGACAGTTTCGCCAGTGCGGTACCCAATTTATCAACATCAGCCTGTGTTTTAGGCTCGATGGCCAATCCGATTACCGGATCAGGGAAGTTCATGGCTTCCAGAATAATGGGTTTATTCTCAGCGCAAAGCGTATCTCCGGTTTTGATGTCTTTAAAGCCTACAGCAGCACCGATATCACCAGCTCCCAGAAATTCAATAGGATTCTGCTTGTTTGCATGCATCTGGAATATGCGTGAGATACGTTCTTTCTGACCGCTTCTGGTATTCAACACATACGAACCGGCATCCAATTTACCAGAATAGGCCCGCATGAAGGCCAGACGACCTACATATGGGTCGGTAGCAATTTTGAAAGCCAGTGCGCAAAAAGGTTCATTAAAGTCTGGTTTACGAACAACGGGCTCGTCAGTATCGGGGTTTATGCCAGTGATGTTATCCTTATCCAGCGGACTGGGCATAAGTTCCATCACAAGGTCAAGCATGGTTTGAACGCCTTTGTTCTTGAAAGAAGAACCGCAAACCATAGGAACAATTTTCATTTCCAAGGTTGCTTTGCGCAAGGCGTCAAGGATTTCGCGTTCCGTGATGGAGGTTGGATTGTCAAAGAACTTCTCCATCAGCGATTCATCATATTCAGAAACAGCTTCCAGAAGTTTTTCACGCCATTCGGTAGCCTCTTCCAACATATCAGCAGGAATGTCAATCACCTCATAGGTCATTCCTTTGTCGGCCTCATTCCAAATCATACCACGGAAGTTAATCAGGTCAACAACACCGCGGAAGTTATCCTCTGCACCGATGGGCAGTTGCAGCGGCACTGCATTGCTTCCGAGCATATCTCGAACCTGTTTAACCACGTTCAGGAAATCAGCGCCTGCACGATCCATCTTATTCACGAAGCCGATACGGGCAACATTATAGTTGTTGGCAAGGCGCCAGTTGGTCTCAGATTGGGGTTCAACACCATCAACGGCGCTGAACAGGAACACCAATCCGTCCAAAACACGCAGGGAGCGGTTAACCTCAACGGTAAAATCCACGTGACCCGGAGTGTCAATAATATTGATATGGTATCTGTTACCGCGGTAATTCCAGAAAACTGTGGTAGCGGCAGAAGTAATGGTGATGCCGCGCTCCTGTTCCTGAACCATCCAGTCCATAGTAGCGGCGCCGTCGTGAACTTCGCCAATTTTATGGTTCACACCTGAATAATACAGGATGCGTTCCGTAGTGGTGGTTTTACCGGCATCAATATGCGCGGCAATACCGATATTTCTTGTGAGTGCTAAATCGCGTGACATGTAATATAAACCCTGACAGTTATACCCTGAAATGACTGAAGGCCTTGTTTGCTTCGGCCATTTTATGAGTATCTTCTTTTTTCTTCACTGCTGCACCTTCACCTTTGGCTGCTGCAAGGATTTCTCCAGCCAGGCGAGAAGCCATGGATTTTTCATTGCGCTTACGGGCATAGGAAATCATCCATTTCATTCCAACGGCGATTTTCCTTGCCGGAGGCACTTCAATTGGTATTTGGAAGGTGGAACCACCTACGCGGCGAGCTTTCACTTCCACGGCAGGCATAACGTTATTCAAAGCTTTTTTCCAAACTTCCAGACCTTCTTCTTCAGTTTTTTTGGCAACCAAATCCAGAGCGTCATAGAAAATGGCGAAGGCGGTAGATTTTTTACCATCCCACATCAAGCCATTGACGAAGCGAGTAACGAGCGGGTCGTTAAACTTGGGGTCAGGGGCTGTGATGCGCTTGTGCGGGCGTGATTTTCTCATTTCAGTTCAGCTTACTTTTTATCCTTGGCTTTAGGACGCTTAGTTCCATACTTGGAGCGGCGCTGATTACGACCTTCTACACCGGCGGTATCAAGTGCACCGCGCACAATGTGGTAACGAACACCGGGCAAATCTTTCACCCTGCCGCCCCTAACCAGAACTATCGAGTGTTCCTGCAGGTTGTGGCCTTCTCCGGGGATATAGGCGTTCACTTCTTTACCGTTGCTCAAGCGCACACGGGCAACCTTTCTCATCGCTGAGTTCGGTTTCTTCGGCGTGGTAGTGTACACACGGGTACAAACACCCCTCCGCTGAGGGCATGCATCCAGGGCTGGAGACTTGCTTTTGTTAACCAGCGTTTCCCGGCCTTTTCTTACCAATTGTTGTATGGTTGGCATTTTGTTATTTGCGTATTCTTCCTAAAAAGGACGGCAAAATTACGATTATTATTCGGGTTACGCAACACTCCTTCAGACTTTTTTGGAGGATTTGCGTAAGGCGAATATGATCATCTCATTTTAAACCGTCATTACATGTCCATGGCGGTAAAAGGCGCTTTGAGGCCTCGGTTTCCGGCATCGGGTAAAATTCACTCCAGCAACAGATTTTTATTACGGAGCAGCAACAGCATCACCAAAGGTGCACCTAATATGGAACAAATCACATTGACAGGTAATTCAGTATTGGAAAGAGGTAACAGGCTAATCAGGTGTGCTGTGAGCATAAACAATGCCCCCAGCAAGGCTGTACCTGTAATCAGGTATCGATGCAGGGCCGTTCCTAGCAGCATTCGTGCCAGGTGAGGTACCACCAAGCCAACAAACGACAAAGGACCGCACCAGGCAGTAACGCAGCCTGCCATCAATGCTGTGAGCCACATCAGCGATTTCCTGTAGCCATTTAAATTTAAGCCCAGACTGCGGGCGTAATCGTCGCCAAGCTGATAAACATCCATGGCCCCATGAACTCGTTGGCCCGTGTACCAGGAGGCAAGCAGTACCAAACCTATCATGAAATGAGGTACCCAACCGGCAACCTGTAGATTGCCCATACCCCAGAGTAAGAAATTCCTTATATCGGCGCCTGAGGCCATATACTGAAGTGATTCAACGATGGCCGAAACGAAGTGTCCGGCAAGGATTCCAAAAATGAGCAGGGCAACTGTGCTTTTCAGTCGACCATACACCACAACATTCAGCATTAACATCAGGAGCGCACCGCCGATGGCTGCCAAGGCCTTTATCGGCGCCCCACTGAAAGCAAAAGGCAAACCAGCTCCGGCCAGCACAACCAATGCAATTCCCAGACTTGCGCCGGAACTGATTCCCAGCACAAAAGGGCCTGCCAGCGGGTTGCGAAACACATTCTGCATGAACAATCCGCTCAATGCAAGCGAAGCACCTGCCAGAACAGCCATGACCGCTGCGGGCAAACGATATTCAAGGAGCAACAGTTTTGCCAGTGCCGGCTCCATTTGCCACAACAAGCCCCCACTGCCCTGCATCAGGGCAGCACCAAAAACCAGGCAAAGACAAAGCCAGGCAAGGGCAATGATGGGCTTGCGTTTCAACGAAGTTTGCGGTAAAAATACATGCTGAGGGTGTCGCCGGCGGCAGAAAAAATCTGCCTGAGGTCGTGCAGTACCAAATCTGGCCTTACCACGCCGAGCTCCCAGAACGGATTGGCGCCCCCTTCCCTTTTCACGGCATTGGCAGCAAAAACGCGACCCTGGCTGAAGGCTTTAAATCTGGACAACCGCGGATCTTCCGACAGCAATTGCCGCCGCTCTGTGTAATCGTTGCAGTTGATCCAGATATCGGCGTTTTGGGCTTTCAGCAATACTGCCTCCGGCTGCAGACTTATTGTTCCGCTTCCTGATGTTTCCGCCCACAGGTAAACGCCCCCTGCATCTTTGATCAGCATAGCCATATAGTTTCCACCCTGAGGTTGATCCCATACTCCGCTAAAAGGGGCATTGCAAAATACCGTTGGCCTGAGGGGCTGCTGATCCGCCATGTTTTTTTGATCTTCATATGAACGGGCAACCGCATCAAATAAGGAATCAGCTTGTGAAGCTATGCCGAATATTCTTCCAACAAAGCGAATCCACTCAGCCCTGCCCAAGGGATGCTGTTCTTTGTAATTGTTCACTGGAATCAACTTTATCCCATTCTTTTTGAGCAGGGAAAATGACGGATCTTCACCACCTGCACCCTCGTAATAAAAAACCGCATCTGGTTGCATACTGAGGACGCGTTCTACATCAAGCGATGCGCCGGGCTTCACGGAAGCAACCAATCCTTCCTGAATCCGCCTGAGCAGCGCGGGGCTGCTGATGAAAGCCGTTTGGTCTACGGCAACGATGGTATTTGCCAGGCCAAGTTCTTCAAGGAAGGCCACTATGACCGATGAAAGGCAAACAATCCGAGATTGCCGGTTCAGGATGCCCTGTTGTAGGGTGGCCACCACCTGATCCTTGTCATGAACAGAAGATACCCAAAGGAGCGAATCTCCACCCGTACTAAAAAACCCTGCGTAACGCGGTGCTGTTCCCGGCTTCGCTTTACCACTTCCGGCAGGTGAACATGCCGACAGGATCAACAGGAACCATATGGCAGCTAAGCGGTTCAGGGCAGTTTGAAACTCAGGTTCAGAGAAAAACTGCGCGGCCTGGTAGTGAATCCGGCAATGTCGGTATACGTTCTATTGGTCAGGTTCTGCACAGCACATCCTAGGGTACAATGCTGCCCAAGACTGGTGCGGAACAAAAGATCCAGCAGCGTATAGGATTGAACGTCCAAGTAGTTTAATGCGCCAAAGGGACCGAGCATGTCGTCATAGCTTACATCATACTTTTTAGAAACAGAACGAGCCCTTATTGACAGCACACCTGATTTTCCTAAGTTGTGTGCGAGCATGATGGTTGCCGTTGAAGCTCTTCTGGATAGTTTACTGAGTTCATGCTTCTGATTCAGGAATATACCGCTTTCAAAGGCCTGATACAGGCGGCCCGCAGGTTCCCCAAGGTTTAGGATTTGCTTGCCTGCCAGCATGGTGGCATTTCCGGACAATTGGAAACCCAACGGCAAGATGGCATTATATTCTACCTGAAAGCCGTTTTGAATGGATTTACCATTGTTGATGTAGGTATCGCCGAGATAATCTGCAAATGATACACTATCGGGATGTTTGTCGCTCCAGGCATATACATATTGAATAACCTGGCTCGTCCTTTGGTGGAACAGAGAAGCCTGCAGGCTGAATGTAGCACTTTTGTGTTTGAACCCTACCTCGGCGGTGCTGCCATGTTCCGGTTTCAGGTTGGGATTGCCACGACGCAGGCCGGCAAAAGAGCGTTCCGGGGCCAGCATCTGATACAGCGACGGTGTGTTAAAACCGGTGCTCAGGTTGCCGTAGAGCATAGCACGCCTGTTGATGTTCCAATAGGGATTAAACGCGGCGTTCCACACGTTTCCAAAAAGGTTATGTCTGCTAATCCGACCGCTCACGGCCAGGGATACTTTGTGTTTGGTGAATAAACTGGCCTGGCCGTAAGCGGCAAGGATGCGGCTGTTCAGGCCCACGGTATCGTAATTGGAAGCACTTTCAAAGCTCCAGGGGCGGCTGTATGAATAGGTATTAACGGAAGCTGCTTCTGCGTAAAAGCTGATGCCTCCGGTCCATTGCGCATTCCCATGATTGCCGTGCATGAACAGATCGGCGCTTGAATTGGTACCGCTGAACACATCACGCCCGATGAAACCATCATAGGTACCGGGGCCAATCAGCGAAGAATCATTGTCAGACTTGCGCTGCAACTTACTCCATCCTCCGGTAAGGTTCAGGCTATAGTGCTGGTTCAGTTTCCATTCGGCACCGCCATGCAGTGTTTGGCGTTTCATGCGCAGGCGGTAATTCTCGTCGTCGCGGAACGCGCCGGCATCAATATCGGTATGTTGGTTGTTGTGTCTCCAGCCTGCCCAGACGTTGGCATTCTTTCCATTCCATCCGCCGCGCAGGGATAAATCTGTTTTGCTGAAGCCATCCGCTTCAGACGCCAGATATCCCGGGGTTGGCGAAGGCAGCGTGCTGTTCATCCCGCCGGAGCGATAATGTTGACCCTGCGCTGTGAGGAATCCTGATTTATATAGGCGCTGGGTATTGGCACTTCCGCCAAAAGCATGTCCTGGCCCGAACCTGGCTGCGTGTATGTTGAGGTTGCTGCTCGCTTTTTGCGCTCCCTTTCTGGTGATGATGTTCACCAAACCTCCGAGGGCTCCGGTGCCAAACATGGCGCTGTGGCCGCCCTGAACAATTTCGATTTGTTCAATATCGGCTAGTGAAAGTTCGGAAAGGTCGATGGCGCCATTTGGTGTAGAAGGGTCGGAAATCCGCATCCCATCCACCATGATGGTGGTTTGGTTGCTGCCGGCCCCACGCAAGAACAACGACTGGTTGGCACCCGGATTCTGCACGGCCCCAACCACAGATGCACCCAGTTGCATGGACAAAAACTCACCTAAAGACTGAGCCTGTGATGCGGCAATATCACGCCAAGTAAGCACCGTTACCATGCGGGGCACTTCCTGAATCCGCTCCGGTGTTCTGGCCGAGGAAACGGTAACCTGATCCAGCATACTGCCGGTGTCGTTCAGTGCGGTTTGCCCGGAAAGCAATACACTGTTCATCAGCAACAGCAGCAGGCAAAGGGTATGGTTCATCCTGTTCATAGTTCTTCGTTGACAGGCGAACAGGAATTGGTGGAATCACAACGAGTTATGTCCACGCGCTTTTGTTCCCGAAAGCCGTTATACTTCAGAATCAGGCAGGTCTTCTGACTTATTCCCTGCATCCTTCCTTCCCGACGTATTGCGTTACGTCAGTGGATTTAAGAGGATGCGCTACACGGAACTTACAGCAGCGGGTACTGTTCCGGAATTTCACCGGATTCCCTTTTCAGCCTGCGGCAGATTGCTCCACCTCAGTCACCTGAATCCGCTGCAAGGTTACGAACGAAAAAGTTAAACAAAATAAGAAAATGTTGAACAAAAATAAAAGTACCTAAAGGCTGGGCCCTTTACAAAAGTAAAGTGGGTTTTTTATCAGGTTTGGCGTAGGCATAACGCCCGGTCAATTCCGGTTTATAGTAGGCATCGAGGCCACAAACGGTCATCAGGTGTGTGGCAACCGGATCTACAAAACCATCTTCACCCAATGCCGCTTCGCTACATTCCAGCCAGCAGAGACGTCCAATGATGATGACGGTGCCGTTCAGCGCAACCTGGATTTCTTCTTCCAAGGTCAATCCCATGCGCAGAGGTGATTCTGCCACAGCCGGGGCATAGAAGGCATCGGGAAAGCAGGGCGTTAACCCAACGGCTTCGAACTCGGAAACCTGAACCGGATAACGCGCCGATGTCTGGTGCGCTGCGGCCTCCATCCCTTCCGATACTGCATTCAAGGTATAAAAGCCGCCGGAACGTATGTTCATGAGCGTATGGCGATCGACGGAATCAGGCCTGAATACCAAACCCAGCAGAGGAGGATTTGCACCTACATGGAATAGGGAGTTAAACACCGCTAGATTGCATTCGCCTGAAGCACTTCGGGTTCCTACCATACACAGGTTTTTGAAGCCGGGTGCTGAATTAATCAGCTGCGCGCGGTAGCGCTGCTCCATTCCGGCGATATCATCTGCAGAAAAGAACTTCATCAGGCAAGGCGCAAAGAACTTAAGCCACCATCCACACCGATAACCTGCCCGGAAATCCAGGAGGCTTGTTCTGAAAGGAGGAATACGGCCAGGGATGCAATTTCTTCCGGGCTGCCTACCCTGCCCAGCGGATGACGTTTAGCAGAGTTTTCTTTTTTCACATCGCTGTCCAGCAGTTTGGCCGCCAGGGGTGTATTTACCAAGCCCGGGGCGATGATGTTCACATTGATGTTGGGCGCCCACTCAGCGGCCAGGGAGCGGCCAAGACCTTCCACAGCACCTTTGGAAGCCGCAACGGAAGCGTGAAAAGGCATACCCTGAGCTACGGCTACCGTGCTGAACAACACCACCGAGGCCTGTTGCGCTGCGCGTAAGGCAGGCTGGGCTGCCTGAAGCAGGCGCACGGCACCCAGCAGGTTCACCTGAAAATCGGCTAGGAAATCCTCGGGCTTCAGCGCCCTGAAGGAGCGTAGGTTAATGGATCCGGGAGCATACACCAAACCATGCAGTACCTCAGGCCAGCCAGCGGGTTGAGCGCCATCGGTGGCGTCCCATGAAATGTGGTTGAAACCGGGAAGGGCATCACTTCTTCTGGAAATAGTCCACACGTTATGGCCCAGTTCAGCCAGCGATTCGGCAATGGCTTTACCTATTCCAGAAGTGCCACCGGCAACGAGGTAGTTTTTCACCTGCATAAGCATATAACCAATAGTGGCCTACTTGGTTTGGGCAACAAGGGAATATGCCGTGATCCCCGAAGCCATTACCCCGGGCTTTTTCCTCAGAAGCTGCGGTTCACCCCAAACACCAAAAATCGCTTATTCAGGAAGGGTGTTCCGTTTGCTGTAATGTTGCGCACAATGGGTACATCAAATCGAAGCGTGATGGGAGCGGCACCGCGTCGGCCAAACAAGTTGCTGATGGTCCAGGCGCTGCCTACCCCCGCATTGGCCATCACCACCGCCGGATAGCCCTTGGAAGCTTGAGTTGGCCTCATCAATCCGGCATCTGCAAACAGGTACACATCGGCCTTCAGCCAGTTGCGGGTGAATTTGGGGGCGAAGCGCAGTAGTTTATCCAAGTCCAGTTCGGCAGAAGCGGAAAGGCCTGAGTTGCCGCGCAAAAGGGACACGGTGCTGTCCCCAAAATTCTGTGGTGCCAGGGAATTGGCATAGCCGCGCAGATTCAATCCCCCACCCTGCTGCCAAACCAGGTTCTGATTTTGGGCCCTTCCGAAGTTGTTGTGCCAGTCGGCGCGTGTAAACTTGCTGTCGTGCCACATTTGTTCGGGATTGGCGCCTGATGCATACAAGGCACTTTCGAAGGGTAATGTTTGTGCAGAAAACTGGCCGAAGAAGCGGGTATGCAGGTCCAGCTTGCCCAGGTTATTTCTGTTGATGACTTCCATGCCGAGCCAGTTGTAATTCACCTGACTTCCGGGCGCGCTGCTGCGGGCGAACAGATGGATCTGTCCGGTTCCTTTTACATAGCGATAGTCATGTTTTAGTCCGAAGTTGAAGCTCGCATTCCGCTCGCTTCCCCAGCGGCCATCATCCCACCAACCGGGCAAAGTGCCGTACTGGTCGCGCAGGGTACCGCCGAACACATAGCGCATATCCCAGCGCTTCATGTAGCGGTAGTTGGCATAGGCGGTATTGCCGGCCCATTTTTTTGAAATTCCTGCCTGGGCCACTTGAAGACCGTCCAGCCACTCATGGCGCAGGTTGTATTCGAACAGCCGGCCCACGCGGTTGTGGTAATCCAGCGACAAAGAAAAGAGGTTACCGGAGCGTTTGGGCGACTCAGGATCGAGTGCTGCGGTGGAGTTTACCCAGAAGAACCCGTCGAGGCGGTGCTTGCGCATGGCATAGTTGCCAGAAAAACTGATACCCAGTTTTACGCGGTCCACCTTGTTGTACCAGATGTCGGGATTAATCCTCCACACATAGCGGTGCATGTCGCCGGATTTATTCCAGTACAGCGATTTAAGCCTGATGCAGCGATCTTTCAGCCTGTTGTCCATCTGGTATACGTCGGCGAGGCGCTGAGACGGGTCAATAATCACATTACTGATGGGGCTTGTGGTTTCAAGCTTCAGCGTGTATTCTCGGTTGATATTGGCCCAGCCGGACCAGACATCTTTTGCCGGAACGGACTTCTGCACGGGTATCAGCGCGGATTCATAGGAAGGCACATACTCTTTCCGGAAATAGGTATTGGGAATCAGCACCATTCGGTTCTCACCGGATTTAGTCTGAATGAGTAAATCCACCGGCATTACCATCTCGCCTTTGCGGCGCAGGGTGATGTTGTATTCATATCCTTGTTCGTCCTTATTTACCTGTTTCACCTTTTTAATAGCGTAGTCGGCGGTTTTGGTTGTTTCAAACCACTGGTCAAAGAACCATACCAGGTCGGTCTTTGAAGATTCATGCACCGCCTGACGGAAGTCTTCCACATAGGGATGGGCAATTTTCCAGGTGTTGAAGTAATACTTCATGGCTTCCGAAAAGCGCTCCTTCCCCAACACATATTCCATGTTATACAGCATGGTCGCAGTTTTCATGTACACATGGCTGTATCCGCCACCGTGGCCTAGGGCGCCGCTGAAGTCGTCGCTGTGGGTATTCAGGATGGGATCAACCTGATCCATGGCATCGTAGAGGTAGCGGCCATAAACGGTTCCGTCGTCCACGTTGTTGGGGTGTTTGAATTCATTCCGGTACCTCCGGATGCACCAGCTGGTGAGGAACTGGGTAAAACCTTCATCGAGGCTTGCCCGGTAGGTTTCATTGTTGCCCACCATACCAAAAAACCAGTTGTGACCCACTTCATGGGCAATCAGTCCTTGATGCGAAGGCCACACACCGCCATCCAGGGTAAGCATGGGATATTCCATGCCATCGCGGGCATCGGCAGCCACCATCTTGGGGTAGGCATAGCGGCCGAAATCGCGGGAATAGGTACTGACCACAAAGGCTACGAAGTCTGCGGTGGGCTGCCATTTGGGTGCATGCTGCTGTTCGGCAATAGCCACACACTTCACCCCTTCCCAGTCGGTTTCCATGATGCGGTAGGTAGGGTCTGCCGTCCAGGCGAAGTCGTGCACATTTTCAGCGTGGTAGCGCCAGATGCGGCGCTGACGTGGATTGGCAAGCAGCAGGGGCAGCGCTTTGGCCTGCTCCGGGGTTTTATAACGCGACATATCCGCTTTCTCCCGAAGGCCATCGGCATAAGCCTGTTCCGGGTTAATCAGGGTTCCGGTAGCCTCGTTCACATAGTGGGCGGGCAAATCGAGTTCTACATCGTAGGTGCCGAAGTCGCCATAGAATTCATGTTCCAGGTGTTGCTGCACATCCCAGCCGAACTTGCGGTCATACACGCTGATGCGCGGGTACCAGTGTACGGTGTTGAAATGCTTATAGCCGCTGTCCACATCATACACCTTCATCCTGCGGCGCACGGAACCACGGTCGAACCATGTATTGAAATCCAGGCGGAACACCATGCTGTCGCCAGGATTCAGGTTAAAGGGCAGATTCATACCCATCACGGTATTGTCGAACCAGGGGGTTAACCTTATAAAGGTCTGGCGCAAATCGCTGCCATGGGTGCAGGCAATCATGTTCACCCGTGTGCCCAGCTTTTGTGCTTCATAAGGACCCCATTGAGGTTTCACTTTATTGGAGGCAAATAGCTTGTCGAGGTAAGATTCCGGCTGAAAGGCATTTTGATACAGGTGAAAGAACACCTGCCTTAGGGTATCCGGACTGTTGTTGTAATACACCAGCTCCATCTTGCCGTCGATGCGCTCTGCTGTATCATTTAAGGCTGCCCTGATGCGGTAGTGGACATCCTGCTGCCAGTATCCGGGAGCGGGCATCTTGTTTTTCCAGTAATGAGGATTACCGGCGCTGCGGTACGGGTTGCGCACCTGCCATTGCAGGGCGAAGGCATCCGAGGCGGGCCATTGAGCCAGGAGGTTTCCTGAGGCGCAAAACAGGCAGAAAAGGGCAAACAGGCGCATGCAACAAAAATGCAGCAATTGAATGAATATTCGACTACGTGCTGCTGCTTCAGGCTTCTGACTGTTTCATACCGAACTGGCTGCGGTAGAGGGTTTGGTACATGCCTTCCTCCTGCATTAATTGATCGTGTGTACCCCATTGAACACAGCGTCCATGATCCAGTACCATGATGTAGTCGGCGTGTTTAATGGTACTAAGCCTATGGGCAATCACAATACCTGTTCGGCCTTCCAGCATGGTGGTGATGGCCTTCTGGATCAGCAGTTCCGTTTCGCTGTCCACGCTGCTGGTGGCCTCATCGAGGATGATGACGGCCGGATCTGTACTCAGGGCCCTGATGAAGCTGATCAGCTGCCGCTGCCCTACGGAGAGCGCGGAGCCGCGTTCCATTACATTGAAGGAAAAGCCTCCCGGCAATTGCTCAATAAAATCATAGGCGCCGATGGCACGCGCAACGCCGGCCACTTTCTCCTCCGATATTTCCTGATCCTTCATACGCATGTTGTCGAATACGGAGCCTGAAAACAGGAACACATCCTGCAATACCACTGCTATGCGGCTTCGGATGGCCTCCAGGCGATAGTCTTCAATAGGTTTGCCATCCAGCAGAATCCGACCCTGCTGGTATTCGTAAAACCGACTGAGCAACCCGATGATGGAGGTTTTCCCTGCCCCGGTAGGGCCCACAATGGCCAATGTTTTGCCCGGTTCCAGATGAAAACTCAGGTCATGGAGCACAGGCGTGGAGGGGTCGTATGCAAAGTTGACATGCTCGAAGGCAATCTCACCTTTGATGGCTGCTGCATCAAGGGTACCATCCTGTTCGCGGTTTTCCGTTTCATCCATGAGTTTGAAGATACGCTCTACGGCAACAAGCCCCATTTGAATGTTGTTGAAGCGATCGGCCACAGCGCGCACCGGTCTGAAGAATAAATTGATAAATAGGATGAAGGCGGTAATTTCACCGAAGGCTACGGTACCAGCCAGCATCCCTTTGGTACCGTACCATACCAGCAGGGAAAAAGTGAGCGCCACAATGACTTCCACCACCGGAAAGAACACCGAATAATAGAACACCCCTTTCACATGCGCTTCGCGGTGGTCTCGGTTGATGCGTTCAAAGCGGCGGTATTCGGCATCTTCCCTGTGGAACAATTGCACCACTTGCATGCCGGTAATCCTTTCCTGCACAAAGGCGTTCAGGCGCGCCACCTGCGACCTTACTTCCTGGAAACTGTCGCGCACGCCGATGCGAAACTTCTGGGCGGCATACAACAGGAGGGGCAATACGGATAAAGAAACGAGGGTAAGCTTCCAGTTCATCCAGAGCATAAAGAACAGGATGACCAGCAGCTGGAAGATATCGCCAGCAATGGTAATCAGGCCAGCCGAGAACAGGTCGGCAATGGTTTCTATATCGCTGATGGTTCTGGTAACCAGGGTGCCTACCGGTGTTTTATCGTAGAACTTCATGCGCAGTGTCACCAGGTGCTCGTACACATAATTGCGCAGGGTACGTACCACTTCTTGCCCTGCCCTGGCACTGAAATACCCGGATAAAAAAGTAATGAATGCCTGAAACAGGATCAAGCCAAGCAGGATCAGGCTCATGCGGGCTATACCGGAGATATCGCGATTGGCCACCTGAACATCCAGGGTTTGCTGGATTAGGTAAGGCTGCAAGCCTACCAGTAAGCCCTGAACAATGGTGAGCAGGGCCGAAATCCAAAGCAGCGAACGAAATGGCGCGGCAATACGCAGCACCCTGCGCAGCAGCGACCAGTCTAATTGCTTCCAAAATGGAGTTTTCGGCATAAGGCCGGCAAAGTTGAGGATATTTTCCTGCAGTCGTTTGATGTTCCGACCGAACAATTGTAAACAACCTGCTTTTCAGTTTTGGAACGCACGGTTCCATTTGCGCATAAAGACTTCCGGTGATGCGCGTAGCGGTGATGCATGATTTGGATTTACCTTTGCCTAAATGGCAGAAACGGGGCCGGAATCAAAGAAAGTTTATTGGCAGTATAGGGACCGCAGCGCAGCGCTCCAATTATGTACCGCAACTTTTGAGGACAAATTCTACTGCCTGGGCTGGGATGCAGACGGTCATCCCTCCTACTATGAGATCACGGAACAAACCTCCGATGCACACGAAGCGCCAAGCCTAAACCTGGAAGCGGAGAGCAGTTTTATCCCGGCCGCTTTTTCAGGCCTTCATGCCCTTCCCTGGAAAACGGACGCTGTGCTGAGGGAAAAACTGATGGACGATGTGCTGCTGGTTACCGCATTTCCACCATCAGAAACGGAGCACAGCATCCCAGTTGCCGAGGTATTGTACCACATAGCCAAAGAACGCGCTGCCCATGCCGGAACGCCCAACTACAGCCTGGTGATGCTGTTGGCGCAGGAAGTGCATGTGTTGGTTTTCAGCAATGCCCGCCTGGCCTATTATCAGAAGCACCATGCGGAAAACGAGCATGCCGTGCTGTATTTTCTGGTGGCCTCCCTGCGCGACCTGGGGATTCCGGTGGAAGACGCCGTGTGCGAGTTGCTGCTCAACAACCCCGACGATTTCAAAGCCTACCGCAACTTCACCTCATATTTCCGCTTTTTCGGGGCCTTTTCATACGACGGCATCCGTGCGCTGGTGGGGGAATCCCTGCCACCCGACCCGCTGATGCTGTACCTGATGGCCAAAACACCGGCATGCGCATCATAGGCGGACGGCTGGCGGGGAAAACCCTGAACACGGTATTTCCGGAGCAGGTGAAACCCACCACCGATTTGATGCGCGAGGCGCTGTTCAGTCGCCTGGAGCTGCAGATGCCGCTGGACGGCCTTCAGGTTTTGGACCTGTTTGCCGGCTCGGGCATCGTTTCGCTGGAGTTCATGTCGCGGGGCAGCCGCGTGGCGTCGGTGGACCGCGACCGCAAGAATTTCAGGATCTGGCAGCAGATGAAGAAGGAATGGGCGCTGGACGAATGGACCTTGCACTGCGGGGATGTGTTGCAGGAACTTACCCACTTTCAGCCGGAAAGCTTCGACCTGGTGTTTGCCGATCCACCCTATGATTTACCAGGCATACAACTCCTGCCCGCTATGGTGCTGCCCCTGCTGAAGCCGGGAGGTTTGTTTATCCTGGAACACCGACCGGACATCCTGTTCCCGGAGCCGAAACCGTTGGAACACCGTCAATACGGCCGCAGCGCCCTGAGTTATTTTGAGAAGGGGTAGTATCCAAAGGAGCTGCCTCGGTTGGGATAAAATCCTGCACAATACGAGGCTACAAGCCGTTCTTTTTCCTTTGTGACCAGAACTCTAAAGATTAGACGTCTTACAATCGGGTCGCTATTTCTACTGTGCACTTGTGGCTGTTTTGGCAACTTATAACCAGTCCGATTTTCGGGGGGACTTATAACCTCAGTCAATGGCATCAGGCGGTATTCATCGGCAAACACTCCATCGGGCCACCATTTGGCGTTGACGGTAAGTTTCGAGCAACGAAGGTTACCGCGCAATTCACTATTCATATTTGATCCATTCTCCATCTGCCCGCATCCTTGCCTGCTTTACATACTAGTGGCTTACCAAAAGTTTTTGGGTAATGCGGCGGGTTTGGTTGGATAGGGTGACTAAATACACTCCATCACTTAAGTGAGCAGTAGTTAAAAGAGTGACACCCCTTCCGTGTACAATTTTTAAAGATTTGGAAATCAATTGACGTCCTGATAAATCACTCAGCGTAACCATGTAATCTCCGTCCTCAGATGAATGGCATTGTATTTCTGTAGTTTGATCGGCAGGATTTGGATAGGCGTTTAACCGTAATTTTAAAAACCGGCGCTTGTACGCGGAATCTAAAGTTTGATCTCCTATGGGAACCATTTTGGATGCTGACTGGTCGGCAGCATACTCCTTATTTACCCCCTTACAGAACGCTGTCACCTGCGCATCAGTTGCCTCAGTGGTGGATCCAATGCCATAGAAACTTGAATTAATGTCCAATACACATTCAGGTACTATAGTAGCATCGGGTGCAGTTTCTATATTCTTGTAGGCTGTTAAATGGGCTTCATAGCCAGATTGCACTGTGATGTTGCCCATTAATTTAATGTATTCTGCATTGACATGGATGATATTACCAAAAACGGATGTAACAAATGGACTTGTAGGCTTTATTTCTTCATTATTGATGGCCAAAGTGACCGGTTTGTACTTAACAAATGAAGATAAATTGCTTTCGGCAATCCTTTCACCTTTGGCTTCAATTAGGTCCACTTCTTTTTCCTTGTCATAAATGAGATAGGTAAAAACCTGAGTCGTTGAAATTTTACCTCCATTGCTACCCAACTGCTGAAACTGCATTTGTGGCATGAGTTTCATTTTTATTTTCTTAATACTGTACTTCAGTTGCGATGTCTGATCTATTAAATTATACTGCATATTGAACATTCCTGGAACAAAATCAGTGGTCTTATAAATGTCTTCGGTTGCTGTAAGATTAAATGGCCATGGCACCAAAAGCGATTTTGTCTCTTTTCGCGTCACTAATCCACTCGATGTTTTAAATTGGGCCCTAACTAATATTTGACCACCAAACAGCTGCTCAGCAGCATTGTTTATTTCCTCCCATTCGGTAGCCAATACCAACTTCTCATTGCTAATATCGGTTTTAACAAAATGCGCTTTCACGCTTAGATTTGTATTACTTAAATCCACTTTGTGCGATTTATCAGCACCGTAATTCGCGTCATCATAATAATATTTATCATCAGCGGCAGACTCGAGCTCTATTTCGAAAGTTACCATCGTTTTTGTTTTGGTGAAATCGAAATCCACATTATGGTTAAATCTATACAACAAATTTTCTTTTAATTTAAAATAAATATCTTGTTTAAAACTCTGGGTATGCACAACATCATATTGTGCAGTTCTGGTTCTGGTTTCCCAATAAATTAAATTTTTCCAATCAGACCAAGGTCCAAAGTCACCCGTATTATAAACCCAGGAGCTATTTTTGTCATAAACCCCTTTCTCTCCCCATTGTATTGAGGGTGTGCGCAAGAGTGCAAAGAGGCCAACCGGTTTGTTATAAATGGGGTATGAAAATGGATCTATCTGGTGCACACCGGGTTTAAAGCTACCCGGATTGTACAAGCCAGTAATAGAAGCAGGGGTCGAGTGGGTTATTTCACCTGCAATGGTCATTTCAGAAAATGTAGCGGTAGGCATGGTTGGCTTCACCGGGGCGGTCATAAAGTCTGAACCTACGATTTGCTTGGATAAAAAATCAAAGCCCTTACCCAGTAAACTCTCAGAAGTGGATCTGATTCCTGTAGCCATTTTCTCTGCAATCTTTGGATCAAAATTACCATCTAATTTACCCATGTATTTTGTCACCAATTTCTTGGCGTCTTCCGTGGGAACCAAGGCCCCCAGCGTTCCATCAACGGCAAGTTTCTTGGCGAGTGAAACCACCTCTCGGGCTATCTGGTTTTCAGGCTTGTTGTATATAGCGAGTTTCTTTTCATACGCTGCCATTTCTGCTTCATAGTCATCATACATACTTCCTAATTTTTTGTACAAGATGGAGCCGCCACCTTCGGTTTTATTTGTTCTAATACTTGTATTGGTTAAAAAATTATCGTCAAATTCATTAACCGGTAAAGTTGCACTCACAGACCTTCCCTGTAAATCCACTTTCCAGCTTGTTATAAGCTGGTATTCAAGATCCCAGATGGTTTTGTAGTCGCACACGCAGGGGTCAAATCCCAACTGGAAATCACTGGAAAACCATGCATTGTTGTTGCCCGGATTTGCGTTGCTCGATGAGGCATATTGAAAAACTGTTTTTTGATCCAGGGCGCGGTCATAACTACCCAGATGGCGGAAAACGCCGCTAACATTATTTGGAAATTTATTTAAATTACCTACAGCTAAATTAATCTGATCATTGTTTGTGCCTCCCAATGCCTGAAACAAATTACCAAAAAAACGCAGCTTACCACTGTACCTGTTGTACAGCACAAAATAGGGTGTTGAAGCATTGGACAAACCCCTTGCTGAGGAAATAATCCGCTGGCTGTTGGCCGTTTCTATACCTTCACCATTGGGGTAACGGCCCAGGTTCAGCCACATCAGTTCCCATCCATTTTCCCATTGCCAGTCGCAGTCAGCAGGCAATGCCCCGTTTTGATTCAAATATTTATACTGAGAAGGCATGGTCAGACTGTACGGCGAGTGCATGAGGCCATTGTGCAAAAAAGACCAGCCGGCATTCATATTCAGCACAATGCTGTTAAAGGAGGTATTGGCATTGGAACCCCAGTTGAAGTACGTATTTCTGAACTCGTTTACCCCGCCAATGGGTATCAATGAGGTAAGTTCTGTATTCTTCGGGTTCGCCGGATTGGTGATGGTTTCACTCAGGCACTGGCCGCTTAAATCTGCCATAAAGCAGAAGATGAATAAAACAACTATGGTATTTTTCATTTTAGTTTCCTTCCTTTAAATTTCATCTTTTGTTCAGTATTATTAAATGGCAAACCAATGCTGTATTTGCCTTCAATATAGGATCCGTTCAAATCTATTTTACCACCCCAAGGACAATACTGATTTACATTATCAAATA
>CANHRE010000001.1 GCA_947463095.1 Flavobacteriales bacterium | reverse complement strand
GCTGTGCTGAGGCTGAGGATGGCAATAGCTGCAGCCACCTTCCATGTATTGGGCCGACTAGCCACGCGACTGGTTTCGGTAGAAATGGATATGGGTTCTACAGAGACCGTAGCCACTTCGGGAACAACTTTTCCTGCAAGAGGCTTGCGTATTTCCCTGGTAAGGGTTTCTACCACGGCTTCCAGTTGTACCGGCTGCAATCCAAAGGAACCATCAGCCAGATTTAGCGCAACGGAAGGGAGGAAAAATAGTTTGTCGTGCTGGTTCAGATAAAAAGAACCCAAGGTGCCAAAGATTTGCTGTTCATGGCTCGCACACCGCTGGAGCAATTGCTGCACTTCACGCTGAATCCATTGTTCTGCATCCGCCTGGCTCATTCCGGTTTCAGCGACAATACATGCCAGCAGAAGGCCGTCATCTTGTCTCAAAATGTCATTGAAAAAAATGGTTCTGCTCAGGGGTTTCAACTGCCCATTGAACCTATTCAGCGAGGCGCTGTGGTCTCTGGTGATGAAGCCTCCCAGGCCTGGAACAACCACACACTCCTGAGAGCGGACCAGTTTTTCAACAAACGAAACCAGGTTAACTTCTGACAAACTCATGCAATACGCGAAGGTAAGCGATCAAAATGAAATGGCCAGTCCCCCAAGAGCCGTAAATCCGTAACGTGGGTAACGATACCAGTACTGGTAGTTGTTGCTGGTCATGTTGGCCAGGGTAAGCCAAATCCTGAAACGCTCGCTCAACATGTATTCCGACATCAGATTGGCGTCTATGAATCCCTTCACTTTAAGGTTGTTTTGTTTCTGAAAAATTTGCTGATACCTCATGCCCATACCGTGAATGTAGGAGCTGATGCGGATTTTATTCCCAATCTGGTAACTGGCATTGATGATAAATTCCGTATTCGGCAGTTGCCATGCTTTGTCACCAGATTCCAGGTTGTACGCGTTTAACATTCCGCTGAGCGACAACTTGAATTTTTCACCCACTCCAAAACGCACTTCAGGATTCAGCCTGGTAATGCCCACATTGTCGTAGATGGGCAGGAAGCTGTTTAATGAATCACCAGAGTTGATGAAAAGGGGCATGTTTACCAGGTTGCGGTGGGAGAGGGTTACCTTAAATTCACTGTTGTTGGTGATTTTACCCTTGGCACCGCCATAAATGGAGAAGTTCTCATATGTTTGGCGGAGCGGTATACTGTCGTATAAAAAGGGATTGATCTGGTTCATGCGGCTCAGGGAATTGCGTTGCACCCCCCCTGAAATTCCGGCAAAAACCCGCACTGCGTCCGGCATTAACTGATATTCTGCATGCACCACCGGATTGATGTAAAAATCCTGGTTTGAACCCTCAACCAAATAGGTGGCATTAAAACCGGCACTTAACTGAGTTTTCTTTTTCTGAAAGCGATAGGATGGACGCACATCAAAAAACAGGTAGCGCTGCTCGTTGGTGTCCTGGCGCACCTGCAAGGTGCTCAGGCCAAAATCGCCGGAAATCCGGCCATTTTTCAGGTTCTTGTGGGCACCGGCTTCTGCCGACACTTCCGCTTCGCTCTGGTCCAGGTTGGTTCCGTATTGCTGGAAGGAAAACCCTGCATAAAAGCCCGGTTTCTTGCCAAGTTCCTTGTTTTCGTATTTGGTGGAGAACTTCCATGCGTCGGTAATCTTTTTAGTTTCCATGCCTTCCGCCTTAAAAGCCGTATCCATGCCGTAAAAGCGTACCATGTTGCGGTCGTAGGATACGATACCAGTGAAGCTGCTCCTATTGAAAAAGCGACTTCCGCTCAGCAGCACTGCATTGTCAGAAAAATCCCTGCTGCTTTTGTTCTGGTCAGCGCTGAGGTGATGCAGTTTCACGCCGTAACTGAAGCGAGCATTGGGACGGTTTGCAAGGTAAACGCCCAGGTGCTTGAAGTTGTATTGCCCGTAACCAGCTTTGGCATAATTGGGTGTTCCGGAACTATCTCCGTTTACTTTTATTTTAGATGGAGGCTGAACTTTCACCACCCTTCGGGCATCCCATTGGACAGGATAAATGGAGTAGTCCAGTCGCTGTACATCAAACTTCCGCTTTTCGGTTTCCGGGGTCAGGTCAATCTTCCTGGCATCGCGCAGGTTAGGTTCATAGGTAACCTGCACACCGATAGGGTCTATCCTGTTGATGGTATCCTGAGCATTGAGCAGGGAAGGAAGCCCGGCGAGCAATATGAAGATTCGACGGAATGTCATTGCAGTTCAAAAGTAAAACTCCGCTCATGTTCAGGAACGTGAATGTTTCCACAATTTGCGGCTTTATGTATGGTAAACGAACCTCCTGCCAGTTTTATTTGCATGGAAATAGGGCATTTTGCAGGGAAGCTTTGGACTTTGGATAAAAAAGTGCTAAGTTTGCGCCTCATTTTTCGGACATGTACGCAGTTGTAGAAATAGCAGGCAAGCAGTTCAAAGTGGCTGAGAATCAGTCCATTTATGTACACAGGCTGGCAGCGGAAGAAGGTTCTAAAGTTTCCTTCGACCGGGTGTTGCTTGTGGAAAATAACGGCAAAACCCAGGTAGGAACGCCCCTCATCAGTGGCGGAAGCGTGGAAGCTAAAGTGCTTAGCCATGTAAAGGGCGATAAAGTACTGGTGTTTAAAAAGAAAAGGCGCAAAGGCTATGCTGTAAAACGCGGCCACCGCCAGCAGTTCACCCGCATTCAGATTGAATCCATTAAGGCTTAACGTTTAAATACGAACAGACATGGCACATAAAAAAGGCGCAGGCAGTAGTAAAAACGGACGCGAATCCCATAGCAAAAGGCTTGGGGTGAAAATCTTCGGAGGTCAGAAAGTAATCGCCGGCAACATCATTGTTCGCCAACGCGGTACCAAACATCACCCCGGCACCAATGTGGGCATTGGCAAGGATCACACCTTGTTTGCACTCATCCCTGGTGTGGTGAAATTCCACAAAGGGGCCAAAAACAGGTCTTTTGTGTCGGTAGTTCATGCCGAGGCATAAAAACCTCTACCATTCGTAAAAGTTCCAAAGACCGGCCTACAGCCGGTCTTTATTTTTGTACCCTAGAGACTATGAGCAACAAAACCCGCAAATCTGCCGAAAGCTTCACCATTATGAATGAGATTGTTTTGCCCAACGATACCAATACCCTTGGGAATTTGATGGGAGGGCGTTTGCTGCACTGGATGGATATTTGTGCGGCCATTGCAGCCCAAAAGCACAGCAACCAGATTGTAGTTACAGCATCCGTAGACAGTGTTTCTTTTAAAGAAGCCATTCACCTGGGCGATGTTGTTACCCTTCAGGCTCAGGTTTCACGTGCCTTTAACTCCAGCATGGAAGTGTACCTGGAGGTTTTTGCCCAAAATATTCCACGAAATGAAATTGTTCGTTGCAATGAAGCATATTACACCTTCGTTGCGTTGGACAGCAGGAACAAACCGGTCAGGGTGCCGGATCTTCAGCCTGAAACAGAAGTGGAAAAGCAGCGTTTTGACGGGGCCCTAAGGCGCAGACAGGTGCGTTTAATTCTGGCAGGGAAGATGAAGCCCGATGAAGCTCAGGAGTTGAAAAATATGTTTCTTCCCTGATGAACCTTATTTAATCAAACCAATTTCCCGCAGGCGTTCCATCAGGAATTCGTTGGCGGAACAATCGGCGTATTTTTTTGGATGCGTCTGGTCAATACAGGAGGGCAGACAATCCAAACGCGTTTCCGGCCTGGGATGCAGGAAGAACGGTATGCTGTAGCGCGGGGTATTCCATAGTTCCCGTGGCGGGTTCACCACCCGATGCGTAGTACTTTTCAATCTGTCGTTGGTTAACCTTTGGAGCATATCGCCAACATTGACCACGATGTGGTTTTCTACTTCTGTTACCGCAACCCAGCTGCCGCTTCGATCCAAAACTTCCAATCCATCGGCACTGGCACCAACCAGCAGCGTAATCAGGTTGATGTCTTCGTGCTCACCTGCGCGGATGGCATCTTTAGGCTCACCGGTGATCGGAGGATAGTGTATAGGACGAAGGATGCTGTTTCCGCAGCGCACTTTGTCATCAAAATAATCTTCCTGTAAATTCAGGTGCAGGGCAATGGCGCGCAATATCTGGACCCCACAATGCTCGAGGGCCTGGTAAATGGCCTTGCCGCTTTCGTTGAATCGGGGTACGTCAGTTACGGTTTTGTTAGCTGGATAAAATGAATAAAGTGGGTCACTTTCCGGTGCGTACTGCCCAAAATGCCAGAATTCTTTCAGATCGCCGGCATTCCGGTCTTTTGCGTGTTCCTTTCCAAATCCGGTATAGCCGCGCTGTCCGCCTCCGGCAGTGTCATCATATTTAATCTTCACTGTTTCCGGTAAGGCGAAAAATGCCTTTACATCTGCGTACAACTGATCCAGAAGCATAGCGTCTACGCCGTGGTTTCGGATGGCTACAAAACCGATGTCTTCATAAGCCTTACCTAAATCCTGAATGAATCGCGTTTTCAGCGCAGTGTCATTACTCAAAAAATCCGAAAGATCGAGCTTAGGGATGGAAGCAAGGGCGTTTTGATTGACCATAGTGTTGCTGCAATTCAAACATCAAAAGAAGTCTTTTTTGCTGAACTATGGCATTTTTTAAGAAGATTCCGTTTTCGTTGTTGCCATAAAACGATGGTCAGTTGCTGATTTCCAGGGAACTGTCCTGCGATTCTTCCATGATGATATTGACAGACGTTGGATGCGGGGCATACATCTTCTGATTCAGGTCATCACCCACCTGCTTCAGGAGGATATAGAAATCCTGAAGCTGCTCGTCTGAAGCCAGTGCGGCTTCAATAAGCACCGTTTCTTCAGTGGTGGTTTCACCATAGGCATAGCGCAGGATGTCGTTTTGGGTAATAGTTGGATGCATAGGCGTTAAAAAAGTGGTAACGCCGAAATCTTGCCGTTATTGCCTTTGTTCGACAAAAACCATCATTTTTCTGAGGTTTAGGATGGCATAGCGCATTCTGCCCAGCGCCGTGTTGATGCTGCAACCGGTAAGCTCTGCTATTTCTTTGAAGCTCAGGTCGCCGTAATGTCGTAAAATCAACACCTCCCTTTGTTCCTCAGGCAACTTCTCTATTAGTTCGAACAACAGGCCATTGGTTTGATTCAACTCCATGCGGTCCTGAGCGTTGGGTTCTTCAACTTTGATGTAGCCAAAAACATCTCTTCCCTCACTGTCGGTGATGGCGGGCATTTTCTTGCGCCTCCTGATGTGGTCGATGCTCAAATTCCTGGCAATGCGTATAACCCAGGGAAGAAACTTGCCTTCATGCTGATACTTACCCTGCCTGAGTGAATGAATCACCTTGATGAACGTTTCCTGGAAAATATCTTCCGCCAGATAACGATCATGCACCAGCATGTAAATGGAGGTTAATACCTTCTGTTTGTAACGCCTGATTAACATTTCAAGCGCAGCCTCATTTCCTTCCAGATAGGAAACAACAAGACTTTGGTCGGGAATCAAGTTTTTTTGCATAGTTAAACCCTCCTTTGGTTGGTGTAATTACAGACGAACTTCTTCGTAAAGCTTCTGTGGTAAGGGTTTATCTATAGGCTTTCAGCGATTTGTAATCAGCAATTTAGAAAGAAAGCTTTCACAAATCCAAATTTCATCATAGGAAAAGTTGAAAAAATCGAAAATACTTGGCATTGCGCGTCGGAGCGATGTACTTCAAGGGCAATTCAGACGCGATGCATCCAGCCATTGGCAAAATCGGCAGCGGCCATCTTCTTCTTCCCTTCCGGCTGCAATGTTAGCACCTCAACGGCGCCTTTAGAACAACCAATCACCACGCGGTTGTGTTCCAGCTTATGCCAACTTCCGGGCAAAAAATCTAATTCCGCCCATGGACGGCTTTCCAGAATTTTCACCGTTTTACCCTGAAAGGTGGTGAAAGCACCGGGTACTGGCGACAATCCGCGTATCAGGTTGTGCACTGCTTCGCAATCCTGGTCCCAATGGATCCGGCAATCGTCTGGGAAAATTTTGGGCGCAGCATGAAGTTGTGTTTTAACCATCTGCGGTTTTGGCGTCAGGCTTTGTTGCTGAATGCCTTCCAGGGTGCGCAATACCAGCGCTGCGCCCAGATGCATCAGGCGATCGTGGAGGCTTCCTGCATTGTCCTCGGGATCTATATCCAGCGATTCCTGCAGTAAAATATCTCCTGTATCAATCTCATGGCGCAGGAAAAAGGTGCTCACACCAGTCTTTTTTTCACCATTCATTAAGACCCTGTTTACAGGAGCTGCGCCGCGATAATCGGGAAGGAGGGAGGCGTGCAGGTTGAAGGTGCCCATTGGAGGCATATTCCAAACCGATTGAGGCAACATGCGGAAAGCAATAACCACCCCTAAATCCGGAGCGAGGGTGCGCAGTTGTTCCTGAAATTCAGCGGCTTTCAGGTTCACAGGTTGTAAAACCGGAATCCTAGCTGCCAGCGCAACCTGCTTCACGGCACTTTCCTTTAAATTGAGGCCTCGGCCGGCGGGTCGGTCCGGGGCCGTTACCACGCCAACCACCTGGAAGCCGTGGTCTATAATCTGCCGAAGGCTGCACGCCGCAAACTCAGGGGTACCGAAAAACAGGATCCGCATCAAAGGAATATGGGAGGGCAAATTTCCCTAAATTTGTGTAAAAACCCCGCTGTTTGTGTTTTTTAAACTGCTCACCACTTTCCTAGGCATTTTTTTCTGCGGAGCGCTGAACGCACAATTGCGTTTTGTGGAAAATCTAGGACAATGGCCTTCTCAGGTATTGTTCCGGGCAGATTTACAAGGTGGAAAGTTGTATGTGGAACGCGATGCGCTGGTGTTTCAACGCTATGATCGAGCTAAGGCCCAATTATGGCATCATGATGTTGCCGAAGGTGATTCACTGCTCATGCATGCGTACCGTATGCGTTTTTGTAACGCTGCTCCAAAGCTGCAGGCCGAAGGGGAGCATCCGGCACCTGAATTTTATAATTTCCTTCATGGCAATAATCCTGCTAAATGGGCCTTTAAGGCTCAAGCTTATGCGTCAATATGGTTGCGCGGTTTGTACCCCGGAGTGGATCTGGAACTGAGCGCCGAGGGTAATTCTCTTAAATATAATCTACACCTTCAGGCAGGGGTAGATCCCTCCCGCATCGGTATTCTTTATGAAGGCGTTGGTTTGCCCACAATATTTAAAGGCCGTCTGCATATTGAAACGGCTCTGGGTGCTGTTCAGGAACACATCCCGCTGGTATATGACCCAGAACAAGGTACCGGAGATGCCTACGAAGCTGCATATGTGCTGAAGGGTGATACGGTGAAGTTTCATATTGAATTGCCACAGCGCTTCAAAGGGCCCCTGGTGATAGACCCTGTATTGGTTTTTTCCACCTACTCAGGGTCCTTTGCCGACAACTTTGGCTGCACAGGCACTTACGACGATTTTGGCAATGCCTATGCCGGGGGAACGGTGTTTGATTTTGGCTTTCCCACCAGCATGGGTAGCTATCAGCCTCGATTTGGCGGTGGCGATCCTGAATCGCGCACCGGTTATGGTGGAAGCAGGGATATGGGCATTCTGAAATTCTCTCCCGATGGTAAACGCCTGCTCTATGCTACCTACCTGGGCGGCAGCAGCAATGAACAGCCACATTCGATGATTGTTGACCCTGCAGGAAACCTGGTTATCCTGGGCTCCACCCGCAGCGCCGATTTCCCCAATACCGGTAAAGGATGGGATTTAAGCCATAACGGCGACTATGACATAGTACTGGCCAAGCTTAATGCCTCCGGTACGGGCTTGATGGCGGCAACTTTTGCGGGCGGCTCAGGTATTGATGGCATGCTCGGAGATCGCGAACCTCTTCCCGATGCCAACGGTATTCCCCTGATGTACAACTACGCCGATGAGTTCCGCGGTGAAGTGCTGTGCGATTCCCTGGGCAATATCTACCTGTCATCCACCAGTTACAGTGCTGATTTTCCGCTGAAAAACCAGGTGCAGACCTTTGCTGGTAACCAGGATGCCGTGGTGATGTGTATGGACAACAGCCTCAACCAGTTGAAATGGAGTACCTGCCTGGGCGGTACCGGTTACGATGCCGGATATGGCCTGGCGCTGGGATTGAATCAGGATATTTTCATCAGCGGAGGAACCAACAGTACCCGGTTCCCTTTGCCTTTTCAATCCTTTGCTAACACCAACAGGGGGGGTATGGCCGACGGATTTCTTGTAAGGCTGAACCGTTATACCGGCGTCTTTCAGTCGGGTTTATTTGTCGGAACGCCCGCTTACGACCAGTGCTATTTCGTGCAAACAGATACCAAAGGAAGACCCTATGTTTTCGGTCAAACTGAAGGCTCTTGGTACATTAGCCCGGGGGTGTTCGGTAATGCCGGTGGTGGTCAGTTCATCACGCGATTCAGATCCGATTTGAGCGCCATTGACCTGAGCACCGCCTTTGGCAGCGGAGGACAGGTTCCCAATATTTCGCCTTCTGCTTTTCTGGTAGATCGCTGCGACCGAATTTTTGTTTCCGGCTGGGGCGGATCAACCAACAGCAATGTACCTAAGAGCCAGAAAAATAGGGGCAATACCAGAAACATGCCTATAACACCGAATGCCGTGCAACGCACTACAGACGGCAGCGATTTTTACATCGCCGTTCTGGGAAGGAACTTCAGCAAACTGTTATACGGAACCTACTTCGGCGGCATTTCGACCAGAACCATCGATGCCGATGAGCACGTGGACGGCGGCACCTCGCGTTTCGACAAGAAGGGCATCATCTACCAAGCCGTTTGTGCGGGTTGTGGTCAGAATGGATTGTTCCCAACCACGCCAGGGGCATACAGCCGAACCAACAACAGCGATAACTGCAACAATGCTATTTTCAAGATAGATTTTGAAAATCTGAACCAGAAACCTGTTTCCAGAGATACCATCTATCGCATCACGGCCACCGAGGTGCTCAATTTCAATATCGTGGGTACAGATCCCGACGAGCAGGATACGGTCTACCTTGAAATTGAACGAATCGGCAAGGCTTGGGATTCTGTTCAGGGGCCTTATCCCGTGCTTAGCCTCAACAAGGGAGCGGGACGTTCCGTGGCTAATGTGCAATGGAATACCAACTGCAACCATTCCGGAAAGGATACCTTCTTGCTCCGCGTGCGGGTGCACGATCAGGGCTGTCCTAAAATGGATACCACCTGGAATACCATAAAAATTCTTGTAGACCCTCCGCCTGTTGTGGAGCCGCCTGGGGAGATATGTCTGCTGTTAAACGAAACTACCGGTGTGGTAACCCTTCAATGGCCCGCTTCCCCCGCGCATCAATACTGGAAGTGCCTGATTCTCAAAAGGCAGGAAGGGGCGAATGTCATTACACTTGATACCATACGCAACGCCAGTGGAGGCAGTTTTACAGACCGTAATGCCATGAATCCCAGAGTGCGCAATTATTGCTACTTTTTTATAGGCGTGAACACTTGCAACGTATTTACCGACCGGGGTTTCAGGGTATGCACCCAAAAGGAATTGAACGCGCCAATAGACAGCACCTACATCATCACTGCAACTGTTGTTGATGATAAAGAAGTACAAGTGATATGGTTGCGGAGCGGAGAAGCGGATTTTGGCAGTTATGAACTGTACCGTGCCAGCCGCGACGGTAAGCAGCCCTATAAGATTATTGCCACAATCACCAACCGCGACGACAGTTTCTATACCGACCGCGATGTGCTTGTTGACCTTGAAAGCTATTGTTATAAAGTGCGTGTTCTGGACCGTTGCGGTCACGTGAGCAATAGGTCGAACCGCGCTTGTACCATCGTGTTGAAAGGTGATGCTACGGGCAAGCCCCAATATTATTTTGACCTTTCGTGGATGGAGTACGATTACTGGAAAGGAGGGGTTTCTGATTATGTGTTGGAACGGCGAGTGGACACAGGAACTTTGCGCCCACTTGTTGCGCTGCCGCATCCGGGCTTTGATTACCGCGACAATAAACTCAACTATGACTGGGGCGGCTATTTCTATCGCGTCAAAGCCCGCGAAGCCTCCGGGGGGTACAATGCCGAAAGCAACAGCAATGAAATTTACCTGTTCCAGCCCCCGGAATTGTATGTACCCGACGCCTTTACACCCAACGGCGATGAAATGAACGATGTTTGGGGCACTGTGCCGGTATTTGTGCGCGACTACCACATGATGGTGTTTAACCGCTGGGGTGAAAAGGTTTTTGATTCTAAAAACAAGAAGCTGCAGTGGCCCGGCATTATGGGACAGGGAAAACCCTTCGATAACGTGTTTGCCTGGATGGTCGTGTATATGGGCTGGGACAACCGCCGCTATACTCAAACAGGCGTGGTACATGTGCTGGAATGAGTTAACTTTGACTCTATGGTTTATGCACCTTCCCAAAAAGTGATGATGAAAATTCTACAGGGCTTGATTTTCTGCTTTGCATGCAATATTCGGGCACAATCCACCGGTGAAGTGCTCTTGGTGCAGCGCTATCAGCCAAATAAAACCTATACCCAGCAAACTTCGCAGGCAACAAAAATGCAGGTGCACTTTGTGAAAATGCCGGAAGGCATGGCCGGTTCCACACCCGATAAAGTGCTCACCCTCGTAACCGTGAAGGGTAAACATGTATTAACCACGTCCAACAGGAACAGCAATGGCAATCTTCATTATACGGCAGGTTTGGAGCAGCGTATCACCATCAAGGTGAACGACGAGCAGCAAAAAGTTCCTGGACAGGCTGATCTCATGAGTTTTTCTTATAAAGGTCATTTCGACTCGCTGGGGAGTGTTTCCTTGGATTCTGTAATCAATGGTGCCGACAACCTGCAGCAATTGAAAACCACCATCAACAACTTCACAAAAAATATGCAACTGCCCAACAAGATGGTAAAGGTGGGCAGCAGCATCAGTCATGAAGTTCCCTTTAGTATGGACCAGTTTTCAGGTAAACTAATGATGCGTTATCACCTGGATTCCATCGCGGGCAATAAGGCCTACTTTACGCTGGACCAGAACATGGATATTGATATGAAGATTGCGCAGATGGACATGAAAGGCAAAGCAAAGGGGCCCGGAAAAATGACCTTTCTGATTCAGGAACAGATGGTGGATTTTATGAGCAGTGAACTTTTTATGGATATAAAAAGCACCATCGGTGAAATGGTGATGGACATGGAAGGAAAAACCGAGCTCACGGTCAACATGTACATGAAGTAATCAGCCGGGCAATACCGTGGGCATGCATCCATAGGTCATAATTACAGCTGTAGCTGTTCAGCAAGCATTCGTTAAACCCGGATGATGCATTAGAAATTCGTTATTAGGGTTAAGAGCTTAAATAAATCGTGCATTTTTTCTCATGCATGATTTGGATAAATCCAACATCTTTGAGTGAAGTTTAAGTTTACGCATGCCGCACTGCGTATTTGCTGAGGTAAGCCCACGTTCGTTATTTACTTAGATGTATATGTTCATGAATAAATCTGAATCCTATTCCTGCCTCCGGGCTATTGCCGACGCACCGACCTTGACTCAAGACGGAACATTGAGCAATACCGTGCTTATTGAAACCAACGTGAATGCCCACCTGATGAAAATGAGGTTCACATGGAATTGACATTGGCTCATATTGAAAACAGGATATTCACGGTAAGAGGCGTGCAGGTGATGTTTGATTATCATTTGGCAGCCCTTTACAGCGTTGAAACAAAAAGGCTGAATGAGCAAGTGAAATGAAATCCAAAACGATTTCCAGTTTCCTTTATGTTTCAGCTTAGTATGCAGGAATGGGAGGTTTTGCGGTCGCAAACTGCGACCAGAACAGCGGGCACTGAAGATGTGGAGTCTCAAACTGCGACCGCAAAACGCAGAACGCCGCCATTTGTGTTTACTGAGCAAGGGGTATCAATGTTATCTGCAGTACTAAGCAGTGACAAAGCCATTCAAGTCAGCATCCAAATCATGCAGGCCTTTGTAGCCATGCGCAAAACGCTGAACAACCTACATGGCATCATCCAACGCCTGGAAGGTGTGGAAATCAGGCAATAGCAAACCGACAGCAAGCTGGAGCAGGTGCCGCAGGCCCTCGAGAAAGGTGAAACTCCCCGTCAGGGTGTGTTCTTCGAAGGGCAGTTGTTCGACGCCCATGTGTTTGTCAGCGCGCTCATCAGGCAGGCCAACAAGCGAATTGTGCTGCTGGACAATTACGCCAACGAAACCACTTTGCTCTTGCTCAGCAAACGCTAAAGGGGCGTGGGCTGCATCCTCCATACCCTCCTCAGGCCTGCATTACAAAAAGATCTGGAAAAGCACAACCTGCAGTATCCTGCCATTGAAGTGTTGGCTAACAACAGCAGCCACGACCGCTTTCTGATCATTGACGATATACGACTCTACCACATCGGCGCATCGCTGAAAGACCTGGGGAACAAGTGTTTTGCCTTCAGCCGTATGGACGAGCTATTGCCCGAAATTCAAACCAAACTCTTCCGCGTATAATCTCCGGGGGAACAGTGTCAGTCCAGCTGCAGTTCAGCTCGAATCCGATACGCGCTAAGGACATGGGCATGGACCACTCTATGGCAAACCCGGCTGCACCACCAACACTTTTTCCTTTTCCACCAGCACCTCACCCGGAGCGCCGCCTTTTTTCTTCCTCACGTACTTGCGTTCTGTGTACTGCACTGGCAACCATCCTTGTGTTTTGCCTTTTGAAAACCAGGCGGCCAGGGACGCTGCTTGTTCCAGCACCGCCTTTGAAATTCCGCTGATGCCGCTGTTGCAGCGCACCAGCACATGGCTTCCGCTAACATCCCGGGCATGCAGCCAAACATCATTCTTTCGGCTGTAACTGTTCAACAGCAGCTCATTAGCTTTGGCATGTTTACCTACCCAAACCACATACCCCTGAATATTGAACTCGTGAAAGGGCAGGTCGCTATGCTGTGCCTTGCCTTTCTTTTCAGGTAGGGGTATATCCCTCAATGCTCTTGACTGTTCCGCCGCATCGAGCACCTCAAGCCAATGCAAGGCCCGTTGGTGTCCTGCAATGGTTGCAGCAAGCCGCGCCTGAACCAGTTCCTCTTCCTTTGATTCATTCCTTGCTTTCCGGTAAAAGGCCTCGGCATTCTGAATGGCGCTGAGCGTGCTGTTTAGCTTGATCTGAATGATGTTCTTTTCCTCGAAATCGGGAAGGGCAATATCTTTGGTGCCGCTTTTAATTTGCTGCAGATGGGCCATAATCAGGTCGCCCATAAGCTTGTAACCGGGCCGTTCCAACAGACGTTTTTGCTCCTTTCGCAGTTCTTCCAGCATTCTGCCCAGACGGATGGCATCTTGCTGCCAGAAGCTGCGCAGCTGCTGCTTCTTTGAACGAAAGTGAAAGCGGCTGAGGTAGGCTTTGGCATATCGGTTGAGTGCTTCTGGCAGGACAGTAATCGCATCTGCTCCGGCTTCCGGAAAAAAGCTGAAATAAGGTATTCCTTCAACTTCGCCGATATACCACTGGGGCTGCTCCAACTGCTGTTTGAAGATGTGAAACATGGCCCGCCGTTCGGATTCAGGCAACTTGAAAAAGCCATGCCTGACCAGATAATCGAGCAGAGAGGGTACTACAAATGGATAAGCCTGCTGAAACAACTCAGGGTCGCTGCATGCAGCAAGATTGTATTCAAAGTCACGCTGTCCTGTGAACGTTGACGCTGCCAGCTGTGTGTCGCCTTTATGGTGCAGCCTGAAGTGCTGACTGCAGGAATTGGCCCCTGCTTCATACAACAATATATTGCTGTGTCTGCCCCAGCACTTAAATACCAGCTGGGACTGATCATTGAATACTATGCGGAAGCTGCGGTCGAAACCACAGTCGTGCACCGCAGCAACCTGTTTGCCTATGGCGTCCCGGAATTGGTTGATGGTATTCTTTCCCGCTTGACCACCTTGTTCCGGCATGCTGATGAATAACTGACCATCAGCCCAGTTGAGTTTCAGGTTGAAGCTACAGTCTTTGGATTCAAACTCCAGCAGCAACTCATCTTTTCCGGTGCTGTAGGATTCTGTCAGGAAATATCCGGGCAGCTTTTCCGCCAGATACCGGGCAATGGCCCGCACCGCAAAACTGCTCTGATAGTGATCCATGCCGCGAATATCAGCATCCACCGGCGGCTTTAGGTTATGCCTGACATGTTCAGCGTATCAGGTTCAGCAAGCCACTGTTGATCTGTCGGTAGGTTTTCTTACCCTTATAGTGGATGGTATAAGCATAACATCCTGCTGGACATTCCGCACCCAGGTAAGTGCCATCCCAGCCAATCAGCGGGTCGGAACTGCTGAATACCTTCTCTCCCCAGCGGTTATAAATGTCCAGGCGGTATTCACGCGCTCCCGTGATGGAGGGTAGAAACAGCTCGTTGAGCCCATTGCGGTTTGGGGTAAACGCCGTGGGTACATAGAGCAAAACGGTATCGGTAACACAAATCAACAAAGCTGATGAATCGGCGCATCCGCCGCTGTTGCCGATGATCAGCCGAACCATATACCGATTGGTATCCGTTTGGTATACGTGTGACGGATTGTTGCCGGGTATGTAGGGCTCGGTGCTGCCATCCCCGAAGTGCCAGGTGCCGTTCAGACCTCCGCTGCTCATGTCCAGGAAATACATCCTGGGGTTTATGTTGCTCAGGCATATTCCCTTTGGCGGATTGGTGATGAATCCTGCATTGAGCTTCCTGAATCCTGGCAATTCTATAGTAGTGTCGTTCTTGCAGCCGCTGTTTTTGTTTTCTACGCTCACACGGTAACGCGAGCCCGCAAATCCGCGCATACTGTCGCTTTGTTGCGCAGGTTGGCTGTTCCACAAATAGCGGTAAGTTCCTGGATTGCTCATCGTTACCTTGATAAAGCCCGGCAATCCATAGCAGGCTGGCGGACTGGTACGCACCCTGAACCAAACAGGGGGGTGCACATACAATAACTGCACGGCCGTATCTGGATCCGAACAGCCGTCGTTTACTGCCACTCTGATGGTGGTGCTGCTGCTGGGACTGAAATAGGCCTGGTTGGCGCCGGTGAGTCCGTTTGACCACCAGAAACGATACCCGAAGCGGTTTCCACCGGTTGGCTGGGCTGTAAGTAAGGCGGTAGCGCCCGGACATATGCTGTCGCCACTGCCGGAAAATCGCACCCGCAGGGTGTCTGCAACGCTAATGTTTTGTTGAAGACTTCCCAAGCAAGCACCCTGATTGAGCCGGTAAACAATAAGCTTGCTGCCCGACCCGGCTTTGCGTGGATTGAATATCGTTCCGCTGATGCCGGGTCCGCTGAAACTACCTCCGGCAGGGGCCGCCCTGAGCTGGTATGAAGTGTCTTTAAGGCAGGGCGTTGCAGGTACGCTCAGCCAGCTTAGCACCGGGACGGTATCTACAGTAATGAATACCGTATCGTAACATCCGAACCTGCTTACGTAGATGATGCGGTTTTTCCCTTTTAGGGCAATGGCCGGATTGAATAGTCCCAGTGCGCTGTTGCTGATGCCAGTGCCATAAAAGTTTCCTCCACTCAAGGTGGTTTTTAGTTTAAAGGTTCCGGAACTGCGGCAAACGGAGGTGTCTTTTTGGATGCCCGTTTTAGGTCGTACACAAATCCTCAGGCTGTCCCTACAGCCATTAACGTTGTAAAAGGCCAGTTGTGTTCCATATCCTGCCGCGGAGGGCCTAAACAATCCTTTGGCATTGGTAATTCCCTTGCCGCTCCAACTTCCTCCTGAAGGAGTGAATTGGGTTAGTGCCTTGCTCAGCCAGATACCGGTATCCTGGGCACATAGAAACAGCGTGTCGCGCTTACCAACTCTTGTGGGCAACAAGGTCATGAATTTAATGTCCGTGCAGCGTCCGTTGCGAATGGTCAGCGTATCGGTGAAGCTGGTTTTACCCAGCGAAGCAAAATAAGCTGGATTATACTGGGCTTTCGTGGTATCCAGAATGCCTCTGCCCCTCCATGAATAGCCCGCGCCGGGTCTGAATCCGCTTAGGGTATAAACACCGGCCTGGGGACAAATGGTGTCAAATCGCTTGCCGGCGTAAATGGGAAGCAAAGTGAGCAGGGTAGTGTCCTTGCATCCACCAGCATAATAGATGATGGTTTTAGTGCCTGGACCGCCCATCAGCGATGGGTTTACCGTTCCGTAATAGCCGTTCAACAAGCCGGGGAACCAGTTGAAATAAACACCAATAGGGTTAAATTGAAGTTGATGATACGTACTGCTCTCACAGACCGTATCAAAGGGTTTGGCCCAAATCGGGGTAACCCGCACGGTTTTGGTAGAAACGCAGCCTTTCCAGGTATAGGTGAGTTTATAGGTGCCTGCGCTGTCGGGATTAAACATGCCGCCGGTTGTAACCTTAGGGCCGGTCCAGGTGCCTCCTGTCGGGTAAATATGGTATAAGGCAGCAGGAGGTGTTTTCGGACAAAACAGGTTGTCGCCATTCCAAATGCCAGTGGAGGTTACCAGCACCGTGTCGGCGCAGTTGCCTATCTGATACCAGACTTTAAACGTACCACCACCACTCGCCGCAGGACTAAAGATGCCGTTCGCTGCATCGGTGATTCCCTTTCCCTGCCAAAAGCCCCCAGCCGGTGTTGCCCTGAGACGGAAAGGTGCCGACAGGTAACATACCATGGTGTCCGGCTGGGCATTCGGCGGAGCTAAAACGGCAATATCCACTGTGTCGGAAGAAGGTACCGAAAGTCCGTCGGTAACGCGCAGGATATAACGTGTGGAGGAGGTGGGGCAAATCCGGTGAGGTCCTGCACCCGTTAAACCGCCTGGTGTCCAGGAATATACATATCGCGAGGGTGTTCCTCCTGATACCGTGGCGCGCAGCCAGGTGCAACTGCCCCTGCATAAGGTGTCGCTATCAGCGGTAAGCTGTACCTTCAGGGGGCAATCGCTGATGGTGAAGGTTAACCTGCTTTTTAACGTCCAGATGCTGTCGCAGTAATCTTTAAAATACAATATGGCATCCAAGGTATAAGTTCCACTCATGTTCAGCGGATTGGATAGCTGCAGGGTATAGGTGGCTGTGCTTCCGCCGCTGCAATTCACGGGGGTGACTGTGGTAACACTGCTGCTCACCGGTCCTGATAGCAAAAAACTGCCTGGTTTCACTGAATCACAGGGGAAGGCCCGACCCAACAACAGGCTCAGGCTTTGTTGCTTGCATTTCGGTGCCATTTGAAGGGTGAGGGTAGGTGCTGTAATCACCCGCATCTTCGCGTTCCAGGTGGCTTCCCAGCCCGAACAGGCAATGTTTTTGTCGCTTTTGAAGAAGAAGGTGATGAAGCTGTCGGTGCTGGTCACCACCCCGGGACCTGCACTGCCCGAATATCGTGGCCCCAGCTTGGGGGCAAAGGTGTCTTTCCCATTGTAAATCTGCAGGAAGTCGTTGTTTTTTTCTGTACAGAAACTCTTAAAGTTGATGCTGATACTACTGGCTCCCGGTACGCTGATGGTGAATATGTAGGCCTCGTTATGGTCGTAATCGCCGGGGGTTTTGCCTTTTTCGCTGTCTTTGAAGATGCCCGAACATGCCCGCACCCTGCCGTTGCTCATGTAATAAGTATTCTGGGCAGCAACGGCCAGAGGAAACATCATGGTTATATAAATAAGGCCCTTCATCTCAGCGCTTGATGGTGATTAAAGGTGTGCTTACCGTATTGCTCCAGTTTCCGCTGCGGTCTTTGATGCGCAGGGTGAACGAGGTGGGTTCAGCATTGCCACTGCCCAGGAGAAACAGGTTCTTCATTCGCAGCACGAAGCGTCCCTTTACGCGAACTTTGGCAGTGGCCGGTGCCTGAGGAGGCACGAAATAGTAATCCGGACGGTTGAAGCGGGCATCCTGCACCGACAAGCTGTTGCTGTCCGGGTTAAGCGCACCTAGGTCGCCGTCGCCGTCGTCAAATTTCAGGTAGATGCGCAGGCTGTCTTTAAACTGAATAACGCTGGTGCTGCTCACACTGTCCAAGCTTAGAAAAGGAACCGGGTTGGGCACATAGGGCGCCTCTTTCCCGCATGATGCCAGACCGGCCAGGAGCAAAAGTGCAGGTAAGTCGCGCAGGTTCATATCAAACGGATGGCAAGGTATTTCTTAAGATAAAAAAGGGCATCGCTGTTTGGAATCAAGGAGTTTCCGTTTACCCCGTCGCTGATGCCCAGCTGCAACCATATAACATCGCCCAGTTTCCAGGTATTGGTGTTCAGGCTGAAGCGATACAGAAAGCTTTCATTCTGACCATAGACTGATTTAAAAACCCTTGCTGGCGTTGCCTGCAAGAGGGTTTGAGCGGAAGCAGGATTGTATTTCCCTGGGTCAAGGCTGAAGTTGATGCGCGCGTTGCTCAGCGCATCCTGTGCGCTCTTATCGTCGGCAAAGCAAATCCATACCTCTGCAATGCTGCCATAAGGAACCTGGATGGGTTCGTAGCGCCCGGGGCGCGAGGCTTCTGTACCATTCACCATAACGGTCATGCCCAGCACTTGCGGAAGCTGGTCGGGAAGGGAAGGGGGATTTCCGAATTGATCTTTCGCACCATTGTTGATCCAGGTGCGTATATGGTTCAGATATTCAACCTTTTTGGAAGGCCACTTGCTGCCGGGGTCTACCACCAGTGGCATGATGCCGGAGTTTCCTCCCAGATCTACCGTCATGCGGTACCACAACATGCTCAGGTCTGCATTGCCTGGCACGACCCTGGCTGCAAAACTACCTGTGCCGTCGTTTTTGATGGGTTTGCGATACAACAGCGTGTTGTAGGAACTTGAAATGGTTCTGAAGTCGGGCTCAAATGTGCCGTCGTGGCAACCGCTGTTGGCGCAGGTTGGCTTCAGGATGTTGTAATGGATGCCTTGGATGGTGTAGGGGTCCGGCGCCGTGGTGGTGTCTTTGGGCTGCTGGTTGTTGCCGCTGTTAAAGGGGTTTTCAGGCCTTTTGCCCTCTTTAGTACAGGCCTGGGCGCTTACGCCAATCAGCAGATAAATCCATAACTGTTTCATATCCTGTCGAATAAGGAGCGGGCCAGCGGGTCTAGTAGCCCTGAGTTCATCACTTCATCCTTGATGCCCAATGCATGGGCGATGGTAGGTACGATGTCGGTAAGTCTGCCACTGGGACTGATTTCGCTGCCCACCACCAGGTTCTGGGGGACATTCGGGCCGGCCATGAGCCCCCAAACGCGCAGGGCATTGGCATCACTATGGTCGTAGGCATACCAATCGTTTTCATCCTGGATGGGATTGGGTTTCAGGTTGCGGCCGCATTCCGGAGCAACAATCATCATGGTCTTACCGCTCATCTCAGGGATGTTGCGCTGTATCTGATCCCAGAGCCAGCCGGTGGCGTGGTCGGCCCGGTGCAGGCTTTGCAGGTAACCTGTGAAGTTGCTGTGGCAGCCGTCTACGGCGCTCATGTTCACCACAAGTACTTTAGGTTTAAAGGCCCGCAGCACTTCGGCAGCCATACCGATGTTGAAGCTGTCGCCGCCGCCGTTTACGGGTGGGAAGGAAATCTGCCCGTTGGCCAGCCTGATGTACACATCGCGCATCCACTCTTTGATACGTGTTCGCTCTTCAGGGCTGTTACGAACGCTGAGAAACTGTTCCGGGTTGAGGCCGAAGTTCTGGTCCAGGAAGTTCTTCATGGCGTACATCGGCGCCAGTTCTTCGTCGGAATATGGTTTGGCATTGCTCAGCACATCCCGCCCTGCGGAGCCGAAGGTGAGTGGTGCGGCGAAGAAATTACCTCCGTATTGCAGCCCGTAAGTTTCATGCTCGCTAGAATTCAGCAGGGGCGTGGAATTGCCAATGGTATTGCCGATAAACCAACAGTCGGATGCCTTGTAGCCGGCGTGTTTCCTAAGGTATTCGAAAATGGTGGGAAAGTTCGGCCGCACTTTCAGCCCTTGCGCAGTTCCGGGATTGCCGGTCACCAGGGTGTTGAGCCCCACATAGTGCCCGGCGCTCTGGGCGCGCATTTCACGGAACAGGGTTCCCTGCTGCTGCAGCGTCTGGCTCAGAAGCCTTGGGATGGGTTGCCCGCCGGCAGTGCCGCCCGCGGCCGTAGTGCCGTATGCTATCTTGGAAACCGGCGGAGCACCTTCCATAAGGTTGTACATGATGTTGCCCGCAGAGTTCACGCCCTGACTGTCGTCGAGATAGCGCTGCAACACGGCCTCCTGCTGCCGCACCCCTCCGGCAAACATCACCAGCACCACATGATCTGCCAGCGGGGTATTGCTGCGCGCAAATAATCGTCCGCTCGGTAAAATATAGGGTGCAGCTACTCCGCCCGCTGCAAGCAGACCCGCTTTCTTTATAAATTCTTTACGCTTCATGTCTAGTAAAATGAATATTCATCACTGGCCGCAAAAGCGGTATATACCATCTCCACACTGGCGTCTGGGTTGGCTTGGATGTAGTTGCGGAACCAGGTTTTTTCAGCTTCACTGGGATAACGCAGGTAAAAACGTTTGTAGGTGTCCAGCATAAAACTGTCCAGCCTTCCACGCATATTGCTGTTGGAAGGCATCACCACACTGCCCTGATTGAAATAGTTACTCAGCAGCATTTCATAAGCCAGTGTGCGGTCGCCGATGCTGTACACCACATTCTGTGTTTTGTATAGTTCGTTGGGCGATATGGGCTTCTGGTAGAGGTTGGTGTACAAAATGCTAATGTATTCACTTTCGCTCTTGTTCTTGGTTTTTAGGGTTTTGTCTTCATACAGTTCCTGATCCAGAAGGCCGTAGCTGAGCCGTTCATTCTTAGTGCAGGCTCCGGCGAACAGCAGCAACAAAAGGCCAAGGCCATAGAAAAGTTTATTGGAACTGAGCATACTCATCGGTTTTCAGGATGGCTAATTGCACGTTTTTGAAATCACCGCTGTTGCGGTAGGGGCTAAGTAAATTTAACACTTCCGGGGTGCTTGCCTCGCGTTGCAGCAGGATATAAAATGCCCAGCGAATTTGCGCCTCGTAAAATTCCACTGATTCGGTAAGCGACCTGCAGTATTCGTTCTTGTTGGTACAAACCCTGCCGAATACTGTTCCGGGCTTATTGTATTCGATAACCTGATAGGCCTGGTCAAACTCGTCGCGCACCGGGAAGCGGCGGAATAAATCGTCAAAACTGGCATTCACAAAGTTGAAGCTGTTCATGTTGATCTGGTCATAGATGCCGTTGTTCATCATGAAGGAACACATTTCGCCCAGGCTGATCTGGCCCTTGCGGTATTTCCAGCGACTGTTCAGCACATTTTTGTACTTGTCCATCTGCTCCTGGGCGGAGAACACACCTACGGAGTCCCCGTTTAGACGGGCTATGGTTTGTGCGAATTGGGCATTGCCCATGCGCAGGTAAAGTTCGGCTTCATCGGCGCCTTCCAGGAAGCGTGCCTTGAGCAGATTATACATACGTTCATGCCAGGCATGGCTGTAGCTTGAATCACCTTCGCGGTAGATCGTATCTCGCTGCAGGCGACGAATCAGGCTGTCGCGGGTCGCAAAAGAAAGCGTTCCGCTGCGCAGCGACACCACACTGCGGATGCGCTCGCTGTCGGTAGCCTCCCTGCCCAGTAAATCAATAAACAGTCTATTTACATAATTCTCGACCTTGATGGTTGGTACACCGCTGTAGTCAGGCTGCTTATTGCCGGGGATGAGCACATCTTCATTTTGCTCACAGGCCTGTAAGGATATTAGTCCTAGTAGACCCATCCAGATTATGAAAACTCGCACCCTCATGCATTACGAAAGTACATTAAAAATAACTGAATGGCAATTTAGGTGACATGAATCACGGAATGGTTAAAGCATAAGTAGAGGCATTATGAGCTACGGCAACAATGTAAGGGAGAAACGCTTATGGGAATGACAATCAAATACCTTCTACATAAGTCTTGAAATTATTCAGAATAGCCTGCCATCCCTGCTGTTGTAATTCAATGGAATTTTCGGTTTCCGGGTCAAATACAACCCGTACTTCGGTCATTTGGCCCTGTGCGCGGAATGAAACCGCAGCCTGTCTGCCGCCAAATTCATAGCTGAAGGATTCACCGGGTTGGATGTCGGAATAAACTGCTTCAAAATCAAAGCCGAAACTTCCGTCCCTCGCTTCCATCCTGGCGAAGTAACGCCCTCCGATGCTCAGGTCGTTGCTCGCGGCAGGGCAATGCCAGCTTGGGTCTGCAAAGTTCCAGCCTGTGATATGGGCCGGGTCGGTATAGTAGTTCCATGCCTTCTGCCTGTCGGCGGCAATCAGGACTTCTACGGTGATTTTATCCAAGTTCATGGTTTATTGAGGAAGTTGCGTGGGGTTGATGCACATGATTTCCCATTGGTGGCCATCGAGGTCGGCAAAGCTGTCGTAGTACATCCAGCCGTGGTCAGCAGCCTCTCTGTAGCGCGTGGCACCCATGTCCAGAGCCAGGGTCACGAGCTGATCTACTTCCTCGCGACCATGCACCTGCAATGCGGTCAGCACCTGCGTGGAAGAGGCATCTGCAATGGGCCTGTTGGTGAAGGTCCGGAACAATTCATGGGTGACCAACATAACATACATCAGCTCTTCCCGCAGTACCAGGCAAAGCGCTTTGTCGTCGGAAAACTGCTCGTTGAAGCGGCATCCGAGCCGGGTCCAGAAGTTCCGAGTTTTGTTCAGGTCTTTCACGGGAAGGTTAATGTACAGGGTTTGGGCCTTCATGGGTTAGGGAATAATATTGTGATGAAATCGGGAACGGTGGCATCAAAGATACAGGTCAATTGTAATGACTGTAATTCGCTGTTTGAAGAGCGAACGATGACAGACGGCTCTTACATTTGTGCATTCGTTCTTTTCAGCAAAAGAAAAATTAGTTCTACTTTGAATTATAAAATAATCTTAATTATGGTAAACTTGACTTTAGAAATTGTTCATCATCTGCTTAAGGAGCGCAATCAGAATTTAAAATCAACCCAAGACAAACTCTGTTTTCCCATAGTGCAAAGGATACACAGGAAAATGCTGGTAGGTATCAGATTTAAGGGTATAAAAGTTAGTGGAGATTTAATTATTGATGGACATCACCGCTATATAGCATCTTTGCTCGCTGGTGCAAAAATGGAAATAGTGCCCTGGAAAAGTACATCGGCCACTTTACCAGTCTCCTGGCATAATGTCTCGCTGGTTCTTGAGGACTGGGACACAGAAGCGAAGATTCAAATGTTGAATGAAGAGGATGCCTTGCACAATGGACTTGATATAGCGTCATTCTGTGCATTACTCAAGTAATTCCTACCTTTGCATCCATGTTTATCCTCTTGGACATAGATGGTGTTATGCTTCCGGCTAAAAGCTGGCAAAAGCCTGAATTGTTACAGGATGGATTTCCCGTTTTTGCCTCCGGGGCCGTTCAAGTGCTTCAGGAAATTCTTACAGAAGCTGATACCATTGTGCTTACCACATCCCATAGGTCAAGGTTTAATGTGGAACAGTGGAAAAGCATTTTCCGCAACAGGGGGATAGAGGTGTCGAAGCTTTTGTGCACTGATTCGAATACACAGCTCAGGAGCAGAAGAGAAGAAGTGATTCACTGGCTTGTGTCACGGCCGTCCGGTGAAAATTTTATCATCATTGACGACGATAAATCCCTCAATGATCTTCCTGCTGCATTCAAGGAACGCTTACTGCTGACAAGCCCGATGATTGGCCTGAACGTGCAACACATGCAATCCCTAAGGGAACTGCTGCATCATGTAATCCTGAACCCCTGAGCCGCCCACTCATACACGACTCTTGAACATCCTGTCTATGGGAATACCCTGTTTCATGCGTTCATTTTCCGCATCGCGAAAGCGCAGGCTATGCTCCAGTTGGACAAGTAATTGTGTGGCCTGACTGTTGTTTTTCATGGCTGTCCATAAATTACGGTTGCCCTGATATGCCGTATTGATGCGGTTATGAAATTGCTGTAATTTATCGAGTATAGAAACAAGAGCTGCCGATAAATGGGTTCAGTGCTGAAATGATTTGGAATGGGGAAAATAGGCTATAAACCTAAAATGATAAGCTAAATCCAATCAGAACTTCAACCCGAAGCCGGCGCTTAAGTTGAGGGTGCGGAAATTCATGAAGTAATCGAATTTGCGGTTTTGAATCGTACTGCTCGCATAGCCGGCGCTGATATATCGCACATCATTCCAGCGGGCATTAGCGCCGTATGTGTCTAGATTGATATGTAAAAAGGAATGGGTACCCAGATTCATTTTAAAACCCATGCCAATCAGGTAGCTAAAGCAAAATGTGCTGGCAGTTTCCCGCACTGTCGTAGTGACCAGCGTTGTGGAATTATAAGCATCGGTAATCATGCCCGGCAGGGTAGCGACGGAAAAACCAATGAGCATCCGGGGCTCAAACTGAATTTTTTGATTCCATGAAAAGTCACCATACATACCGGCCATAAGTCCCCCAATTGAATAGACTGTTGGTCCGATATATACAATGGGGTTGCTTCCGGCGCTATTTTTTTTCAGATAATTGGCGAAGTCATACTCAAAGAGAAAATCATTCATGCTATGGGCCATGCTTCGTCCCATGGCCGTAAATCCAAGATTAGGGTGAAATTCATGTTGATAGGTCAGGTCAATGAGAAAACCGGGCATGGCATATCCGGCCAGTGTATTGTCGAAGTTTTTACTACCGTAAGCCCCGGTGGGAATGCTCAGGCCCATATTCATTGTGAACATTTTATGCCCGGAATTGTCTTGAGCGAAGCCGTTCATACCAGTCAGGAATGCGATACTCAGAGATAATAAATGTCTGTTCATTGCTTAATATAATTAATTTATTAAGTTGCGATTATAAGTTTTATTCGTATAAATACAAAAAGAAGCATGCTGTAGTATTTTATATTTTATAGCCGGAGGCCTGCATATAATCAACAGACCGCACAAAACCCGGATTGACCCCAATAGCATTCCCGCAGTGTTGATATATTACTGGAACGAATTAAACACCGCAGGCGTTAATTTTATAAAAAGTATCCGGCATCAACTTCTCCGGTTGGCCAGAAGGAGGGGGGCGCTGCCGTCGAAGGGATTGTCATTGCGGCCGATGCTTTTAGCCAGCATACCGGCCGCCCGCATCACCGAACGGTCGCCGTAGCGGTTGCGGATGCGGTCCATGGCTTCGTACAACTGCATCATCTCCGCCCGGTCTTCAAACAGGTCCATCTGATGCCCGCCGCCTACCAACTCGCTGAAACGCACCCCGATAAGCCGTATCAGGATGCGCCGCTGGTACAGGCGCTCAAACAATTCCTGCACCTGCGGGATGAGTATATGATCGGCACTGGTATAGGCAATCCTTTGCTGCAGGGTATGGGTATTGAAGTCGCTGTAGCGAATCTTCACCGCCACACACTGGGTGAGCTTCTGTCCCTTTCGCAGTTGATAGGCCAGGCTTTCGGTCATGGCTGTCAGGATGCCCTTCAGCTTGGCAATGTCAATGGTATCGCGGTCGAAGGTGCGCTCCATGCTCAGGCTCTTGCGCTCATGCCAGGCAATCACCGGGCTGGGGTCTATACCGTTGGATTTTTTCCATATTTCCGCACCGTTCTTTCCCAGGGTCTTTTCCATCAGTTCCCTGGGCAGTTCCTGGATGCTGCGGATTTGCTCAATGCCCAGCCCGCGCAGGGTTCTGTATGTTTCTGCCCCCACACCGGGTATTTTCCGTACCGACAAAGGCGCCAGAAATCCCTTCTCCTGCCCCTGTATCACCTGCATCTGCCCTGCAGGCTTGGCTTCGCCCGTGGCTACCTTGCTCACCGTTTTGTTGGTGGACAGGCCGAAAGAAATGGGTAGGCCCACCTCCTTGTGGATCCTTTGCTTTAATTCCCCAACCAGTTTCATGCAGCCAAAAAAGCGATCCATCCCCGTCAGGTCTAGGTAAAACTCGTCAATGCTGGCCTTCTCATACAAAGGCACACTTTCACCGATAACCTCCGTTACCACGTTGGAATACTTGCTGTACAAGCCGCTGTCGCCCCGGATGAATACGCCGTGCGGACACAGCTGCCGGGCCGTTTTCATGGGCATGGCACTGCTGATGCCATAGGCCCGGGCCTCATAGCTGCAACTGGCCACCACCCCCCGGTTGCTCTGCCCCCCGATAATCACAGGTCGGCCATCCAGACGACTGTCCTGCAGGCGTTCCACACTCACAAAAAAGGAATCAAGGTCCATATGTGCAATCTGATGTTCCATGTTAAAAATATTGACAGTTGTCTGCCATCAATATAATCAAAAAAACTGGAAATCAATTGCGCCCCCGGGTCGTTGAAGTTCTTGAAGTACACCCGGCGGGATGTTGGGGTAATTTTCGTTAATGTTTGCTTCGAGAGCCTCAGCAAACGCGTGAACTTATCGTATCAGGCTAATGGTTCCGTGGCTGCGCATTTGTTCGCCATTGCGGGCTTTTGTGGCCTCCAGCAGGTAGTAGTATACGCCTTCGGGGCAATCGCTGAAGCTGTTGTTCAACTTTCCGTTCCAGGGCGCATCGTTGGGCAGGGTGAAGCGATGCATTAACTGCCCCCAGCGGTTGTACACCGAAATCTGCACCGTGCGGTATCCGCTGTAGTTCACGGTGAACACGTCGTTGATGCCGTCGCGTCCGGGAGTGAACACATTGGGTATTTCCAGTTTCTCGTTAAAGCAGGGGGCAAAACGCACCTGAAGGGTATCGCTGCTGCTGCAGCCCAGGCTGTCGCTTACGCGTAATACCAGGGTATCGGTCGCGCTCAGGGTGATAAAGCCACCTCCAGCGGGGCGGTTCCAAATGGCTTTTTGTCCGGGAAGCGCCTGATAGGACGTTCGAAACAGGGTGCCTTCGCACAACAGGGTGTCAGGGCCCAGTTGCGCCACAGGAGCGCGGGTGACCACCACGAATCGCTCTATAGTGTCAGTAGGGCAGAAGCCACCCACAGAAGCAATCATGCGTATGCGGTAGCGGCCATTGCTGCCGAAGCGGTGCCGGGCGCTGTTCCCGGAATAGCCTGAACCATCGCTGATTTCCCAACGCACCGAGCGCAGGCTGTCGCCTTCCGCCTGCATGTTCAGCCAGGAATCAGGATGGCAGATCAATTCGGTGTTCAGGTTCATGCTCAGGTAACGGTTCTTCCCGGCCATGCGGCACAGTGAAAAAGCATAAGCTTCTCCGTCGCCCAGACCCTGCGCATAGGCCAGAAAAGGGCTGTCGCATTCCAGACGGTGTGCGCCGGGAAGCACTTGTACAAATCCGATTTTCCGGGTATCGCAGGAACTGCTCTGAAATAAGGACTGATTCAGGGGAATGCCATCCATTTTTAAGCTGGGCAGGCCGCCGGCGCTGATGATTATGCTGACGTAATGTTCATACTTGCTTATCAGGGTAGGTACGAACCACCAACAGGCTTTCACGGCTCCTTCATCCGAAGAAAGAGTCAGAATGGAAGCGTCGCCCAGTTTTTGCGGATGTCCGTTGCAGGAGCCGCTGCGGCTCAGCAGGAGTGCTTGGAGGGCTTTATCGCCGCTGATACAGCGATCTGATGCCCCGGGAGAAGCCGTTACGGTGCCTCCGCGGTTCAGGGTGATTACACCTGGAATGCTCCCTGAAAGTTTCACCTGAGTATTGTCAAGCCATGGGCTGATAACATAGGAGCCGGGCACGGTTTGTGCAGGCTGGGCTGGAACATAGTATTGATCCTGCCAGTGAGAAACCGGAACTGCCTGTTCATATACATGGTCGGCAGAGGTGCAGCCAGGGTCATCCCTGCGCCAGCGCATTCCGTTGGCACCTTGGAACACCACGATCTGCTTGCAGGATTGTACCACGCGGATGCGCGTGCCGCACAGCTGCTGTGAATCCAGCCCGCGGATGGGGTAGGAGGCGCCGCGGTTCAGCGTGATGGTGAATGGAACTCCCGCAGGTCTGCCGGTAGCCAGCGTGCGAAAGGGTGTAATTTCAACCTGGGTTCCGTTTTGCAGGGCTACAATTACGGCCATCGTGCCGAAGCCTTTGCTTACCGGTACATCATTGATGATGTACTCCGGCGCTTTGGGAATGTCGTTCATCGGTATCAGGGCCGATGCACCTGCACTGCCGGCGCCCTGGCTGAAAGCTACAGCCGCCACGGGCCTGTCAGATTTTATATAAATGCCGCGGTCCTGGATGGCATTGGACGGGTCTGGACAGGCAATCACAGAGGGAATATTCACTACGGCAGCACCATTGGCACCGATGCTGAACGACTGCGAATATGCTATCTGGGGAATGGATACCGTACCCTTACAGGATTCCGGCCCGCTGAGGTGAATTTGTACATTGCCCGGCGAACTGATGTTCTCCAGAAAAGCACACCAGAACTCCGTTCCCAGGTTGTTGTTGCGCTGGGCCAAAACCGGCTCAGGTAGGCAGATACCGATGCACAACAGTAGCGATATGGCCCGGCTCACCATGGCACAAAGGTAGTCAGCACCCCGTTACAGGACACAAAATAAGCCATATGTTCATCGCAAGAAATTGTATGTACATCCCAACATACCCTAAAGAATAACGTTTCCGTGTACTTTTGCCAAATTCAACATACCGCACAGCACTATGAACAAGCGCTACGCTATCACAATCTTATCCTTGCTTTTCGCCTTCCAGGTAATGGCTCAGACAGCCACCCTGGTGGAAAAGGTAGAACCACAACAAGGCAAGGCCATCATTGCTTATGAGAAGTATAAACTTCCCAACGGCTTAACCATCATCGTCCATGAAGACCACAGCGATCCGCTGGTGCACCTTATGGTTTCCTACCATGTAGGCTCAGCTCGGGAACTTCCCGGGAAGAGCGGCTTCGCACACTTTTTTGAGCATATGCTGTTTCAGGGCTCTGAGCATGTAGGTGATGAGGAACATTTTAAAATCATTTCTAATGCCGGTGGAGAAGTAAACGGCAATACCACCCGCGACCGTACAGTTTACATCCAGACCTTCCCGAGCAACTTCACAGAAACCGGTTTATGGATGGAAGCCGACCGTATGGGTTTCCTGCTGGGTGCATTTACCCAGAAAAAATATGAAATCCAGCGCAGCACGGTGAAGAACGAAAAAGATCAGCGTTACACAGTGCCTTACGGTTTCCTCATGGAGGTGAAGGACCAGAATCTGTATCCGCCTACTCACCCTTATAGCTGGCCGGTGATTGGCTACGTAGATGATCTTGATCGTGTGGATTCCAATGATCTGCGCAACTTCTTTTTGCGCTGGTACGGCCCCAACAATGCCACCGTTATTGTGAGCGGCGATGCCGATGCAAAGCAGGTGGTTCAATGGTGTGAGAAATACTTTGGAAGTTTTGCCCCTTGTCCTGAAGTAAAAAAGCAGCGTGTGGCTCCTGTGAGCATCCCGGAAAATCGATTTGCCAACTTTTATGACGGCAAGGCGTCGGTACCTGTGCTTTACACCAGCTGGCCCGCCTCACCCGCTTATTCCAATGATGAAGCGCCCCTATATGTCCTTAGCCAGTTGCTTGGTGGCGGCAAGAGCAGTTTGTTTTATAAGCGTTTTGTTGAAGCTGAAATTGCCCTTCAGGCCAATGCCAGCAACAATCCCATGGGGGCCATGAATCATGAACTGGCAGGTGAATTTTCCATCACTCTGGCAGGCTATCCGATGAGTGATGTGAATTTTCTGAGAAGGAAAATGTTTGCTCTGGTGGACAGCTTCGACATCATTGGCTTCAGCGATGATGATCTGGAGCGCGTTAAAAATGACATTGTGAGCAGTTACTACGGTGTATTTGAAAGCGTTGAATCGAAGGCAAGTCTGATTAATGAATACACTTATATCCAGGAAGGGAAAGCCTTCAATCTTCAGGACGATATTGACCGCTACCGCAGGGTTACCCGCGAGGATGTGTTGCGTGTGTACCGCCGCTACCTGAAAAACAGGGGCGCCAGCGTGGTCATTATTGAACCCGATCCGCGCAAATTTACCGATCCGAACTTTAAGCCTACTTCTTACCAGAGTGTGAACCCCAATGCCAACGTGAAGAGCACTTCTGCCGATGCAGAGTATGCAGGGCTTACCTACAAACGTCCTGTAGATGCGTTCGACAGGGCTTTAATGCCGGCGGCAACTGCGGCTAAGCCTGTAACTATTCCTAGCCTGAGCCGTGAGAAATTGTCTAATGGCCTCGAAATAGCCGTTTCGCAGTCAACAGAGTCGCCCCTGGTGTTTATGTCGTTTAATATTGATGGCGGGCATCTATTGGAAGGCAGTATCGTTAAGAACGGCACTGCAAGCATGACTGCTGAAATGATGAGTGAAGGAACCACTTCACGCAGTTCGGAGAAAATCAGTCAGCAACTGGAAAAGCTGGGTTCCAGAATAAACTTCGGCGCCGGAAATACAGGAACTAATATTTCTGTTGCCTGCCTCCGCGAAAACCTGGATAAAACCATGGAAATTCTGGAAGACATGCTGTTCAACCCAGCCTTCCCTAAAACAGAATTCGATCGAAATAAGAAACAGTCTCTGGAACAATTCAATTTCATTAAGAACAACCGCTCACAGGCGGCATCCAATGCTTGGAGTGCACTGATGAATGCCGGCACGCCCTTGGCCACGATGGCTTCCGGCATGCAGAAAGATGTAGAGAAGCTGACCATCGCAGACCTGAAGGCTTTTCATGCCAAATATTATGCTCCTGAATTGACTAAAGTGGTTGTGGTAGGAAACGTAAGCCAAGAAGAGGCCATGAAGGCCCTGTCCTTCCTGAACAAATGGAAGACAACAGGCGCCGCAGCACCTGCTGTTCCCACCTTGCCGAAATGGGAAAGTAACCATGTTTTTATGGTTGACTTCCCTAATTCAGAGCAATCTGAAATTCGAATTGGCTTCAATGCCTTGCCTTATGATGCCAGCGGAGAATTCTTTCGCAGCACGCTGATGAACTTTCCACTGGGCGGCAATTTCAACTCCCGCATCAACCTGAACCTGCGCGAAGAAAAAGCCTGGACCTATGGGAGTCGTGGGGGCTTTACACCGGCGTATAAAAATCTGCCCGGCAACTGGATTTTTTCTTCCAGTGTGCGCGCTTCAGCTACCGACAGTGCCATTGTTGAGGTGGTGAAGGAGATCAATAATTTCAAACAAGGTGGTATGACTGCAGAGGAGTTTAACTTCACACGCAACTCTGTATTGGCAAATCAGGCCCTGGAGTTTGAATCGAACATGCAGAAGAGCGGTTTCATTTATAACATCCTGAACCGCAACCTTCCTGATGATTATACCCGCCAGCAGGAGCAAGTGCTGAAAGGCATCACCATGGATGAACTGAATCAGTTGGCGGCCAAATACCTCAGCACCGACCGCATGGTGATTCTGGTGGTTGGCGATGCGGCTACACTGAAGCCCAGGCTGGAGAAGCTTGGCTATGGCAAAGTGCAGATGCTCGATGCCTTCGGACAGGGGAAATGGACAATGAAGGGTAAGTAAACCCGGATAACCTTAAATAAAAAGAGCCGCTTCCATCAGGAAGCGGCTCTTTTTTTATAGTCCTTACCAGTTTATCCGGCGTCAGAATCCTTATTCCATTCGACTGGTTCAAATTCGCCCTCCCAGCGGGCAACTACACAGCTTGCCAGGCAGTTACCCACCACATTTACGGCTGTGCGGGCCATATCCATCAACACATCTACACCCAGAATCATGGCAATGGGCCATTCCGGAAGGTTAAATGTAGCTGCTGTTCCGCTCAGGATTACCAGGGAAGCACGGGCAACGCCTGCAACACCTTTTGATGTAAGCATCAGCGTAAATACAATGATCAGCTGTTGTCCCAGACTCAGTTCGATTCCGCCCGCCTGAGCCAGGAATATGGAGGCCAGCGACAGATACAGGGTGGTTCCATCCAGGTTAAAGCTGTAACCGGTGGGTAAAACAAACGAAACTATTTTTCTTGGTACGCCCAACTTTTCCATGTTTTCCATGGCCTTGGGGAGCGCTGCTTCGCTGCTGGCAGAAGCAAAGGCAATACCCACCGGTTCGGCAACGGCACGTATGAAACTGCGCAAAGGCAGGCGAATCAGCCAGGCCATAGGTACAAATACCAGCAGGATAAATACGCCCAACGCCAGATATAGCGTGGCGACCAACTTCAACAGTGGAGCAACCACATCAAAGCCCATGGTAGCAATGGTATGCGCCACAGCACCAAACACGCCAAATGGGGCGAAATACATCACAATGTGCGTGAACTTGAACATCACTGAACTTAACCCTTCACACCACTCAAGCATCGCAGCCTTCTGATGTCCGTGAAGCAGGGCCAGAGCAAGACCAAATAAAATGCTGAACACCACCACCTGAAGAATTTGACCTTCAGACACTGATTTGGCTATGTTTTCTGGGAAGGTGTGAAGCAAAATCTTTTCCCAGCTTTGTTTTTCCGGATTTGGCCTGGCCTGAATGTCTTTTGCCTGGTCACCAACCTTGAACACCAGTTGCTGGTCTTTATTGGTTACAACCTTCAGGCTGTCGTTGGGAACAACATGAACGCGTTGTTGCACCACCGGCTGGAGGATGCCTTTTCCTGCGCCGCTTAGATTGATGGCTGCCAGGCCGATGAATAACGCCGCAGTGGTAATCACTTCGAAATACAGCAGTGATTTCCAGCCTAAACGACCTACTTGCCTTATTTCACTGTGTCCGGCAATACCAACCACCAGGGTGGCAAACAGCAGCGGTGCAATAACGGTTTTGATGAGTTGAATGAATATTTTACCCAGTAAATTCAGGTGTTTTCCTACCTCAGGCCATAAATAACCCAATTCGCCACCCAATAACATGGAAACACCAATCCATACCGTTATGCTCTTTTTTCTAATGGCATAAAGAAGCAACAGCGCTTCGGCTGCCCACCTTATCGGGTCGCGAAACCAAAGTGGCGCATCTAGAAACCATGCCAGCACGGCGATGAAAAACAGTAAGGGCATTCCAAGGCCCAATAGGATGTTCAGGATTTTTTTCATGCAGGTACTGCGAAGATGCCCGTTTTTCATCGAATGATTGGCAGGGTGCTATGTGTCCTTTATTTAAAACATTTTACCATGTTGTGGAAAATGAACAATCTTAACAGGGCTTTATCGTTTATTGCCTATCTTACATTTGAAATTGAGAAGTCAATTAAGGGGATGAAACAACTAATAATAAGCGCTCTGTTGTTGTCTGCAGGAGCAGCATATGCCATGCCGTCCGATTCGGTAGGTCGTAAAATTTCCGGAGGAAAATACTATCTGTTGCACAAAATAAGCAGTGGCGAAACCCTTTATGGATTGTGCCGTAAATACGGAACCACTGCAGGAGAAGTCACTGCCGCCAACCCCGGCATAGGTTCCTCTTTCCAAATTGATAAAGTAATCATGATTCCCCGCAAATGGGGCGTTACTTCGTCATCCGCCTCAAATACGGTGAGTAATACCTCTACGCCAACTGTGCCTGCTTCTAATCCAGCCACCCCGCGCATCAACACCGCGCAAATCATCAAGCATGAGGTGGTTAGAGGTGAGGTACTGGGCATCATCGCCCGTAAATACGGTGTGAGTATTTCCGCCATTAAGGAAGAAAATCAACTAAGCAGCGATAATGTACGGATTGGACAGGTGTTGAGGATTCCCAGTGGAGCCTCCGCCAGCATTGCCAACAATCCAACCACGGCGGTAAATAATGCTGCTACAACTTCCGGAGGAAGCACTGACCCCCTTCCCAAAGCAAGCAACACCGAACCGGCACAAGTGCTGGTGGCGCCTCCCAATTCCGTTAGAAGCGGCGAATCACGTGATCCAGGTATGGCAGGCGCGAATACAGGAAAAACGGTTTATGAACCCGGTGTAGATGTGAATGAAGAAGGAAAGGCCATCATCACCAACAAAGAGGGATTGGATCAAACCAGAAACTTCATCATACATCCAACGGCCAGGGTAGGAACTATAGTGATGTTGACCAATCCTTCCAATAATGTTCGGGTTTTTGCCCGAGTAGTAGGTAACTATCGCTCAGCTGAAAGTCCCGGATCCGCTGTGCAGGTTACCAAAGTCGTTGCCGACGTACTTTCTGGAGGTTCGTCAGAATTTCCGGTAAAGATTAACTACGCACGCTGATATTTGCCGGGCAACCGGCACCGTGAAGTTCAAAAAGCTGATTCCATCCCTTTGCCTTGCAGGAGTGCTGCTTTCATTGGCAGGAATCCTGTTTGCTCCGGCACTGGCTTCCCTGGGAATGATCCTTTGTCTGTTTTGTGGAGTTTTATCCTTAAAGCACGCACAACGGGAAGAATACCTGTCGTTGGTTCCGGGGGCCTTATTGGTGCTCTGGTTGGTATGTGCTTCTTTATTGAACCACTGGACCACTGATTCCACCAGACTGCTTCTGTTAAAGCTTCCTTTGCTGCTGCTGCCTTTGCTGGCTATAGCCTTGAAAAATCTGCACCGTGTGCATATTTACTGGGCGCTGACAGCCTGGGTATGGTTGTTGTATGCTGCTGCAGTGGCTAGCTTTTGGATTTATCTAGGCGATGCAGCCTGGTATCATCAGTTGGTGCTTGAATCAAAGCCTATGCCTGTGCTGGCCCGGATGCATCACATTGAATTCAGCTTGTATCTGGCTGCTTCCGTTTGGGCAGGATTTGCTTTGTGGCGCCTGGACCTAGGGCCAAAATGGATGAATCAGTTGCGGTGGTTTACCCTGGCAGCCGCCGGTATTAACCTGGTCATGCTGCACCTCTTGTCGGCAAGGACAGGACTGCTCGCCTTTTATGCAGGATCTACGTTGTGGATGCTGTGGGCATTCAGGCACCAATGGAAGCGGATGATATGGAGCGCATTAACCTTATTACTGATGCTTCTTATGGGCGGATTGCTGGTGCCCAGTTTGCGGAACCGATTGGTTAATACGGTTGAAGATTTTAATACAGTGACCCAAAATCAGGATCCTAATGATAAATCCTTTGCTCAACGCTGGGAAGCTTGGAAGGCGGCAAAGTTACTCATTATGGAACATCCTTTAATGGGTTTGGGTATGAAGGAACTGGCCACCGTGATGTCGGCTGCACATGAATCAACTGGAAGCAAGGTATTGCCCTGGAACAGAAAACTACCGCACAATCAATATTTGGAAACGGGGATCCAGGGAGGGCTATTGGCCATGGTATTGCTGTTGATAAGTCTTTTCCTTTGGGTGCGAACGGCCTTAAAAAATGCGCATCTTTTCCTGCTCGCTATGGCTGGAATGGCAGTTACCGCCTTTGTTTTTGAGAGTTTACTGGAGCAACAATCCGGGGTGATGTTGTGCACGCTGCTGCCCATTTTGGCTTTTTATTCTGATTTACAGCAGAATAAGCGTGATGAACCCTTGCATCGGTAAATAAAAATACCCATATTTGCAGCCCCAAATCTGAACTATGTCACGTGTTTGCGATCTGACCGGGAAAAAACCCTTGAAGGGAAACCGGGTTTCCCATTCCAACAGGAAAACCAAGCGTAGGTTTAATCCAAACCTGCAATCCAAGCGTTTTTTCCTTCCCGATACTGGTGAGTGGATTACCCTTAAGGTAAGCACCTCAGCCATTAAGACCATCGATAAAATTGGTATTATCGCAGCCCTTGATCGTCTGTTCAAGAAAGGAACTATTTAAGGTATGGCAAAAAAAGGAAACAGGGTGCAGGTGATTTTGGAATGTACCGAGCAAAAAACTTCGGGAGTTCCCGGCATAAGCCGATACATAACCACCAAGAACAAGAAAAATACTCCTGAGCGTATTGAGAAGAAGAAATACAATTCTTACCTGCGCAAGGTTACCGTTCACAAAGAAATTAAATAATCATGGCTAAGAAGGTAGTTGCAACACTGAAGAAAGAAGGTCAAGGTAAGGATTATGTGAAAGTAATCCGTACCATACGTTCTGCCAAATCCGGCGCTTATACGTTCAAAGAAGAAATCGTTACCAACGAGGCGCTTAAAGATATTTTCAAAGGGTAATAAATGCCATTTCCCAAGAACAGCTCCCTGATTTATTTAGGGAGCTTTTTTTGTTTAAACAGCAGCGATGTCTTTATTCAATTTTTTTAGCAAGAAACAGCAACAGCAACCCGGGGAACAGTCATCGCTGGATCAGGCTGTTGCTAAAACCCGGGAATCACTGCTCGGAAAGATTACACGTGCATTCCTAGGCAAAAACAAGCTTGATGAAGACTTCCTCGATGAGCTTGAAGAAATTCTGATCACTTCTGATGTGGGTGTTGAGACAACACTTGATATTATTGCCAGACTCCGTGAACTGGCTTCCAAAGAAGGCGTGAATGGAGCCGATGAACTCAAGGTATTGCTCAGCAGGGTTGTTTCTTCAATCATGCCAGTGCCAAATAATCCATCAGGGCAATCCATACCTAAGCCTTATGTGATAATGGTGGTTGGAGTAAATGGAGTTGGTAAAACAACCACCATCGGGAAACTGGCAGCGCAGTTCCATGCTCAGGGTCTGAAAGTGCTGCTCGGTGCAGGTGATACCTTCCGCGCAGCCGCGGTGGAACAACTAAGAACCTGGTCGGAACGCTCCGGTGCCGATATGCTCAGTCTCGGCAGTCAGGCTGAGCCCGCAACCGTGGCTCATGATACCCTCAGGAAAGGCGTAGAAGAGCATTATGACGTGGTGATCCTGGACACCGCAGGTCGGTTGCATAATAAAGTGGGCCTGATGAACGAATTGGCGAAGGTGAAAAGAGTAATGCAACGCTTTAAGGATGATGCTCCGCATGAGGTACTTCTGGTGCTTGATGCCAGCACCGGCCAGAACGCATTCGAACAGGCCAAGGCATTTACTGAGGCTACCGAAGTTAATGCCCTTGCACTGACAAAACTTGATGGTACCGCCCGTGGAGGCGTAGTGTTAGGCATCAGCCATAAATTTGGAGTCCCCGTGAAGTATCTGGGCGTAGGTGAAGGAATATATGATCTGAAGCCTTTTGATGCTCATGAATTTGTAGATGCCATGTTTGGAAAGAAAGAATGAAAACCCGCGCACATAAACAAGCCTCAGTGAATGTAATTACCTTGGGCTGCTCTAAGAACTTGGTGGATAGCGAGGTGTTGATGGGGCAGCTTCGCGCCGGTGATTATCAAGTGTCTCATGAACAGGCCGGTGCATCCGATATCGTTATTATCAACACCTGCGGTTTTATTGACAATGCTAAGCAAGAGAGTATAGAAACTATTTTGCGCTACGCCGAAGCAAAGAAACAAGGTAATATAGAGCAACTCTACGTTACAGGCTGCCTCTCACAACGTTACCGCGATGATTTACAAAACGAGATTCCTGAGGTAGATGCCTGGTTTGGAACCCTGGAATTACCTCAATTGCTCAGAAAGGTTGGCCTTGATTACCGACACGACTTATTGGGTGAGCGCATGCAGGTTACCCCGCGTCATTATGCGTACATCAAAATTTCTGAAGGTTGTGACAGGCCCTGTTCTTTCTGTGCCATTCCGCTCATGCGCGGCGGTCATGTTTCTAAGCCCATCGAACAGGTTGTGGCTGAAATAAGCAACCGCGTGAAGCATGGAACCTCTGAGTTTATGCTCATTGCTCAGGACAGTACCTACTATGGTTTAGACCTTTATGGTACCCGTAAGTTGGCAGAATTGCTTCAGCGGGTTAGTGATGTACCCGGTGTTGAATGGTTGAGGCTGCATTATGCTTTTCCAGGACAGTTTCCCATGGACGTGCTGCCAGTTATGGCCGAACGTTCTAATATCTGTAACTATCTGGATATTCCTGTTCAACACCACAGTGACCGCATGCTCAAACTGATGCGCAGGGGCATAACCAAGCGCCGTAGTGAGGAATTGCTTCAGCAAATCAGAGAATCGGTTCCAGGAATAGCGCTAAGAACGACCTTATTGGTTGGACATCCAGGGGAAACCGATGATGATTTCCAACAATTATATGACTTTGTGAAGCGCTTCAGGTTCAACCGTCTGGGTGTATTCACCTATTCACACGAGGAAAACACTCATGCCCACAACTTGGCTGATGATGTTCCGCAGGAACTTAAAGAGGAAAGGGCCGCATCCATCATGGAACTGCAGCGTGAAATTTCCGATGAACTGAACCGCGAATTGATAGGCAAGGAATTAAAGGTGATGTTTGATCGACTTGATGGCGAATATTTTGTGGGAAGAACAGAATATGACTCACCAGAGGTAGATAATGAAGTGCTTGTTCCCGCAGCCGGGAATTATGTTCGCGTTGGCGATTTTGCCAGGGTAAGGATCACCGAAAGTACCCCATACGATCTTTACGGCACCCTGATATGAAGTGCGTTGCCTTGCAGCCGCCGGAGGGATTTTATCCTGCCGCATTAATGCGGGCTGAGCAACATGCTGCATTTCCTGTAAACGTTTCGCTGCAGCAGATAGAACAACGTGTTTTTCCTGAACATCAGCGGCAAGTGCTCGCAGATGTACTCTTGAATCAGTATAAAACAACACCGCTGTTTTCGGGTTCTTTGACACAGAAAAACATTGAAGCGCTCAGAAGCCCCAATACCTATACGGTTACAACAGGGCAGCAATTGCACATCATGTTGGGTCCTTTGTATGTGCTGTATAAAATAGCCGATACCATCAGGCTGGCTGCCCGGCTGAAGCAGGAATATCCCCAATATCATTTTGTGCCGGTATTCTGGATGGCTGGAGAGGATCACGATTTTGAGGAGATTTCCTCTTTTCAGTTTTTTGGAAAAACGTACCACTGGGAAGCCGCCCGGGGAGGTCCGGTGGGCCGCCTGCAAACTGATGGGCTACAACCATTGCTGGATGAAATTACCGCTTCCCTGCACCGTCCGGATGAACTGGATAAATGGAAGGCCTTTCGGGAATGCTATAAGCCCGGGATTAGCTTATGTGAGGCTTCAAGGAACTTTATCCATTATCTGTTTTCGGAAAAAGGACTGGTGTGTATTAATCCAGATGAAATTGCCTTGAAACAGGTTTTTCAACCACACCTGAAGGCTGAATTACTCAATGGAACTTATGCCACACTTTTTAAGGAACAGGGAGCTCAATTGGAGGCCTTGGGGTTAAAACCTGAAGCCTTGGTGCGCAATCCTAACCTATTTTATTTGGACCCAACCGATGGGCTCCGTAAGCGCATAGAACAGCAACAAGAATCGGGAGCCTATCGCGTTGGAACCGAATACTGGAGTCGCGAAGATGCCTTGGCTATGGTTAATAATCAACCGGAATTATTCAGTCCGAATGTACTCATGAGACCTTTGTATCAGGAGGCAGTATTGCCGAACCTTGCCTACATCTGTGGACCCTCAGAGTACTTATACTGGCAACAAACGGCCCTGGCCATGGATAATGCTGGAATGCCGCGGCCTGGCCTTATCAGGCGCAATAGTTTTGTCATACCCGATGTAAAAAGTGCTGATGTTATAAATAGTAACAGCTTTGATATCAACAAGTTATGGCTCGAAGAATCAAACCTTAAAAGCGCATTACTCGATCATTTTTTAGCGCTTGATGATTATCCACAATTGGTGATGTCATTGTATGATTCCATGGAAAAAAGTGCATTGATGCTGCACGGGTGGAAAAGCTCTTCGCTGAAGGATTTGCGCGCCTCCGGTGCTTCCTACATCAAAATCTTTGAAAAAGCCCGTAAAGACTATGAAAATCAAGCTGTTGAGCATGCAGATCAACTTTCTGACGTTCGTCGTTATCTGAAAATCGCCGGAAGGTATTTTTCCACGAAACATCCACAAGAAAGACGGGAGTTTGTTGCAGGTTTTTTGCTGAATCATACGTTGTTGCTTGATTTCATAACTTCATCGTTTATTGGCGAATATGGTTCAATGTACCTTTTACTGGAAAGCCAATGAATTTTTCATCTTGGAATTCTTGCATAAAACACAAACACGGTGTAATATTGCCAAGATTATATCTGCATAGATTCAATGAAAAAGCTGAAAAGGTTGTCCCTCTGCCTTGCCGCTGTTGTAACGCTCTCTGCCCAAGCCCAGAGTGTTGACTCAACAGCCAGCGCTGCTCCTGTCTCGGGACAGGCCGGCGTTAAATGGCATCCCACCGCAGACCCGAAATGGCCTGCGGGCAAAAAACAGGCCGACCGTGTTAAAGATTCCGGCCAATATTCTGTTACAAGTTATTTTGTGGATCGCAGGGCCAAAAAATGGTCTTTGGGCTTTGGAGGGGGGCCTACAGTGTTTTTTGGAGATGCAGATAAAATTATTCCAAGTTGGCACATCAGGCCATTCGTGAAGTACTCCATTTCTCAGACTTTTGGATTGCGTGGGGAATACAACTACGGTTTTCTACGTGGAGCGCGTGATTACCAGGCTCCTACTAACTTCAAAGATTATTTCGAGTTCAGAAGTCGTTTTCAGGATATGAATGTTCAGATGGTCTTTACCATTGGGAATATTTCATTCCTGAGGCCATTGCGCAAGACCCAAATGTTCTTCTTTGTGGGAATGGGGGTTATGGCTTACAGATCAAAAGCTACATTTATTGACCAACGCCTGTTTGTTGGTGGCGATTATTATCTTACGCATTACTTTGGTCAAGGTAAGAAAAACCCAAATCTTGGTAAACCTGTTGAAGAAAAAGCTGAAAGTCGCAACGCGATAGTACCTTTCGGGTTTGGTTTCAAACACAACCTGGGCCGCATGTTTGATATTGGATTCGAATACCGCCAAACCTGGGTTCGCGATGACGATATTGATGTTTACAATACCCAAATTTTTCAAAACCGCTATTTCGATAGCTATGGTATGATGAATTTGAATCTTGCCTGGAAATTTGGTAACAAAAGCACACAACATTACGATTGGTTAAGTCCAGTTGAGTCCATGTATGAAAAAATTGCCAAGGTAGAGCGAACGCTTGACACCCTGACGAAGGACGATGATAAAGACGGGGTAAGCAATTACTTCGATGTGGAAACCGAAACTCCGGATAGCTGTCACGTTTATGGCAATGGTCTTGCCGTTGATACCGATGGTGATGGAATTCCAGATTGCCGCGATAAAGAGATTTTTTCTGATGCCGGTGCTGAGGTAGATTCAGACGGTCGCATGGCAGACAATGATGGTGATGGTGTTCCCAACCATCGCGACATGGAACCCAACAGTGCCCGCAATGCCTTTGTAGATGCCCGTGGCCGTTCGATCAATGCCAATTGCTGTAATTGCGATGACATGTTGTTCCCCAGCATGTATTTTACTCCAAATCGTTGCAACATCAATCCAGAATTCTCCATCATTCTGTTTGAAGTAGCAAACAAAATGAAGCAGTGTCCCGATAAAAAGGTGACCATTTGTGGTCAGAACGGTAAGGGTAAGGAAAAAATGTACAGCGGTACAGAGCAGGATCGTATCAATGCCTGTCGTGTAGACAACATCATCAACATTCTTGTTACCGAATATGGCATGAGCCGAGACAGGATTATCGTTGACGAAACATGCAAACCTGCTGACAAAAACAGGATAGATTTCAGATTCCAGAACGGTGCTGCTCCAAGAAGCGCTACACCACGCCCAATAGCTCCGGCTGGTCGTTCCATCCGATAAAAAAAAAAAAATCCTTAAAAAGCCCCGTTAATCGGGGCTTTTCTTTTTTTATATCATTCTGATACCATTGATTGTGTTACATCCCCGTATTTTGCAGCACCATGATTAAGAATAAGAAAGTGGTGGTGGTAATGCCGGCCTATAATGCCACCAGAACACTGGAACAAACATGGAATGAAATTCCACTGGAAGTAGTTGATGAAGTGGTTTTAGTTGATGATGCAAGCCGCGATGACACATCAGCCTTGGCCCGAAAACTGGGCATACATCACGTAATTCGCCACGATAACAATAAGGGTTATGGAGGAAACCAGAAAACCTGTTACCGCAAAGCTCTGGAGCTGGATGCTGATATCGTTATCATGGTACATCCTGATTATCAATACAGCCCAAAATTGATTGAAAGCATGGCATATGTTATTGCTAATGATGTTTATCCGGTGGTTTATGCATCTCGAATTCTGGGGAAGGGTGCACTAAGAGGTGGAATGCCGTTATATAAATATGTTGCAAATCGGTTGCTCACCTTGTTCCAGAACATCATGTTAGGGCAAAAGCTCAGCGAATACCATACTGGCTATAGAGCCTTCAGCGCCGAGGTATTGAGAACTGTAGCTCTGGATTTGGATTCTGATGATTTTGTATTTGATAATGAAATCACCGGTCAAATTTTCATGGCCGGATATGAAATAGGAGAGATAACCTGTCCTACGCGTTATTTTGAGGAGGCCTCATCCATTAATTTCAAACGTAGTGTGGTATATGGTTTGGGTGTGTTGCGGGTCTGTCTGCAATACCGCTTGCATCGCTGGGGGTTGCGCAAATACCCTTATTTGGTTCCAGCTAAATAGCGGTAGTCCATACCGTAATTCATCATGTAATGGTTGAATTCCAGGTAGGAAGCCAGCACCAGTTGTGAATAGTTTTGTGCGGCATTGCGGAAATTGCCGGATTCCACGGACCACAGTGACTGGATCATAGCTTTTCCCGAAGCTACATCAGGGATGAAACCCAGAGCGCCGCGCACGTTTCCGGCACCAGCGTGGTAAACATGCATTACCAATAGCCGGAACCATAGAGATTGTTCGTGATACGGGTATCCAAGTTCTTCCAGCATTTTAGCGCTGTACGGAATGCATATTTCCTTGAATAGCCTTGCAGCAGCAACGGCGCTTTTATCGAAATCGGCCCGTTCGTCGAGGTGTGCATCTACTTTCAGGCCAAATTGCCGGGCTACGCCTTTCATGAGCTGAAACTGACCATAGGCACCGGATTCACTTTTCAAGTTGCCCACCGGGCTTTCAATGAGCAATACGGATTGCGCCAGAAAAGGATCCACGCCCATGCTGTCGAACAATTCAACGGCACGCTTTATTCTGGGAGCAATGAGCTGAGGGTTATAAAACCAGTTTTTCCCTACAGTGATGAAGATTTTTTCATCGCTTGCAACACTGCACTGGATGCGCCAGAGTTGTTTAAACGAGTCTCTGGCTTCCGGTGACAGGCGTAAATAATCGTTCATCCGGATTGATCCTAAGATATGTCTGGAGGAGGAAGTATTTACCAGTGCACTATCCGGACTTAAGCGCATGATGCGCCTCCAAAAAGACACCTGGTTTAGGGTATCCCAGCCTTCTGTTTTTATACAGGGAACCTGAACAAAACAGACCTGATTGCCATTGGGGTCGAGTTTGCACATAACCCTGGCCGTGCCGCAGTTGCTGGTAAACTGTTCCTGCTGCATCACCGACCTGTGGGGAATACATAAGGAGATTCCGCTGCAAAGCAGAACAATCATAGCCAACAGAAGCTTAGTTCTATTCATGAGGTTCAGTTTTTTTACAAAATCTGTCCAGGTATTCTGCCGCTTCCACAGAACCCATCATCGCTGCTTTATCCCAATCGGAGCAGGCCAAAGTCCCTTTTTTTTGATTGAACCTTACCAAACCTCTAGCCATGAAGGCATAACGCAAATCATCACAACGGTATTTCAGTGCCTGATTAAGATCCATTTCCGCCCTTTCAAAATCATCCTGCTGTAACTTCAGCAAAGCGCGTTCCATATAATAGTTTCCGTTCAGGCTGTCCAGATGAATGGCGCTGTTGTAGTCGTCTATGGCTTCCTGCCAGGTTCCCAGCTCCGTTTTGGAGGCAGCGCGGGCAGCAAACAAAGCCGGGTTGTTGGCTTGCAGCAAAATGCACATACCATAGTCGTTAATAGCACTCTGGTATTGACCCGCCGCGTGATAATTAACTGCCCTTGTTTCATAGAGCACCATTGCATCAGGGAAGCGTTTCAGACATTGATTCAGGTATAATTCAGCTTCAAGGTATTGCTCTGATATCCTGAGGCAACGGGCATAACGAACAGAGGCGTTGAGGTCTTCGGGTTTGTTGTTTAAATAACCTTGAAGGACCTTTGCTGCACCCCGTGCATCGCCCATACGCTCCAGAATTTCTGCTGAGAGCAACAGTGATTCGGTGTTTGTGCTGTCAAAACGCAAATAGCATTTGATGTCTGCTAAGGCAAAAGCATCGTTGGAAAGTTCGTGATGCACCAATGCCCTGTTGAAGTAGGCCTCTGCAAACGAGGTATCCAGGAGCAGGCATTTATTTAGATCTACCAGAGCCAGCGTTTTCTTGTTGGTCTGATATCGAATATTGGCCCGGTTGAAATAGGCCTGTGCTTTTTGCGGTTCTATGCGGATGGCTGAATCATAGCATGATAAAGCCTGGGTAACCTGCCCTTGTGATTCATACCGGCTCCCGCGTTCCATCCATTGCTGCCAGTTTTGGGCCTTCAGACTGGAAACGCTCAAAAAAAGACAGGCCAAGGAAAATAGGAAAGTTGTTATTCTGAAACGGTGCATCAATATTTGCAAAGTTCAGCAAGGATAGCTTGCATCAACATTCTAATCTATATTTTTCATGCACATTACATCATTTGGAGCAGCCGGAAGGGTTACCGGAAGCAAACACATCATCACCACTGGAAAAGGGACGAAAATCATGTTAGACTGCGGTCTGGTGCAGGGAGAAGGGGCTGAAGGTGACGATTTGAACCGTCATTTTGGCTTTGCGCCTCCTTCACTTGATTATGTTATTATTTCGCATGCGCACATCGACCATACCGGCCTACTCCCTCGCCTGGTGAAGGAGGGGTTTCGCGGACCCATATATTGCACAGCCCCTACCAAAGATCTGATGGATCTGATGCTGCTGGACAGCGCCAAGATCCAGGAAAGTGATTTGGGTCATCTGAATAAAAGACGTGCCAATAAAGGCCTTCCACCGGTAGTACCGTTGTACGATGTAGAAGATGTGCAACAAGTGTTCAGGCAGGTGGAAATCATGCCAATGGAAGGGGATTACTGGCAACTTTGTGAGGAGGTTTCCGTACTGTGCACCAGAAACGCCCATATCTTGGGTAGTGTTGCCATCACCCTGGCGGTTAAGGACGGTGTTCACGAAAAGAAAATAACCTTTACCGGAGATATAGGAAGGCCCGGCGATCAAATTCTTTCCGGCCCTGATACTTTCCCCCAGTCAGATATCATCATTTGCGAAAGCACCTACGGTAACCGTCTGCATGAGCCTGCTAAAGATGCTGAAGCGCATTTGTTGCGTGTGGTTAAAGATACCTGTGTGAACAGGGGAGGTAAACTGATTATTCCCGCCTTCAGCATTGACCGTACACAAGAGTTAATATACCTGCTGGACCGACTGGAACACAAGGGAATGCTTCCGAAAATCCCGGTCTACGTGGACAGCCCCTTATCGGTAAATGCCACCGCTGTGATGGCCCGGCACCGCGAAGAATACAATAAGGAAATCCTGGATTACATCACACGTGATGGCGATCCTTTCGGGTTCAGCAACCTACACTACATTAGTAAAGTAGATGAGAGCAAAGCCCTGAATAATGACACAGGTCCGGCCATCATCATTTCCGCCTCCGGGATGGCAGAAGCGGGCCGTGTGAAGCACCATATTGCCAACAACATCAGCGATGTAAATGCTACGGTACTGATTGTAGGCTATGCCACACCAATGAGTCTGGCCGGTCAGCTGCGCGAAGGAAAAGAGCATGTACGCATTTTCGGAACCGAGTATGATGTTCGTTGCCGGGTAGAAGTGATGGACTATTTTTCTGCCCATGCCGATTATGAGGAAATGTTGCAGTATTTAAGCTGTCAGGTGCCGGAACGTGTAGCACACATGCTGCTGGTGCACGGCGATACTGAAGCTCTGCAGGCCTGGAAGAGCCGTCTGCTGGCTAAGGGTTTCCCCAATGTGCACATCATGAAGATGGGGGAGGAGTATGCTTGCTAAACCCAGTTTGATGAATCAATCTACTGCCGATAAAAAGAACCTGCTGTTCCTCATGTTGGCTGGTTTCTTTCTTACCAATGCCCTGCTTGCCGAATTTATAGGAGTTAAAATATTTTCTGCCGAAAAGACCCTCGGACTTCCTGATGCAGGCTTCAGAATTCTTGGCTATACCCTCAATTTTCAGCTTACTGCCGGTGTAATTCTATGGCCAGTGGTTTTTGTAATTACCGACATTGTGAATGAGTATTTCGGTAAAAAAGGGGTTCGGCGGCTTACCATGATGGCCATTGGGTTGATTGTGTATGCATTCATCATGGTTCGGCTTGCCATTTGGTTAACTCCGGCCGACTGGTGGTCTCAAAGCGCTACCACCAAGGGACTTCGCGATTTGAATCAGGCATACAGCCAGGTGTTCGGGCAGGGCTTGTTTATCATCATCGGCTCCTTATGCGCCTTTCTGATTGGGCAGGTTGTTGATGCAGGTATTTTTAGGGCATTGCGCAAACGCACCGGTTCCAAAGCTATATGGTTGAGGGCTACCGGATCAACCCTGGTATCACAGTTGCTGGATAGCTACGTGGTGTTGATCATTGCCTTCTATTGGGGTGCCGACTGGCCTCTGAGCCAAGTGTTGGCGGTTGGTACCATGGGTTACCTGTACAAATTCTCCGTGGCCATCATCCTCACTCCGGTATTGTACGCGGTGCACCATTGGATTGACCGATATCTAGGTGCTGATTTAAGCAATTCCATGATGGAAGAAGCCATCAGCTAGGCTTTCTCCGCAAGAACAGCAAATGGTTGTCGCTGTGCACCAACCTGTACTGTTCGAGTCGAAAAAAAGGCAGGTAAGGATTTAAAAAATCCTGGAGGCTGATTGCTCCTGAAATTATCACATTGATGACCAGCATGCCATCGGGTAATAAAATGCGGTGCAGTGCAATAGCATAAGCAGGGTTTGTGGCGAAGTCAGGTTTTACAAGATCCGTAAAGAGGTCATCGATGATGCATGAAAAGCGTGCTTCACCTGTTTTTTGAACATAATCCAGAGCATCAGCCTGCACAAGGGTGCATTGGTGGTCGTTTCCGATATTGAAATATGCAGCAGCAATGTCCAAGATTAGAGGATCAAGTTCTACTGCGGTAACATGCGTGTTGCGGAACTGCTTTTTTCGGATTATCGTTAGCACAGAACCGCCTCCCAGTCCAAGCAGCAGCAGTTTTTTCATGTCTGCTTCCGATAGCCCGTCAATAGCTACGCGCATTACTTCGTGCAGAGAGCCATAGGAATAATTAGCGCGTGCAGTATTCAGAACCAGGCGGCCATGCTCCCAGCGCAATTCAAGGTTTGGGTTCAGGATAGAAGACTTGCGTGCCTCAACAACGGGCCACAGATAGCTGAGCAGCTTCTTCCACTTACCAAGAACCATCATGCAAATTGCATGCTTTGTCGCATTTTTGCCACACATGTTGCTGCCTGAGGAATTACCGGGGATTATGCTGGCCAGTCGTTCACCGCGACGAAGAACCTTATTCAGCGAAACAGGTTTCGATGTAACCTTATGCGACCTGGATGCTGATGAAACGTTTCCCGACCACTTGAAAGATGCCGAGGTTGCGGAATTTCTCGCTTGGAAAAAAGCCCATACGTTCCATGGGGATTTTTCCGGCAGGGTGCTGGTTTGTGCCGATACCATAGTGGTTCATCAACATGCAATCCTCAACAAGCCAGCCGATGAGGCCGAAGCCTTCAGTATGCTGAGCAGGCTGTCTGGCGGTGTTCACCGGGTGTTTACAGGCGTTTGTATGAGGTATGGCGATCGGGAACGTATATTTCATGACGTTACGGAAGTTCATTTCCGCAGTCTTAGTGAAGAGGAAATTCACTTCTACATCAGGAATTATCACCCTTTCGACAAGGCCGGTTCCTATGGAATTCAGGATTGGCTGGGCTATACCTGTGTAACCCGGGTAAATGGCTGTTTTTACAACGTAATGGGTTTCCCCATGGCCCGTTTTTACAGTGAATTGAAGCAGTTCCTGGCTGGCAATCAGTAAAGACTCTGACGCTTCATCAGGAAGGGAAGCAACACCTGGCGGAAGTCTTCTGCCACGTCAACAGGTATAAAATCAATTTTATATTGCCTGCAGCGGGTCTGAAGTTCTAAAATCTGTTCGCCTATTTTCTGCTGATAGGCAGTACTAAATTCGGCCGGATCCAGCTTTATTTCCTCACCACTTTCCGCATCAACAAACCGGTATGCCTTATTGTCAAAACGCAGCTCTAGCTCGGTTTTGCGGTCTGTAACATGGAACATGATGACCTCATTCTGCCCATGCTTCAGGTGTTGCAGGCTCTTAAACAACTGTTCAGGGTCTTCAGCAGTGAACATGTCGCTGAACAAGATGATGAGGCTGCGGCGGTGCTGCCGGTCGGCAATGTCGTGCAGGATGGCAGCGGGAGCAGATCCACGCGCAGCAGGCCCCGGATTTAGGTTATTGTCCAAGCAATGCAACAACAGGTCAAAATGGGAAGCGGTGCTTTTGATGTCTGTTTCTTCCAGGATGCTGTCGGCAAACAGGCTCAAGCCAAAAGCATCTCTTTGTTTGCGCAGCATGAGCATGATGGCAGCTGCTGCAAGCATTGAGAATCTTGCCTTTGGATAACCCTCACCGGTGTACATGCTGCCGGAAACATCAAGTACCAGCCGGCAACGCAGGTTGGTTTCCTCCTGAAAGCGTTTCACAAACAGGCGGTCTGTTCTGCCGTACAATTTCCAGTCGAGGTAGCGCACCGATTCACCGGGATTATAAGGCCTATGCTCAGCAAATTCAACGGAAAAACCGTGGAATGGACTTCGGTGCAATCCGTTGATAAACCCTTCTACCACCTGACGGGCGAGCAGTTCCAAATTGCGGAAATCCTGAATTTCAGCCAGCATCATAGCCGTGTTCAAATAAAAAAGCCGAGGAACATGCCCCGGCTTTTATCTTGTTTTCTTGGTTAGGCCATTTGGTCTTCCAGCTTCGCAGCCAGAACACTTTTAGATACAACGCCCACAACTTTGTCAACCACCTGTCCTCCTTTGAAAATGAGCAGGGTTGGGATGCTGCGGATGCCATATTCCATAGCTGTGTTCGGATTTGCATCCACATCCATTTTGCCGATAATCGCCTTGCCTTCGAAATCATTGGAAAGCTCTTCCACCACCGGAGCAATCATTTTGCATGGGCCGCACCAAATTGCCCAAAAATCTACTAAAACCGGTTTGTCTGATTGCAGCACCAGTTCCTTGAAATCCTTATCTGTTATTTCTTTTGCCATAGTTAAACGTGTTGGTCTAGATTCAAACTTTGCTCCAAAGATATCGATACTGTCAATTTGTTCTGTGCTGAACATGCTCATCTCTAGTATTTATCTGATTAAATTGCATGGGCCATGCACAACCATACGCATCACCACCATCACCAAAGTCTGCCGGAACGGCAGGTTAGGGTATTTATGGCAGGAGTGCTTGTGAATTTGGCATTTGTGGCCGTTGAAGCATTGGCCGCATCCTGGTCCAATTCCATGGCCCTGTGGAGCGATGCAGCGCATAACCTCAGCGATGTTTTCGGTCTGCTCCTCTCGCTGTTCGCCTTCCGGCTGAGCTCAGGGAAACAACATCGATCCTACACCTACGGTTATGCCAAATCCACTGTGCTGGCAGGACTGCTGAACAGTCTGCTGCTCTTGCTGATGGTGGTATTGCTCATGCGCACGACCATCCTGCGCTTCAACCAGGTACAGGAAATCCAGGGGCAGTGGGTGGTGATCACCTCCGCTGCGGGCATCCTCGTGAACGGATTCACCGCCTGGCTGTTTATCCGCGATGGCAGCCACAGCCATGACATCAACGTGCGGGCAGCCTTCCTGCATATGGCGGCCGATGCCCTGGTTTCTTTGGGCGTGCTGATCAGCGGACTTATCGTTATGTACACTGGCTGGACTCTGACCGATCCCATCATGGGTTTCCTGATAGCACTGGTAATTCTGTTCGGTACTTACCGCCTGCTTTTGGAAAGCGTGCGCCTCGCCCTGGACGGCATTCCGCACGGCATAGACCCGGAAGCGGTGCACAGCGAGGCGCTCAAGGTGAACGGCGTACAGAACATACACCATCTGCATATCTGGGCCATTGGCAGCATGCGCAACGCCATCACCATGCATGTGTTGCTGAAGGCGGAGGTGGACCGAATGCGCGAGCAGGAAATCAAGGAAGAGTTGCGCCATAGGCTAGAGCATCTGAACATACAGCACGCCACCATCGAAACAGAGTTCACGCCCTGCGCGGAAGAGGATTGTACCGTTGGGTGAGCGGAGTCGAACCCGGCGGGTTTTGGCATAGGAATTAGCGGGGTTGGACTCTTGTCGGGAACCAAGCCTGTCATGGTGTCCTTCCCTTCGGCTTCGCTCCCCCACCCCCACGGTGTCTTGCTGCGTGTCATGGTGAGCATGTCGAACCACAGTGGGGGCAAGCAGTTGCTACGCAACTCGGTGGGGGCAGGCAGGGTAAACTAGCTCAGGATGACAGTTTTTTGGTTATATCTAGCGTGATTTTTCCAAACTGATTCCAAACAGGGCGAAATCATAGCGCACAGGGTCTTCCGCGTCGAAGTGTTTCAGATTGGCCGTGAGTTCCAGCGCGGCTTTCCAGTCGGCCTGGGTGCGCTGCAATAAACCGAGTTCCAGGGCGGCCCGCTGCACATGCACATCCAACGGACAAATCAGCTGGGAAGGCTTTATGGAGTTCCATATTCCGAAGTCAACCCCGTTGTGGTCCTTACGCACCATCCAGCGCAGGAACATGTTCAGTCGTTTGCAGGCGCTGCCGCGCTCGGGCGTGCTGACATGCTTGCGGGTACGCTCCGGATGTTCTTCGCTGAAGAAATAATGGTGGAAGCCAATCAGGGTGTTCCCGCAATCGGCATCACCGCGGCGCAGTGAACGGCTGAAGGCGGATTCCAGACTCTCTTCCTTTTGGTAATGCATCTTCAGGAAGTGTATGAAATAGAGCAGGTCGGTCTCGTTGAAGGTACGGTGCACAAAGCCGCGGAATCGCTTCAGATCATTGTCCGCATGATTCAGGATAAAATCGTAAGGCGCCCCATCCATACCCTCCATAATTCGTATAGTATTGGCCATAATGGTGACACGCTGTCCCCAGGCCAGCATGGCCGCGAAGAAAGCCGCGATTTCTATGTCCTGCTTTTTGCTGAAGCCATGCGGAATCAGGATGGGGTCATTCTGGACGAAATCCCTTCGGTTATACTGTTCGGCTTTAGCGTCGAGCAGCGCCTTGAGGCGGGATTTGTTCATGAATTAGAACTTAGATAGGGTAGATGATTCATGTAATTTTAAACTAAAACTTTAAAATTACATGGATAAATTCTTGGTTTTACCCTTATATGCTCCATGGAAAATGCACATTCGGTCAATCTATTGACCCATTTTGCATTCATTCCTTGTATTGACTTAATGAAAGTTTTGGAACCTGTATTTAAACAGCCTTCAACGCCTTGCTCAGGTCGTCAATCAGGTCATTAACATGCTCTACACCTACGCTCAGGCGGATGAGGCTGTCGCTGAGTCCGTTGGCGATGCGCTCTTCACGGGGTATGGAGGCATGGGTCATGGTTGCCGGGTGGCCTACCAGGCTTTCCACGCCGCCCAGAGATTCAGCCAGGGAGAACAGTTTGGTGTTTTTCAGGAAGGTCATGGCAGCTTCCACCGTGTCATTGGCCAGGGTGAAGGAAATCATGCCGCCGAAGTCGCGCATCTGCTTCCGCGCGATGTGATGTCCGGGATGGGTTTCCAGTCCGGGCCAGTACACCTTGCCCACCAGCGGATGCTCAGAGAGGTAGGCGGCGATGGCGGCTCCGTTTTCGCAATGCCTTTGCATGCGCAGGTGCAGGGTCTTGATGCCGCGCAGGGCCAGAAAGCAGTCCATGGGTCCGGGCGTGGCACCGCAGGCGTTCTGGATAAATGCCAGCCGCTCGCGGAGGCTGTCGCTGTTGGTAATCAGCGCGCCCATTACCAGGTCGGAGTGGCCGCCGAGGTATTTGGTCACCGAGTGCATTACGATGTCGGCGCCGAGGCTGATGGGCTGCTGCAGGTAGGGAGAGGCGAAGGTATTGTCTACCACCAGCAGGGCGCCGGCGGCCTTGCTGATTTCGGCCATGGCGGCGATGTCAATAATCTTGAGGAGGGGATTGGTGGGCGTTTCTGCCCAAATAAGCTTTGTTCTTTCGTTCACGGCGGCATTAACCTTTTCGGGATTGCCCATATCCACGAAGTGGAAGTGGATGCCGTAGGGCGCGAATATTTTGGTAAACAGGCGGTAGGTACCGCCGTACAGGTCGTTGGTGGCGATGACTTCGTCGCCGGGTTGCAGCAGTTTCATCACCGCATCCACGGCACCCATGCCGGTGGAGAAGCAAAGGCCGTGCGCCGCGCCTTCCAGGGCGGCGAGGTTTTGCTGCAGCACATTGCGGGTGGGGTTTTGCGTTCTGGCGTATTCATAGCCTTTGTGCTCGCCGGGGGCGGCTTGAACATAGGTGCTGGTCTGAAAGATGGGGGTCATGATGGCTCCGGTAGACGGATCCGGTTCAATGCCGGCGTGCAGCACTTTGGTTTCGAAATGCATGCGGCAAAGGTACAACCCCGCTGACTTACAGCAACTGTTCCAGGGCTGCGGGGAAGAGGCGGTATTCCAGTTCGTGGATGCGCTGTTTTATAGATTCCAGCGTATCAGCCGGGCTTAGATCAAAAGATTCCTGAAGCAGGATTCGCCCTTCATCGTAGTGTTCGTTTACCAGGTGTACGGTAATACCATGGCGGGTTTCCTTGTTATGAAGCACAGCGCGATGCACATGGTCGCCGTACATGCCTTTTCCGCCATAGGCCGGCAGCAGGGCAGGGTGGATATTTACGATGCGGTTTGGGTACAGTTTAACCAATCTTGCCGGGAACAGCCACAGGAATCCTGCAAGGGCAATAAGGTCGGGTTTGTACTCTTCCAAGGCGGTTTCTAGAAATCCCGGCTCTTGCATTTGTGTGCGGTTGAACAGCACCACGGGAATGTTGGCAGCGCTGGCCTTTTCAATAATTCCTGCTTCTGGATTATTGCAAAACACCGCAACCACCCTTGCCTTGGTTTCACTATTGAAATGGGCAGCCAGGTTCATGGCATTGCTGCCGTTACCGGAGGCAAAGACCACAATGTGTTTCATGGCCGCGCCACCGAGTTGTTGTTTGTAAAGTTAAAACCTGCAGCTATCAGGTCAAACATGCGGTAATAGGGATTATTGGCTATTTCCGGTGCCTCCAGAAATCCTTCCAGCCAGATGCAGCGCTGTCCTGCCGGGTCGTTCATCAGGAAGCGCCTGTAGGGCCCACGTTGCCATTGACCGCTGATGGTCCACCAGCCCCGCCAGCCGGGTATTTTGTTTAATGGGGATTCAAATGAAGGATATTCTGTGCTTCGGCTGCTGGTCATGTTCAAACCCTGATTTCCTCTGATATAACGGGCTGCGAAGGTATCCCGCAGCTGAATCATCCGGTCTACAGAAACATTGCTCATCGTTTCTGGCAGGATATTCACCCAAAGGTTAGCGCGGAAGTCTCGGCCTTCCCAGATAAACCAGAGCATTTCCTTGTTCGACTGTACCAGGCGGAACTGCGGGGGCAGTGGGAAGCTGAAGCCAAAATCGCCGGCCACCCTGTTCATCACGCTGTCGGAGTATTTATTGGGAAGCAAACCGCCGTAGAGGCCAATGGCGCATTCCGATTCAAACAGTACATCGGCAAGCCTGCCTCCGGCAGAGGCAAGTTCGCGCACTTGATTTTCTGAGGAGGCTTCCAAAAGCAGCACTTTTTGTCCTTTTGCCCATACATCACCAGCCACAAGTATGCCTGATTTCCTATCAGCTTTTTGGTTTGCTTCTTCCCAGAGGGTATTCAGCTTTCTGTTTTCAGCCTGCCTATTTTTTACCAGAATAATCAATGCCGCACCAAGCGCATCGCCCTGTGCTTCTTCTGGGTGTATGAATGAACATCGGTAGCGGGGTTCTGCAGGTGAGAGGCCGGCTTGCGGACCACCAATTCCTGAATCAAGCAGGGGCTTTAGCCAGGCTTCAGTGGCTGCAGCGCCTACAAGCAGCACTTCTGCGGGCATGCCATGTGAAACCATGGAAGTGGATTCCGGCTTGTGCTTTCCGCAAGCAACAAACAGCAGTAAGGGTGCTATAAAACGAAGATGCCTATACATCGTTCCGCAAAGCTAAGCGGAGTAAGTTGCAGTTGCTGCCGAATTTAAGGAGCGGTGTACTCTGGATTAACGCGCACCCAAGAGGTTTTTTTGATTACCAGGGTTTGTCCTGCTTTCAGGGTTGTTTTGCCCAGATGATTCCAGGATCTAACCTGGGAAACAGTAACCTTGTGTTTTGAAGCGATGCTGTAAACGGTTTCGCCTTTACGCACTTTATGATGAACTGTGATGGTTTGTTTTTCATAAACCGGTTCAGCGGCTTTGGCCAGTGCAATTTGTTCTCGTGCATAGGAGAAAATTTCCTGTTCATGCTCGAGGTATGCCATGGCAAGGTTGTAGGGAAGGATGATTTCGTTTTTCCCTGTTTCTGGCACCACCTGTCTGATATAGTGTTCGTTGTAGGATTTAATTTCCTGAACAGGAACTTCCAGAAACCTGGCGATATGTTCCAGATGAATGAGCGAATCAACCTGCACCCTGGCTGTGAGCAGAGAACGTCCGTTCTGTCCGTCATCCCCCAGATGGGTGAAATTCATCACATAGGCCATAGCCAGGAAGCGGGGGATATAATTTTGCGTTTCCTTAGGCAGGTAGGGCTTTATTTCCCAGAAGGTCTTCTTTCCACCGCTGCGTGCGATGGCTTTTCTAACATTCCCAGGACCGCAGTTATAGGAAGCGATGGCCAACAGCCAGTCGCCGAACAGTTCATAGCTGGATTTAAAAAACTCACAGGCCTTTTCAGTACTTTGGATGATGCTTTTGCGCTCGTCTACATATTGGTCGATACGCATTTCATACATCTTACCGGTGTAGGGCATGAACTGCCACAAACCGGTTGCTCCGCACCATGAAACCGCATTCGGGTTCAGGCTTGATTCGATGATGGACACGTATTTCAATTCCTGAGGCAGATTGAATCGATCCAGTACTTGCTCAAAGATGGGGAAATAGATGAGTTTACGCTGATGGAGACGATCAAAATAGGCTGATGACGCAACGTTCAGTGAATAGAGGTTCTGTTTTACAAAACTGTTGTAATCCAGTGGGATGGCACTGCCCATGAGCAGCATGTCGTCATGGAATGAGGCGGCACTCAATTGCTCGTACCATTGGCTTTCGCAGCGAAATGCATCGTGGTTGGGAATGTTCTCCAGCAGCAAACAAGTAAGGCTGTCAATTCGTTCCAGACTATTTTCGGTTTCCGGCAAGGCAACGGGAACCTGAGCCCTTAATTCGGGCAGCAGCAGAAACAAACAGGAAATCAATCCTGTAATTATTGCTGCTTGTTGACTATTAAGTTTCCTTTTTCTCACCGTAATCTTGCAAAAATAAGATACTCATGAAGGAATCCGTTCCTTCTTGTGCATAAAACGCCATTCCTACTGCACATATTTTGTAAATTTGAACAAAATACAGTCCGGGTTGCCGCATAGGAAAACCCTTAAGCGCTGCTCAAGGTATAGACAGCGGCCCAGGTGTATAAAAAACCAAACATTGCCTACATCATGTCCGTAAACTTACCTGAATATTCTATCCCTGAAGAAAAATCGGCTCCAGAGGCACAGCCTATGGCCAAGGGCATCAAGCAGAAAAGCAATGGATTGAAGATTGGGATTCCAAGGGAGATCACCTTCCAGGAGAGCAGGGTTGCACTGACGCCCAGTTCTGTTTCCTACCTTACCGCCAATGGCCATGCAGTGGTCGTAGAAACAGGGGCAGGTAATGCCTCGCACTTCACAGACCGGCAGTACAGTGAAGCAGGTGCAGAAATTTCCCAGGGTAAGGACGAGGTTTATCACTGCGATATCGTTTTGAAAATCGATCCTCCTACTTCAAAAGAAATAGACCTGATGCACCCCGGACAGCTCATTATAAGCGCGCTGCAACTGGATCAGTTGGATGAGGTGTTGTTGCGCAGGCTGATGGAAAAAAGGGTGAATGCCGTGGCCTATGAATTCCTGGAAGACGATTCCGGAGCATTGCCGGTAATCAGGGCCATGAGCGAAATGGCCGGAACAGCTAGCATCATGATTGCAGCAGAACTGTTAACCAATACCCAGGTTGGGAAGGGTGAACTGTTGGGAGGTTTTGCCGGAATCCCCCCCACGCAAGTAGTAATCATCGGTGCGGGCGCAGTGGGAGAATACGCCGCTCGCACAGCCCTGGCTTTGGGGGCAAACGTGAAGGTTTTTGACAACAATGTGTACCGTTTGAGGCGACTGCAGAATTTACTAGGGCGCAGCATTTTTACCAGCACCATCCATCCCAATGTACTAGAACACGCCATTTCCAGGAGTGATGTGGTGATTGGCGCCCTGCGCGGAAAAGCGGGACGCAGTCCGGTGGTGGTTACCGAACAGATGGTGATGCAGATGCGTCCCCGCAGCGTGATGATTGATGTGAGTATTGACCGCGGCGGAAACTTCGAAACCAGCGAAGTAACCAACCACGAAAAACCCATTTACAGAAAGCACGACGTAATTCATTATTGTGTGCCCAACATCGCATCAAGGGTGAGCCGCACGGCCAGTTATGCCTTGAGTAATATTTTTACTCCACTGCTGATGGATATGGCCGATACAGGGGGCTTTCATGAGTATCTGCGCTACCGGGCCGGCGCGCGCAAGGGAACTTACTTGCTCAAGGGGGTGCTTACCAATAAAACGCTGGCAGAAAAGTTCGGAATTCGCTACCAGGATATTGATTTGCTGGTGGGTATGTTCAGCTAACACCGGGTCCTGCACCTAAACGTGTGAGTACATCCTGCTTCTTTTGCGGCGATACTTCTACCTCGCTGCCATCGCTGAGTTCTAAAAAACCACCTTTGCCTCTATGCCAGGCAACGGCATAATCCATATTCACCAAATGGCTTTTATGCACCCGGAGAAAGCCATCGGCCTGAAGCAGTTCGTCGAAATATTTCAGCACACGGCTCACCGTTTTGCGCCGCTGACCGCTTAAATGCAGATCGGTATAGTTTCCGTTCCCGCTGATGCGGATAATTTCATCCACCTTCAACACTTCAAAACCGCTTAGTGTGGGAATCAGGATTTTCCGGATTTTCCCGCTGCTCAGGTTTTCTCTGATGATGCCGGACTGAACCTCCTGGGGTTGTTCTTCTTGATTCTGTACTTTCTCCACAGCGCGAATCAATTCGTCAATGTTTAATGGCTTGAGCAGATAATACGACGCGCTTGCATTCAGGGCGCGCATAGCATATTCGCTGAAGGCAGTAACAAATATGGTTTTATACAATACTCCGGCAGTTTGCTCCAGCACATCAAAGGCATTTCCGAAAGGCATTTCTACATCCAGAAATACCAATTCGGGTTTTAAGGCGCGGATTTTCATTACACAATCCCGAACATCATACGCTTCTCCAACCAGTTCAATTTGGTTGCAATAGCGCGATATATAATGCCTTAGGGTTTCCCGGCAAGACTGTTCATCGTCGGCAATCAGAGCGCGTATGGAGGGTTTCATATGGGTTCCACCTTTTTCAATGGAATAAGGATGCGCACCAAGGTGCCACCTTCCTCGTTTAAATCATCAATCATCACCCGAACTCCTGTTTTATACAACTTGTTCAGAATGACAATACGTTCTTCCGTGTTCTTCAATCCGGTACCGGTGCTGCGCTTTTGGTTTTCGGTTTTCAGTTCCCTGCTTCGTTTCCTGCCGATGCCATCGTCTATGATCAAACAACAAAGTTGATTGTCCTGGATGAATACCTTAATGCTTAACAGTCCTCGGTTTTCCCGATATCTGAGGCCATGCCATACTGCATTTTCCACATAGGGCTGCAGCAGCAGCGGAGGCACCTGTAGTTCATCCAGGGGAAGGGCTTCGTCCATATCCCAGCGTATGTCGAATTTGTCGGCGAATCGCGCTTGTTCCAGGTCCGTGTAAATGCGCAGCATTTCCAATTCTTCACGCAGGCTGATAAAATCCTTTCCCGAATTGCTGAGCACACTACGCATCAGGGTGCTGAAGCTACTCAGGTAACGGTTTGCCTCTCTTTCCTGATGCAGGCTGATGTAATGGTTTACGGAGTTTAACGAGTTGAAGATGAAGTGCGGGTTCATCTGGTTGCGCAGCGATTGTAGTCGATTGCTAAGGTTGGCTTGCTGTTTGGCTTTCAGGGCTCTGAACAACAGGAACAGCAGCAACAGGAACAGCAGCACAGCTGCGCCAAGGATGATGATGGCCTGCTTTTGTTTTTGCAGTTCCCAGTCGCGTTTAATCTGATCGGTTTCCAGTGTTTTTATGCGCTGTTCTTGCCGGGCAAATTGCTCGTTCAACCCCAGTTTGCGCACTTCGGCGAGAACATCCAAATGCCGGAAGGAATCTTTCAGCATGGTATAGCGCTGGTAGGCGTTGAGTGCAGCCGGGTAATTCCCGGTATGTTCCTCTGTTTCTGCTATGCGCAGCAGCGCTTCCTGTTCACCAAGAGCATCCTGATGCTGCACCGCGGTTTGGTATCCTGCCGTGAACATGCGCATGGCCTGCGGATAATCATTGCTGCGCGCATAGGTGAATCCCAGGTTCAGGTAAGCCTGACGGGCTACCAGATAGTTTTCATTATTAAGGGCTCCGGTGAGCAGTTTCTCGTTGATGTTCAGGCTGGTGCTCACACTCCCGTTGCTCAGCAGCGCCTCACCGAATTTCCAGGTAAAGCTGGCGGCATCTGCAGATTTATTGACGGCCAGGAATTCGATATTTTCCTGAGCCATCCTGATGGTTCCCAACGTGTCGCCCGTTTGTCCATAAATTCCCTGCAGCTGGTTCATCAGTTCCAGCTTCACCACCGTGTCGCGCTGCACCTCTGGAAGATTCTGCTCCAATTCTTTTATTGCTTCGCTTTTCAGCCCCTTGCGGTACATGTATTCCGCATTCTTGCCACTGGCCCTGATTTTATCCTTTTTGCTGATGGCTGAAGAGTTCATGTAGTTTTTCTGAACCTCTGCCGCTTTGTCCAATTTGCCGGAACGTTCCAGAGCCAGCGCCAGCAGCCGGTCGGCCTCGGCCTTGGCTGCAGCATTTTGAAGCGTCCCATAGCCCTCCGATGCCTTTTCCAGTAATTCAGCAGCGCGCTCCTTATTGCCATTGGTAAGGTGCAATCGGCCAAGCAGCAGGTAACATCCGGCAATATGCTGTTGATCTTTACCCTTTAAGGCCAGTTCAAGCGCTTCTGCGGCCAGCTCCATGCTCTTTCCCGGCTGGGTGTTTTCATAAGTTCCAGCATCATGTAACAATTCGCCGGCACCGCGCGGAACAGGATTATTCTGGCCCGCTAAACGCAGGCAACAACCCACAAGGGCAAGCATCAGCAGGATTTTACAGCGCAGCAATGCACAAATCTAATCAGTGTATTGAACCTAAATGATAAAATAGCCTACCAAACTAACCTTCCTTTCGGTATTTGGTCAGCCAATCCGGCACATTGACTCATTCAAAAGCCTGTTTGGCTCATTGGTTCAAAAGGCCAGGAAAAGAACCGTCAGTTTTGAGCAAATATTTCTGAAAAAATGAACCATTCCACCAACATGTCAAGATTCCTTCTTCTGGGTGCCATTATGGCCGCTGGCAGCGCAAAGGCTCAGTATAACAAGGAAGATCTGAAGCTTTTCAAGAACAAGATTTCCTCTGCCGATACTGTATACCGCATCAGCAATCAGGCAAACGGATCCACGAATGCAAACTATGCCTGGGCTTTTGGCGATCAGGGTACTAAAATCAAACAGGAGTTGAGCGCAGAAGAACAGAAGTTTACGTTTGGGAACCTCAGATTGTACATGATATCATCGGAACCTGAATTTGTAAAGGCGCACAGGGGACTTGGGAACTATACCAGTTTTAAAGATGCCCTCACTAAAGGTGCCGTGGTGGTGAGCGAACTTCAGGGTGGAACGGTGAACACGCTGGTATTCGAGAACAAAGGCAAGGATACCGTGCTTGTACTGGCAGGAGAGGTCGTTACTGGAGGGAAACAGGATCGGGTGGTTGCCAAGGATATGTTGCTGCTGCCCAACTCGGGGCCTGTTCAGGTTCCGGTGTTTTGTGTGGAGCGCGGACGGTGGACACCCAACGGCAGCGGATACACCTTTAACAATACCTTCGGGGTGACTTCTCCTTCAGTGCGCAAGGCCGCCGTAGTGGAAAAGAATCAGGGAGAGGTATGGAGCAAGGTAGCCGTGAAAAACCGCGAAGCCGGCACTGGCAGCGGAACCGGTACTTATACCGCCATTGCCCAATCAGATAAAATAAATAAAGACCTGCCGGCCTACTTGCAACATTTTAACCAGTTGATGGCTGAAGATACAAGCTATATAGGCTTTGTGGCTGTTACCGGCGACAGTATTATCTCCTGCGACTTATTTGCCAATAATAAGCTGTTCCGTCAGCAATCGGCAAACCTGCTGAAATCTGCTGCCGTGGAGGCCATTACTTCCGGCGCCGTAGTGAGCGTCACTGCTTCCACAGTACTGGCGTTTCTGGATGAACTGTTGCACGAAGAAAAACAACAGGAGCAAAGGATTCAGCAAAGTGGTACCATGTTGAAATCAGGAAGCAGCAAACTTCACATCAATTACTACAAAACAGGAAAATGAAGCACTTGTTGCTGATGCTGATGTTGATGCTGTTCGCCGCAGGCATGAATGGCCAAATACAGGTGGCGGAAGTTGTACCAGACACGCTGGGGAAGTTTCAGGTATTAAACAGTTCGCCACCGTACTTTCCATCGCCTTGTCCCTTGCCGCCTTCGGTGTTCAGCGGAATTACCATGCCCACCTGTTGGTTTGTGTTGGATTCCACACCCTATCGCCGGGTTGACAGCCTGAAGCGCGCGGTGGATTCCTTGTGTCTGAGGCATCATACGGAAGGCGTGGAAAAAGACCGACAACATCAAAGCACTATAGCCGCACTACAAACACAGGCACATCAACAGGAATCCACACTGGAACGATATAAGAAACTGTTCATTACTGCAATGGTATTAATTCTGTTGCTCACATGGATGCTGTTTCGGGTGAGGCGCTTCGGCATGCGGGGAAAGCCCTTAGTTTTGCCTTATGAATCCGCGCATGATCCAACTGCTGGGCTTCCTTAAGGAATCACCCGAGGATCCATTCCTGAACTATGCACTGGCGCAGGAACATCTTTCCGCAGGCAATACCACTGAAGCCAGGCGCCTGCTGGAATGGTTGCTGGAACAACATCCCGATTATGTGGCTACCTATTACCATCTGGGGAAATTGATGGAGAAGGATGGGGTAAAGGATCAGGCTATGGCAGTTTATGAACAGGGGATTGCCGCAGCTGCCAGGCTAGGCGATCAACACGCCCGGTCCGAACTGCAAAGCGCAAAGCTGGAGCTGGAGTACGGCGACTGAGTGCGTTTTCTGCAAGCATCAGTTGCCTGATGTAGCACTGTTGCGAAGCTTGTTCAGGCTGTCTGATTGTTTTCGGGTCAGTTCCAGCGCCTGTTCCATGGCCGCGGTGAACAACACGCTGCTTCGGATGGCCAGTAAATCACGCTGCTCCAACGCTGAAGCACTTAGGGTTTGGTCTTTACTCAGCGCATCCAGCCGGCCGTGAATCCGCTCGCGCAATACCATAAAGCTGTTGGTGTTCGAAGCAGCAAAGCCGGGGTTCTGAGCCAATACAGTTTCCAGGGAGTCGAGCTCCAGCTCACATTGCTTGAGCAGTGGGTTGTTATCCGAACTGCAGGAAGTCGCGAAGCATATCAGGACACAGGCAATCAATCTGAAATTCATGAGCCGTTGAATTGCCGGCAAGCTACTTAATTTTGCACGCATGCGCCGCACCTTACTGACGCTGTTCATTACAAGCATGACCATCATGGAGCACTTTGCCACGCCTCAAATAAAATATCGTGTTTCCTTCCCTGAACCCCATACGCATTATGCCGAAGTAAGTATGGAGCTTAGCGGTTTCAAGGAGCAGGTGCTGGACCTGCGCATGCCATCATGGACTCCGGGCAGCTACCTGTTGCGTGAGTTCGCCAAAAGTGTGGAGCAGGTGCAGGCTGAAGCCGATGGGAAGCCGCTAACACCGCAAAGAACGGACAAGAACACCTGGCAGTTTCCTGTGAAAGGACTGAAATCACTCTCTGTGCGCTATAAGGTGTATGCATTTGAATGGTCGGTGCGCACATCTTTTATTGATGCGGATATGGCATTTCTGCACCAAACTTCCGTGTTTATGCTGGTAGAACAAATGAAACATCTGCCGGGAATACTCGAAGTACACTTGCCCGCAGCCTGGAAGCAGATGAATGTGGCATTACCGGAACTCAAGCCCGGCATATTCTCATTTGAACATTACGATGATTTAGCAGATGCTCCGCTCATCGCCGGAAATTATGAAACCGTTGATTTTAAGGTGCAGGGTGTTCCCCATACGGTGGCCGTAGTGGGGTCCGGCAATCAGGACATGGGTACTTTCGTGCGCGACCTTACTGTCATCTGCGATACCACCACGGGCATTTTCGGGCATCATCCCTGTAAGAATTACCTGTTTATTGTGTTAAACACAGAAGCCGGGGGAGGTGGTCTGGAACACGCCAATTCCTGCACGGTAATGATGCCTCGCTGGCAATGGAATAATCCCTCCCGATACAAACAGTTTTTAGGGTTATGCGGACACGAATACCTGCACCTATGGAATGTGAAGCGCATCCGGCCTGAACCTCTGGGGCCCTTCGACTACAGCAAGGAAAATCATACCGATATGCTGTGGGTGGCCGAAGGAATTACCAGCTATTACGATGAACTCATCCTGCGTCGAGCCGGATTCTATACCCGAGAAGCCTATCTGGAGAAAATGGCCTCTGCCATCAACGATTTGGAACAGCGTCCCGGAAGGTTTTATCAGTCGCTGGCAGAAAGCAGCCATGATGCCTGGATCCGTGAATACCGCCCGAACGAAAATAGCCGCAATACGACCATCAGTTACTATGGGAAAGGGCAGGTGCTGGCATTTCTTCTGGACGCTAACATTGTATCCAGAACTAAGGGGAGTCGCAACCTCGACGATGTGATGAAGTCACTCTGGCAGCAATACCTCAATAGGCCGGAGCGCGGTTTCAGCAATGATGAATTTTACGAAACCATTGATGCCATAGGGGGTGTTGGGCTTGGCGCTGAAATCCGAGGCCTGGTTGAAAGCACCGAAATACCCGATTATGCTGGAATACTCGCCAAAGCGGGAATCAAAGCGCAGAATCCGGGTAAAACGGAAACTACCTTGGGCATCAGTACGGCTTTTGAAAACGGCAGACTTATGGTGAAATATGTTGAACGCGATTTACCAGCCTGGAAAGGTGGACTGAATGTGCAGGATGAGCTGGTTGCAATTGACGGGCGCCGCGTTGGAAATTCAATAGAAGAGGTAAACCGACTGCTTACAAATGATCAGCCAACCGAAGTGCTTGTGAACCGCGCTGGGCTCATGCGCACCATCATGCTTCGCCCAGAAAAGGTCAGTAGGGCGGCATGGACACTGGAAGCAAACGCCGATAAAGCGGTACAACCTTTGCTCCAGGTGCTATTGGATTGAGAAATTCAGGGCAAGTGCCCGGTGGCGATATGCAATGGTATCTTCGGTATTCCTGCCTGCTTTGTGCATGTCTGATTTTATCTTCAGGCCTGGCGCAACAAGCAACGCCTATCGGTTCAGGCTGGCCTTCCCCAAAGAGGTCTGTTGCTGGCTGCACCGGTACCACAGGATATCTATATCCTGCTGAGGCATTTAAGCCGCCTGCATTCGGAGTATGGCGTTGGAATGAAGGATATTCCTCAGCCAAACAGCATCCCTACAAACCCTTGGGAACAGCCTTTCTTGTTGCTCCTGATTTGCTGCTTACTGCAGGCAGCAGCCTGCACCGGAGCGCGCTGACAAGCGGCCAGGCGCTTGTATGGATTCCGGCAGCCGCGCTGGGGTCCCCAATTCCGGATTCTTCGGTATTCCGGATTGCTTCCGTAAGGGCTGAAGCTTGGACAGGTGTTCGTGGAATGGACGAGAATTATGCGCTGCTTCAAATAGACAGGCCGTCAGGGATGCCGGCGTTTAAACTGAATTTCGGCGCTTCGCCTTTCCATCTTCTTCTGAGTTGCTGCATGGATGACGGAACCCGACAGGATTTATCGGTTTTGGCTGATGAAGGAACCAAATCACTGTTCCTGGCCGAACAGTTTCCGCAGGCGGCAGTTGGAAGTGCGGTGCTGGATGAACAGGGTGTTGTTGGTGGAATATTAATTCCCGGTCCACATATCGGATTTGTTGACACTTCAGATATTGATCTAAGGCTGTTCGGGAATGCTGTTCAACGGCTTTCGGTATTGCCCGTTGAGGCGCGGCGTATACTTACGGAGGCAAACCTTAAAAATGCCCTTACCACCGGTCAATGGTCCTACATGGCCGCGTATGTACCCTATTTGGATTTGCTGTGTGGCACCGATTCTGAGTTATTGTTTCTGGCCGCGAAATCCAACAATCAGCTGCTGCTGGATACGATTATCACCATGGCATGCAGCACCACATGCTTTAACCTGAATCAGCGCGATGGACAGGGTTTGCCATTAATTCACCTGTTGGTGCTGAAGCGGAACCGGCCAGCGCTGAACCACTTGCTTCGCTGCAGCAGCGTAAACCTAAACAGCCAGGATGCGGAAGGATTAACGGCCCTGCACCATGCTGTTATCCTGGGCGCTGCAGCCATTGTGAAGCAGTTGCTGGCCTCTGGCGCTGTGGTGAACATACGCGATAAAAATGGGGAAACACCATTGTTCGAGGCGGTGCGCAAAGCAGATTTAGACTTGTGCAAATGCTTGTTGGAACGAGGCGCCTGGAATGGACTGAACAGAGAAGAACATAAAAAGCTTCGGCAATGGGCCAAGGCATCAGGCAGCCGCGAGGTGATGCTGCTTTTAAAGAAGTATCAAAACGGTGCTTAGGGGTTTAGGGGTTTGACAACGGTGCTCATGATGGAGCTGGCGCGCACTACCACCGGACCTTCATCAAGCCATAATTCCGCTTCGCAGAAGTGCAGCATATTGCCCGTTTTAACCACCCTGCCGCGGCCAAATAACTTGCGGCCTAACCCGGGATAGTGGTAGTCGATGTTCAGGTTTGCGGTAACCACACCGTAGCCTTTGGGTATCAAGGACCAGGCGGCAAAGCCCATAACCAAGTCGCATACGGTGGCGCTAACGCCACCGTGCAGATAACCATGTTGTTGCAAATGTTGCTCACCTAGTACGATATAGCCCTCAGCCTTGCCGTTTTCTACATGTTCCAACTGGAATCCGATATGCTTCATGAAGTATTGCCCCTTTAAAATGTGTTCGAGTTCTTCCCGGAAATCGGGGTTTTGGGGGCTGAAATCCGGAGGAGAAAAGGGCTGTATCATTTTGGTTTATAGGCTGATTCTCTGAGTATTTGTTCCGGATTGTTCAAAAGCATTAAATCGCGCAAACTCAGGCCATTGTTGTTCTTCATGTAGGCTTCAACAATGCGGTAGCCTGTCCAACGACCAATCATCGGTGGGCAATGTTCAGGAATACCGCTGCCTTTGGTTTCGTTTCCTTCGATGAAATAGCGCCCGTATTCCATGCGGTTGCTGCTGTATAGTATTTGAGCATCCAGGTAATGCTTCCAGATGTTGGCTTCTTCCTCCAAACACCACTTCCATTCTTCTTTTTTCAGGCCTGCGATATCAGCAGCTTCCATCCATGAAGCCAAAGTGGCCGTAGCATAGAGCAATTTTCCATAGTAAATCATTTCACCCAACATATTGTTTCTGGTATTGCTGCTGTCGTAAAGGTAATTGAGGTAGGCCATGGCCAGCATGGGTGGCACCAGTTCTGGGCGGGTAAAGCGTCCATACCACTGCGGAAGTTGTAGGCTTCGGTAACCGGTAAAGGTGTCGCCCAGGAACATTTCCACGCTGTATCCTACCGCAACCTTGCCCCGTTCAACAGGCGCAGCCAGGGTGAAGTAGTTGCTGAATTGCGAGTAGTAGGCATAAATCAATGGCAGCGAATCGGAAGGTAAGTGCTTTTTCCAGGCTGCTAGCACCTTGCCTAAGTCGCGGGTTTGAAGCTTCAGAACCTTATCTGCTCCTTTCAGACGCTCGTAAACAAAGCGATTGCGCTTGTTGAAGAAGTTCAACCGGGCAGCAGTAACCGAGTCAGAAGGCGTCCACAAGCCCAGCACCTCTTGGGTATAGTAATCAAAAAACACCCCGTATTGGCGTCGTAAGGCCTGGTAGCTTCCCGAGTCCAGCTCCTTCGATGAAACCACATGCATAGCAGAAAATACATCCTGCACCTCGTATTTGGGTTCAGGAACACCGCATGCACCCAACATTAGGGAAAGCCCTAACCACGTACCGTATTTTTTTAAGAACTTCGCAACCATGTTCAGAAGAATCAGCCTGCAAAGAAAAGGGTTCCTGATGTTGGCTTGTTTAGGTTTGATGTCTCATGAGGCCGTTTCGCAACAAAAAACCTTGCCGCCCGCGGCCAGGAAGTTTCGTATGGGATTTAAAGCATCGCCAAATTTTTCATGGATGCATGGCTTGTCGGATGAAGTTCAATATGATGGACTGGGTTTAGGTTTTTCCTACGGAATTATGGCGGAAAATTCTTTTACCGACAATTATGCCCTGGCCGCAGAGGTCTTGGTAAGCAGCATGTCTATTGCTGTAGCCCACCAGGATACCCTGATATACTATCGCAATGGTTTGGGACAGCGCTATGCAGATGTTTCTTTTGGCTACAGGCTTCAATACATACAGCTGCCTGTTTCATTAAAGTTGAAAACCAATGAAATTGGAAAGTATGTTTGGTACGGGCAGCTGGGTTTTGCTCCTTCCTTCCTCATAAACAATTTAGTAAGAACCTGGTCAGACCCCGTTTTTGTGGGCGAGAAATACAGTCCTAATGGCACCGATAACGATTTTAACGGTCAGGGGGGCAAAGGAGTGTATAAGGATGATGTGTCGGTATTGCGTTTTTCCATGGTTATCGGCGCCGGTGTAGAATATAGAATCAGCGGCAATACCATGTTGAATTTCGGTCTTCGCTTTGACAACGGTTTGAATGATTTTCTCAGGGATAAGGCTGCTACAGGCCGCAACAACCTGATGTCGCTGAATGTGGGTGTGTTTTTCTGAAATAGGGAGTGCATGAAGATTTGCCTTGCCCAGCTGAATTATCATATTGGTGACTTTGTTGGCAACAGAACTAAAATACTGAATGCCATCGCTGAGGCTAGGACCGCAGGTGCACATCTGATTGTGTTCAGTGAATTGGCTGTATGCGGATATCCGCCGGAGGATTTGCTGGATTATCCCTGGTTTGTAGAGGCCTGCCTGAACAGCGTGCAGGAAATTGCTGAATCCTGCCATGGAATCTCCTGTGTATTGGGCGCCATTGCCGTGAATAAAGGAAAGGGCAGGGCCTTGTATAATGCAGCCTATCTGCTCAAAGATGGGCACATAGCCTCTGTTCAGTATAAAAGCCTGCTTCCCACCTACGATGTATTTCATGAAGCCCGTTATTTCGAACCCGCTCCTTCAGTACATCCTGTGGATGTTGAAGGGGTGTGTGCAGGGATATTGATTTGCGAAGACCTCTGGGATCAACACAATGATTTTTCCTATTCCAGGGTGCCATTGTCCGATTTAACATCGCAGGGTGCCACCTTGCTGATCAATCCTTCGGCATCGCCGTTTCAGGTCGGAAAGGCGATGAAGCGCAAAGCGGTTCTCAAAGACAATGCACAGCGTTTTCAGATGCCCCTAATTTATGTTAACCAGGTGGGAGCCCATGCCGAACTGATCTTCGACGGGAACAGCATGGTTGTAGATGCCCATGGCAATGTAGTTTTGGAAATGCCGCGTTTTCAGGAAGCCCTGGCATATGTGGAGCTCAGCTCCGAAGGAATTGGTGCCGAACATGAACCATCGGAAAGTCCGGAATACCTTCATGTGCTCAGTGATGCATTGGTTTTTGGGATTCGGGAATATTGCACCAGGAACGGCTTTAAACGGTTAGTGCTTGGTTCCTCGGGAGGTATTGACAGTGCTGTGGTTCAAACCCTGGCCTGTAAGGCCCTGGGCCCTGAACAGGTGCAGGCCCTGTTGCTGCCTTCTCGCTTTTCATCCGAAGGTTCAGTTGCAGATGCGGTGAATCTTTGCCAGAACCTAGGAAACCCCTATACGGTGATTCCCATCGCCGATGTGTTTGACGCTTCCCTCAATGCCTTGAAGCCTGCATTCGGAAGCCTGCCTTTCGATTTGACCGAAGAAAACCTGCAGGCAAGGATTCGAGGCCAACTGCTCATGGGGTGGAGCAATAAATTCGGCCACCTGCTGCTGAATACATCCAACAAAAGTGAAATGGCGGTGGGATACAGCACCCTGTATGGCGATTTGTGCGGTGGCCTAAGCCCCCTTGGTGATGTCTACAAAACAACGGTTTACGCCTTGGCCGCTTACCTGAACAAACAAGGAACCCTTATCCCTGAAGCCATACTTACCAAGGAGCCAAGTGCGGAATTAAGACCGGATCAGAAAGACAGCGATTCGCTGCCTCCCTATGAAGTGCTTGACGCCGTGCTAAAGTTGTATATCGAAAAGCGCATGGGCGCTGCTTCAATTATTGCACAGGGCTTTGACCATGTTTTGGTGAACAGGGTGCTTCAGTTGGTGAACAGGAGCGAGTATAAGCGATTTCAAGCTCCTCCGGTTTTAAGGGTTACTGAAAAGGCTTTCGGAGGCGGAAGGAAGATGCCATTGGTGGCACGCTATGACTGAACGCATCCCCTTTCCCAGGCAGTTTTGGATGATGAGTCTGGGTTCCCTCTTGTTTTTTTGCAGTTTTAACCTTCCCGTACCGGAGTTTAATCAGCACCTTACCGAGTTGGGAAGGCCCGACCTGAAGGGATTAGTGATTCCGGTATTTTCCCTGATGGCATTGATTTCGAGGCCATTCAGCGGCGTGCTTACAGACAGCATCGGACGAAAACCTGTCATGATGCTTGGCGCCCTGGCAACCATGTTGTGCGGTTTATGCTATCCTTTTGTGGAAGTGGTTTCGATGTTCTTTGCATTGAGATTGTTGCATGGGATGAGTACCGGATTTACCCCAACAGGCAGTACCGCCTTCATTGCTGATAGTGTGCATCCCTCCAGAAGGGCAGAGGCTATGGGTATTCATGGGTTACTGAGCAACGTGGGAACAGCCATCGGTTTCTCCATCGGCCCATTGGCAGCAACTTACCTGTCACGCGATTGGATGTATATCGTTTCTGCCGCCGCTGCTGCTGCTGCTTTATTCATGTTTTTCCGCCTGCCTGAAACACTTTGGCGGAGGCAGCGCTTCAGTCGGAACTTGCTGGCTATTGAATGGCGCAATGTGCTGGATACAGATGTATGGGTGCCATCCGTAATCATGGTGCTGGTTTGCGCTTCATTGGGCGTGGTATTGACCGTGATCCCTGATTATACCGCAGCGCTGGGTTTTTCCAATAAAGGGGTGTACATGAGTGTGTATATCTTAGCATCTCTGCTGGTAAGGCTCATTTCCGGAAGGCTGGCCGATCGCTTCGGGAGAATGCTGTCGGTATTTATCGGAACAGGATTGCTCACCCTGAGTTTGCTGCTGCTGTCGCTCAACCTGGGCACGGCTGGATTCATCACCTCTGCAGTTTTGTTTGGTTTTGGACAGGGTTTTAATGCACCGGCATTGTTTGCCTGGACTACAGACCTAAGTCAGCCTGAAAAGAAAGGAAGGTCGCTGGCTACACTGTACATTGCCCTGGAGCTGGGCATTACCATTGGAGGTCTTGGCGGTGGTTTTTACTATGCAAACGACAATCAAAGACTGCCATCGCTTTTTGCCATGGCCGCTTGCTGTACACTTGCGGCATTCTTGTTTCTGCTTCGTATGCGCCGTAAATACGGACATGCCTGATTACTCAAATCGGTAGTTCTTCAGAAGCCAGTAAATATCCTTTTTCCAACTGCTGTAAGGGTTGTAAGAGCCGAACATGAAGTCAATAACCTCATATTCGTCCTTCGGCTCGCGTTTATGTTCTTTTCTGAATAACGTGAGGGTATGTTCCAAATAGTAATGGAAGTCTACCATGCAGCCATACCACGAGCTGAAGATGGCGTAATTGGTTTTGGTTTTTCCAATTGCCGTTGTGGGGCGGCTGTTTCCCGGCATCCGCATGCCTGTGAGGTTGTTGAATTCAACAGCCAGGTAGCTGTTTTTACCGTCAGCTCCGCTTTCCTGTAGTTTGATAACGGTAAAAACTTTCGCCCAGTGACCAATAACAAATCGGGCAACCTGATGCATTGAACGGGCTGGTGGGATCTCCTTGAGCGATAAACGAAGGTTCACTGAATCTATAAAGAGTGAATCTGCTGTGGTGCGGACAATGCTGTCAGGACCCGTTTGTGCTGCGACACCCTGGTGCTTCGGTTTTAACATGGCAAAACCGGCCAGCGTGAAGGAGATGAAAACAAGGCTTATCCAGACTTTTTTCATTACAGGGGGCTTAGCAATAACTATGCCAAATATTTTATTACAGGCTAAATATGCCTGTAAATGATTGATAGTCATTGGTTTATCTCTAAACTTCATGCGAAGCTGCAGGTGCAGATATTCAGCACCAGCAAGTTTGATTGATAAGTCAATTGCTTATTTTGCGTTATTATTTAACAGTTTCATGCAACAGAAACAAAGATTCTTCAGAACCAACGCCACTGCCTTATCGGTAGTGTTTTTCTTGGCCTTAACATCCCTCAGGGCTCAATCGTTTTACGGGTTGAACATCAGTAATTTTCAGGGCGTTCATGGGATGTACATCAATCCATCTTCTATTGCAGATTCCAGGTATAAACTGCATGTGAACCTTACTGCTTTGGGTACCTCATTTTACAATGATTACCTGAGTCTTGAATTACCATTCACCCTGACACAGTTGATACGGGGTACGGTTCCGGCTAGTGCGAAAAATTCATCAGGGCAGATTCAATGGGACGACTCATGGATGGTAGAACAGCTCAACGGTAAGCCAAAGAATGTGGCTTACAATTTGGAGTGGCGAGGTCCTTCCGCCATGGTCAGCTTATCCAAGAGGCTTGCCGTTGGTGCAGGATTGCGCACCAGGCTGGGTATAAACCTGAATAATGTAGATGAACAGCTGGCGCGCACCCTGCGGCGCGGAATTGACACAACCTATCAGCAGGCCCTGAGCGGCGACAACTCATTTAACCTGAACATGAATTCATTTCAGGAAATATCCGGTACCATGGCATTGGTGCTGATCAATAAAAAAAGCCGTTACCTGAAAGTAGGGGGGACAGTGAAGGCGTTGTTTGGTATTGGTTCACTCTATTTGAACAATAAGGGACTGGAGCTGGATGTGCGGAACCTCGATTCCTTGCGCATCAACAGAATGGACATGGAATTGGGATATTCAAACTCAGCTTTCATTCAGAACCTGAGTAAAGGGATTTTGTCGTCGTCTCTTCCTAAACCCGATATGAATGGTTTTGGCATCGGCTACGATCTGGGTGCAACCATGGAATGGAGGCCTGAATTTACTGAAGCGATGCAGGGTAAGAACCGATACTTGCTGCGACTTGGGGTATCGCTGTTGGATATGGGCGGGATTAAATATAAAAAGAACGTGACTTCGTATTCGGTTTCCCGTTCCACCCCTTTGCTGTTTAACGAGGACAGTGCCTTTAGTGCCGCATTCCAGCAAGGTGTTGAGCAGGGTCTGGATTGGATGAAAGGTTACGCACAACGAAATCTGAACTACAAAGAACAACAGAACAGTTTCCGCGTGAATATGCCCAGTACTCTTTCGGTTCAGCTCGATTATAACCTGTTTAGGTCTTTTTACCTTGGTATGCTGTGGAACCAGAGTTTTGTGAGTCGGTCCAGCGTTAATTTCAGAAGGCCTTCGGGAATTGTGGTGATGCCGCGCTTTGAATCTCGCCTTTTTGAAATTTCCGTACCAGTATCCTTAAACAACGATTACACGGATGCAGGTCTGGGGGCCTTCCTCCGTTTGGGCCCTGTGTTTTTTGGAACCGACAACCTGTTCACCAGCTTTAAGAAAACTGGCTTCAATGGATTTAACTTTTACTTTGGTATGAGTTCGGGCATTGGCAAAAGCAAGAAGAAACGCAAGGATCGCAAGGATTGACCTGTTACTCCTCTGGGCTTGCCATAGTTTCCTGGCGGTCTTCACGCAGGAATATCAAATTGCGTTTCAATCCCAAGTAACCAGTACGCTTCACAGCCGATGTGCCCAAAACACGCTGAAACACCTCCTCTGTGATGTCTTCCCACGCTTCCTTGTCCATTGAAAGCAGTTCAGGGTGGGGTTCAAAATCGGGTTCCTGATGTGGTTTACTGAACCGGTTCCATGGGCATACTTCCTGGCATATGTCACATCCAAACATCCAGTTTTGCATGTTCCCCTTGAAAGCAGTTGGAATGGCATCTTTCAGCTCGATGGTCAGATAACTGATGCAACGACCGGCATCCAGAGTTTTATGGTCCAGAATGGCCTGGGTGGGGCAGGCATCTATACAGGCGGTGCAGGTGCCGCAATAATCCTTCACAGGACCATCGGCTTCCAGTTCAAGGTCGGTGATGATTTCCGCGAGGAAGAAATACGAACCGACATTTTTCGTTAGCAACAATCCGTTTTTTCCTATCCAGCCTAAACCCGACAGTTCAGCCCATTTGCGCTCCATAATTGGGGCGCTGTCGGCAAATACCCGGCCTTGCACGGTGCCAAACGTTTCCTGAATGTGTTGAAGCAATGCCTTCAGTTTTTTTTTCAGCACTTTATGGTAGTCGCGGCCGTAGGCATAACGGGCAATTTTCGGGGCATCTGCTCTTTGTGCTTCTTTCGGGAAGTAGTTCAATGCAAGGCTGATAACGCTCTTCGCACCGGGCAGCAGCAATCTCGGATCCAGGCGCACATCTGCATGGCGTTCCAGGTATTGCATCCTTCCTTGATATCCTTTATTCAGCCATGTTTCCAGATGTTTTTCTTCTTCATCCAGTTTACGCGCCACTGAAATACCACAAAACATGAAGCCCAGTTCCTGAGCCCATAGTTTCACGGAGCGGCTCCTTTCCGAGGCATTCATGTTAACCCTGGTCAAAAAGATTGGGTGAACCCGGATGCCGCATACGCCCCAGATGCCGATAGGCCTGTTCGGTAACCTCACGACCGCGGGGGGTGCGCATCAAAAAGCCTTCCTGAATCAAAAAAGGCTCGTACACTTCTTCAATGGTTCCCGATTCTTCTCCAACGGCGGTAGCCAGCGTGTTGATGCCCACCGGCCCGCCTTTAAATTTGTCTATGATGGTAAGCAGGATTCTGTTGTCCATTTCATCTAGACCATGCGCATCTACATGCAGTGCCTGAAGCGCATACTGTGCAATATCAAGTGAGATGATTCCGTTTCCGCGGATTTGGGCAAAGTCGCGTGTGCGCCGTAAAAGTGCATTGGCTATGCGCGGAGTTCCCCTGCTGCGACGGGCAATCTCCATGGCTGCGTCTTCTTCCAGAGGTGTTTGTATAATGCCTGCAGACCGCTTCAAAATGCCAGCAAGGGTAGAAGCCTTGTAATATTCCAGTCGGAAGGTGATGCCAAAGCGTGCGCGAAGTGGTGCCGTGAGCAAACCTGAACGGGTGGTAGCGCCCACAAGGGTGAAGGGATTCAGATTGATTTGAACACTGCGCGCGCTGGGGCCAGTGTCAATCATAATGTCAATCTTATAATCTTCCATGGCCGAATACAAATATTCTTCGACAACAGGGCTCAATCGGTGGATTTCATCAATAAACAGCACATCGCCTTCTTCCAGGTTGGTAAGCAAGCCGGCCAAATCACCGGGTTTTTCCAGTACCGGTCCACTGGTGATTTTCAGGCTGGCTCCTAATTCATTGGCCACAATCTGGCTCAGGGTAGTTTTACCTAGACCGGGAGGTCCGTGCAGTAGCACATGATCCAGGGCTTCACCGCGGAGTTTTGCCGCCTGAACAAATACCGTCAGGTTTTCCAGAACTTTTTCCTGGCCCTGGAATTCATCAAAGCGGTCCGGCCGCAGCACCCGTTCCAGGTCTTTTTCATTATGGTTCATCCGCTCGCTGTTTGGATCCAGGTTAGGGTTCATGGTTTCTTGCTGCAAATTACGCACATTAGCAGAAGTGCTTCACCAGCAGCTTTTTGAGAGGCAGAACGGAAAGCTTGCTGAAACAGTGGTGGCCTAAAGTGGACAATGCCTTATGATGGCAGAAGCACTTGGGGATTTCATGGACTTGACATGCTTCGTAAACTATTGATAATCAATAATTTACGATTTCACTTTAGACAGATTCCAAATTCCCTTTTGTGTTAAGAATTTCTTTCCCGCGGCTTCAGCCCCCGTATATATTTGCACCCTGAAAAAGGTCTGAAAAGAACGTTTTTAAAGGACTTATGAGGGTTTTACACCAGCTCCAATCAAAATTCCGCCTGGCGGGTTTTGTGGCCCTGTTTGCGGCACTTCCTTCGATGAATGCCCAGGATGCCAAAAAAGGTAAAGAAATTTTCGACGCCAATTGCGCTTCATGTCACGGAATACAGAATAGAGGCGCAGGCCCTGCTCTGAAAGACGTGCACCTTAGGCGTAGTGAAGAATGGCTGTTGAAATGGATCAAGAACAATGAAGCCCTGCGGAAATCAGGCGATGCTCAGGCGCTCCAGGTGTTTAACGACAACGGAGGTTCCATCATGCCTGTTTTCGGCAGTTTAGCTGAAACAGATATTAAAAGCATCATCGCCTACGTAAAGGAGGAATCAGCCAAAGCGCCTAAAAAAGCAGTGGTTCCCCCAGGTGGTGAGAGCAAGTCCGATCAGACACCCGACAGCACCTTATATGTACTGCTCGCGTTGATAGGTTTGTTCCTGGTGGTGTTCCTGCTTCTGGCACGCGTGAAACGCGATTTGGACCGACTGGCTGCCGCAGGTCAAGGTCAGGAAGAAGAGGCGCCCAAAGGAAACATCATCCAGCGTTTGCTTCCAGGTCCTCTGGCACGCATGAATCCAGTGGTGCTGACCATGTTCGCCTTCTCCATTTTCGGTATTTTGGGTTTTGTACAATTCTACGAATACGGAATCACCGAAGTAGGTGTGCAGAAAGGCTATGCCCCAGATCAACCCATCAACTTCTCGCACAAAATCCACGCAGACCAATACGGAATTGATTGTAAATATTGCCATAGCTCTGCTGATAAGAGCAAGAGTGCCAGCATTCCTGCCCTGAATACTTGTATGAATTGCCACAAAGCTGTTCAGGCCCGTGATAAATATGAAGGTGAAATTTCACCCGAAATCAAGAAAATTTATGCCGCTCTGGATTACGATCCTGAAAAGCCTGCAAACGAGGCTTACGGTAAAAATCCCCGTCCGGTGCGCTGGGTTCGCATACACAACCTGCCGGACCATGCATATTTCAACCACTCTCAGCACGTAAATGTTGCCGGTTTGAGTTGTCAAACCTGTCACGGTCCCGTACAAAAAATGGAAAAAGTACAGCAATGGTCACAGTTGACTATGGGATGGTGTATCAATTGCCACAGGCAAACAGGTATCCAGGTGGAGCATAATGATTATTACGAAAAGCTTCATGAAAAGGTGAAGGCTGATATTGCCAAAAATGGTGATAAGAGCAAATACAAAGACAAGAACGGACGCATTGTAGTAACAGCCGGAATGAATGGCGGTCTGGAATGTTCCAAGTGCCATTATTAATGAACATTAACCCGAAAAAACCTTAGAAGATACATGGCTCCATCAGTAAAATACTGGAAGGGTGAAGACGAGTTGTTACGCGACCAGGCGTTTACAACGTCACAGAAGAATGAATTTGCAGAAGACCTTCCGCTTCAGGAAGTTTTGGAAGAAAGCAACTTCGAACTCAACTCCAGCCGCCGGGACTTCCTGAAATATTTTGGATTCAGCGTAACTGCTGTAACATTGGCATCTTGTTTTAAGGCGCCCATACGCAACGCTGTTCCTTATCTGGTTAAACCCGAGGAAATCACTCCGGGTGTGCCGCTTTACTATTCTTCCACCTGCGGCGCCTGTGCTACCGCCTGCGGTGTTGAAGTAAAGACCCGCGAAGGTCGACCAATAAAACTGGACGGCAACAGCCGTTCCCTGGTCAGCAATGGCAACGACAGGAGCCCTGAAGCGAAGGGCAGCCTTTGTGCCGTTGGCCAGGCCAGCATCTTGTCGCTATACGACAATGAGCGTCTGGCTAATCCACTTAAAAAAGGTTCTGAAAGTGATTGGACTACGATTGATGCTGAAATCAGCAAAAGCCTGAACGATCTAGCTGCTGCCGGTTCTGGAATTGCCATCGTAAGTGGAAGTAACCACAGTCCTTCTACCCTCAGAACTATAGCCGATTTCACCGGTAAATACCCCACTGCACGCCACATTATGTGGGACTCAGTTTCATACAGCGGTATATTGGAAGCCAATGAAACTGATTTTGGCAAAAAGCTTATCCCATCGTATTACTTCGATAGAGCTCAGGTGATTGTCAGCTTCGGCGCTGATTTCCTGGGAACCTGGATTTCTCCGGTAGAGTTTACGAAGTCTTATGTGCGCAATCGTGTTCCTGCCCAAGGCAAGGAAATGAGCAAGCATATTCAGTTTGAAAGCAATTTGAGCCTTACAGGTACCAATGCCGATGACCGTTTCCCTATGAAATCCGGAAATGAAGGCATTTACCTGGCAGCGCTGTACAACAAAATTGCCCAGGCTAAAGGAGGGAAGCAGATTCCTGTAGCAACTTCCGGGGAGCTGGCAGGTAACAGCATCGCTCAAACAGCAGAAATGCTGCTGAAAAACGCAGGCAAGAGCTTAGTAATCAGTGGTTCAAACGATGCCAAGCTTCAAATGATCGTGAACGGCATCAATATGATGCTGGGTAACTATGGTCAGACCATCGACCTTGATAACCACAGCAATCAGTTTAAAGCTGTTGACCGCGACATGGATACGCTGTTGGCCGATATTAATTCCGGTAAAGTTTCCGGGGTTATCTTCTACAACGTAAATCCCGTATACAGCCACCATCAAGGTAAAGCCATCAAAGAAGCCATAGGTAAGCTTAAACTTTCTGTTTCAACGGCCTCTTCAAAAGACGAAACAGCATCAGCCTGTGCTTATGTATGCCCTGACAACCATTTCCTGGAAAGCTGGAGCGATGCTGAGCCCAAAGCCGGCCAGTTTCATTTCACCCAACCGGTAATCAGCCCTGTGTTCAATACCCGCCAGGCGCAATTGAGCCTGTTGAGCTGGTCCGTTGGTGTTCTGTCTCCTGAAAAGGATCCAATGGCTGATAAGCAGATCATGAACCAACGCTTCCAGACTTCCCCGTTCTATACCTATATGCAAACGGTATGGCAGGAAAAACTGGGTGCAGAAAACTTCCAGACCCGCTTTAACCAGTGCCTCCATGACGGCGTGCTCACTTCAGAGCCTAAAACCACAGTGGTTCCGGCATATGCTTCTGACCTTACTGCCATAGGCTCATATTTGGACAGCACGGTTTCAAAAGAAGGACAGATTGACTTGGTGCTATACCAGAAAGTAGGACTTAGGGATGGTGCTATGGCGAATAACCCATGGCTTCATGAATTGCCAGATCCGATGAGCAAGGTTTGCTGGGATAACTATGTTACACTTCCTAAATCACTGGCGGTAAGCAAAGGCATTGAGCTGGGAGACACCGTGAATATCAAAGCAGGCGGTATTACCCTGAATAATGTTCCGGTAATCATTCAGCCAGGTCAAGCCAATGGAACGATTGGCCTTGCACTTGGCTACGGACGCACTGCAGCCGGTAAAGTAGGAGGCAGCACAGAAAAAGCAGTGGATACTGTGGGTGTAAATGCATATCCGCTGTTTCAGGGAACCAGCAGCAGCCGCAGTTTTGTGGTTCGCGGTGTTGAGGTTTCCAAAGGTGATGGCACATACGCACTGGCACAAACCCAAACCCACCATACCATAGAAGGTAGGAACCATGTAAGGGAAGCCACCTTTACCGATTGGAAAAAGAATCCCAAAGCCGGCAACGATGAGCCTAAACCTCATATGTATACCGTTTGGCAAACTCCTGAATACAGAAGGAAAGGAGCTACCGGTCACCTGTGGGCAATGGCCATTGACCTTAATGCATGCACCGGTTGTGGTTCCTGCGTGGTGAGTTGCTCCATAGAAAATAACGTGCCCATAGTAGGACGCAAGGAGATCATCCTAAGAAGGGAAATGACCTGGCTTCGTATTGACCGTTACTATTCCTTCAGCAACGATGGCACCGTTATTAAGAAGGAAAATGAACATTATGAAGGTGCTTATCTGACTAAAGAAAAAGGTTTAGAAGCCCTTGATAAAGAACTGAGCAACAAGCAAGGTGCCGCTTACGCGCATTACGAACATGTGAAGGTAGTTCATCAGCCCATGATGTGTCAGCATTGCGGTCAGGCTCCTTGTGAAACTGTTTGTCCTGTATTGGCTACCACCCACAGCACGGAAGGCATCAACCAGATGACGTATAACCGCTGTATTGGTACTAAATATTGTGGAAACAACTGCCCTTATAAGGTTCGTCGTTTCAACTGGTATCGCTACAACAACAACAGCAATTTTGATTATCACTTCAACAACGAGTTGGGTAAGATGGTAATCAATCCTGATGTTACTGTTCGTACCCGCGGTGTAATGGAAAAGTGCAGCTTCTGCATTCAAAAAGTTCAGGAAGGCAAACTCAGGGCCAAGCGCGAAAAGCGTTCCCTGAATGATGGTGAGGTTAAAACTGCATGTCAGCGCGCATGTCCTGCCAATGCCATTGTGTTTGGAGACCTGAATGACGAGCAGAGTGAAATTACGAAGCTCTACCGCAATGAACGCGGCTTCCACGTGCTTGAAGAACTGAACGTTCAGAGCAGTGTGAAATACCTCACCAAAATCAGAAACACCGAAACAGTATAACCAGGAAAGTCAGCGTACATGAATCACGACAGCATCATCAGACAGCCACTGGTCGTTGGGGGGAAAACACCAACCGACGTTACGGCGGACATTTCAAGACCAATTCTGAACAAGCCAAGTACTTCCTGGCGTGTTGGATTTGTCATCTCGTTTATCTTTCTGCTTCTGTTGGTATGGACCATCGGTTATACGGTTTGGACCGGCATCGGTGTATGGAACATCAACAAAAGTGTTATGTGGGGTTGGGACATCACCAACTTCGTATTTTGGGTGGGTATTGGACATGCCGGTACCCTTATTTCTGCAATTCTGCTGCTGTTTCGTCAGAAGTGGAGGATGAGCATCAACCGTTCGGCTGAAGCTATGACCATTTTTGCGGTAATGTGCGCAGCAATTTTCCCTGTATTTCACATGGGAAGGGTTTGGGTAGCCTACTGGGCTCTTCCCCTGCCAAACTCCTTCGGCAGCTTATGGGCGAATTTTCAGTCACCGCTGCTTTGGGACGTCTTTGCAATCTCAACATATTTCAGCGTATCGCTGTTGTTTTGGTACCTCGGTTTGATTCCGGATATTGCTACCATTCGCGACAAGATCAAAACCAAAGCCGGTAAATTCTGGTACAGGGTGTTCAGCATGGGCTGGACAGGGTCTACCCGCACCTGGGCACGTTATGAGGTTGTATCGTTAATTCTGGCTGGCTTAAGTACGCCTCTGGTTTTGTCGGTGCATACCATTGTATCTACAGACTTTGCCACTTCGCTCGTTCCCGGTTGGCACACCACCATCTTCCCGCCATACTTTGTGGCCGGTGCGATTTTTTCCGGTTTCGGTATGGTTCTTACCCTTTTGATTGTTGCCAGAAAGGTGATGAACTACGAGAACTACATTACCATCGGACACCTAGAAGCCATGGCCAAAGTGGTGATGCTGACCGGTACCATGGTAGGTATGGCTTACATCACTGAGTTTTTTGTAGCCTGGTATTCGGGCGTAGAATACGAGCAATATGCCTTCATCAACCGCGCTACCGGTCCTTACTGGTGGGCCTATTGGAGCATGATGTTCTGTAACCTGGTTTCTCCACAGGTGTTTTGGTTCAAGTGGGCGCGCACCACACCATGGTTCATCTTCATGATTTCGATTGTGGTGAACGTTGGTATGTGGTTTGAACGTTTCGTAATTATTGTGACCTCCCTGCATAGAGATTACCTGCCCTCATCATGGGTTATGTATTCAGCTTCATGGACAGAGATAGGAATTTTCCTTGGCACCTTTGGCCTGTTCTTTACCTGTTTCTTCCTGTTCAGCAAGTTTCTGCCTGTGATTAACATGTCAGAATTAAAAACCATTCTTAAAAACAGAGAATAATCCATGGGAATTATTGATAAAAACGTCATGCTCCGCAACAGAGGAAAAATGTTGCTGGGTGTTTATGAAGACGAAGAGAAGGTAATGGCCGCTGCCAAAGAGCTTACAGGTCATGGAATTCCTGTTCTGGATGTGTATACCCCATATCCTTTGCACGGCTTGGATCGCATCATTGGCATCAAAAGAACCAACCTAACGGTTATCGCCTTCATATGCGGATTAACAGGTTTCTCGCTGGCTGCACTGATGATTTGGTACATGAATGTTCATGATTGGCCAATGAATGTAGGTAATAAGCCATTGATTTTTGCTACATCATGGATTCCAGTAATGTTTGAATCAACCGTGTTGCTGACTGCCTTTGGAATGGCTTTCTTCTTCTTTTGGCGCAACAGGCTCGCTCACGGTATTGAACCGGAACTTCTGGATGATCGCCAAACAGATGATCGTATGGTGGTTGTAGTTGAAGCAGGCAATGTGAACGAACAGGAAGTGCTTTCAATTTATCGCAAAACAGGAGCGGTAGAACTGCGCGAGCGTTTGAATGGTACTCAAAAAGTTGTTGGATAATAAAGAAAAAGCGTAATGAGAACAATCAATATCATCACTTTTTCGGTGCTTTCCATAGCTGTATTCAGCAGCTGTATCAAGAGCCGCGGAAACAATCCGGGTTTGGAATATGCCCCTGACATGTATGATTCAAAAGGGTATGAACCGTATAACCAACGCGATTCGAATCTGATCAATCCTTATGGCATGAACATGAGGGAGCCGGTAAAAGGCACTATCGCTCAAGGTCAAATGGATTATTTCTATCCTTATCCCAACACCAATGAAGGTTATGAAGCTGCCGGAACTGGTTTTCAAATGCCTGCCGACTTACAGGATGCTGAAGGCCGCGGCAAATACAACTATGAAATTTACTGTTCACCCTGTCATGGTCTTACCGGCGGTAACGACGGCAAGGTGATGGAAAAAGTAGGTAAACCGGTTTGGCCTAATTATCAGGATGCATACATCAAAACGCTTCCTGTTGGAAAGATTTACCATACCCTTACGTACGGAAAAAATAACATGGGTAGCCATGCTTCGGTACTCTCACCGCTTGATCGCTGGAAAGTGATTCGCTACGTGAAAGAGTTAAGCGGAACAGGAACAGTAGCTTCAGACACTAGTCTGAATCAATCAAATGAAGTAAAAAGATAATCCGGGAGGAAACATTATGGCACATCACGAAGCGCATCATATCGAAATTTCCAAGGAACAGTTTGTTGTTCCCGCTAAAGCTAAAATGTTCACCCTGGGAGCTGCCATTATTGGCCTTCTGCTCACTGTGGTGGGGGTATTTACCTTACCTACGGACTCTTCACATTCTGCAAACAGTCATGCAAAGCCTGCAACACATGCCGGTCATGATAATCATGGCGCTGCTGCGCAGGAAGCCCATAAGGTAGATCCTAACCTGGTTGTTGACAATGCCGGTCATGAAACACTGTTTCCGAAAACAACCCACAAAGACCCGGAACACCCCAAGCCTGCTTTCACCCGCTTTTGGGCAAACCTGCTGGTAAACGGTTACTTCTTCCTCATCATCTCTCTTGCTGCGCTATTCTTCATTGCTGTGAATCATGTGGCTAATGCAGGATGGAGTGCTGCGATTAAGAGGATCCCGGAAGCAATGTTGACCTTTATTCCGGTTGCCCTTGTAATCGTCCTTGTGGTGCTTTTTGTAGCTCGTCAGGACTTATATCATTGGGCACACTATGAGCATCAGAATATAGCTAAAGGTGCTCCTGGTTATGACAAAATTCTTGCCGGTAAATCTGGATTCCTGAACAGCAACATCTTGTTGTTTGGCACCTTGCTGTTTGTAAGCATATACTTCCTGTTCGGATTGAAATTGCGCAGCCTGAGCAAAAAAGAAGATGAAGTGTCTAAGGGTGACCTGACCAATTTCCGTAAATCGGTTCGTTTCTCAGGTGCTTTTACTGTTATCTACGGCTTTTCTTTCAGCGTGTTGTCTTGGTTAATTATCATGAGCGTGGATGCTCATTGGTACAGTACCATTTTCGGAGTTTACAACTTCGCTACCGGATGGGTATCTGCCTTAACCATCATTTGCTGTTTTGTGCTCTATCTGCGTTCGCAGGGGTACTTGAAAATTGTAAGTGATGAGCATGTGCATGACCTTGGTAAATTCATGTTCGCCTTTTCCATCTTTTGGACTTACATCTGGTTGGCTCAGTTCCTGCTCATATGGTATGCACAGATTCCAGAAGAAGTAGCTTATTACTATGATCGCTTTAATGACCCTCAGTTCAAATTCCAGTTCTTCCTGAACGTAATCATGAACTTTGTGGCTCCATTCCTGATTCTTATGACCAGGAATAATAAACGCAATCCTTTGGTGCTCAGCATTGCAGCTCTGATACTGATTACAGGTCACTGGAATGATGTTTACCTGATGGTCATGCCTGGTACCATTGGATCAGCGGCAGAAGTTGGTGTTCTGGAAATAGGAATGTTCACCATGTTTTGCGGAGTGTTTGCATATTGGGTGCTGCAAGCTTTGACCAGGCGGTCACTGATCGCAGTGAACCATCCATATATCGAAGAATCAGCCTACCATGATGTAGGACCTTAATCCGGTCATAATTACGATAAAAAAAGCTCCGGAAACGGAGCTTTTTTTATGATTGCTTTTGAAGTACAGCCAGGTATAGGTAATCGCAACGATTGTGGTAACCGTCTATGTAGGTAAACTCCTTTAATGTTAAATTGAAGGATTCCTGGAAAAAAGTGGTGTTTTCTTCATTCTCACAGCGGTAAACAGAACAGGTACTGTAGAAGAGCAGGCCACCAGGCTTGAGAAAATGAAGGGCATTTGATACGATGGTTCTCTGTTTTCGCGCATAATCTTCCGGTGCAGATTTATGGAATTGAGTGCGCAGCATTTCAGGGCTGCGACCCCAGGTGCCGGAACCGGAACAGGGTACATCAAGTGCCACATAATCCACCATATGTTCCGATAAAACCACTTTTGATTCATGGGCCTGAGAAAACTCCAGACTTACCTGTTCCTGCTCTAGATCAACTACGGCATAGAAAGGTTGCTGGAATCCAGCTTGTTCAAAGCGTTCCAGTAGATTGTTTAAGGAGCCAGGTCTGAGGTCGGAGCAGAAAAGCTGGTGAGGCTGAACCAACGGAGCGAAGTACAAACTTTTCCCACCTGCACCGGCGCATGCATCCCAAAATAGTCCTTCAGCAATATGCTGGGCAATATGCCTGCAAATACTCTGGCTGCCTAAATCTTGTATTTGAAGAAAGCCCTGCTTCACCCAAAGGGACAAATCGGTAGCTGAAGGAAACGATAAAGCGCCATCCGGTAGAAGCTGGGCACCTTCCGGGAGGTTCATCGTGCCTTTTTCTGCTTTAGGTAAAATGCGCGCGTAAACAGGCAGGACATGCTGATGATGTGCCTGAAGGGCCTCCATGGGAATGTGTTCAGAGACGAGGTGGTGGTAGGGGAACCAGTTCTGTTCTTTATATTCAGGAAAAACTTCGCTGATGCTTTGTTCAGCCGTAACAGTTCCTTCGCTCCAGGCCTCCACCAGGGAAGCTTCATTCTTTTTTATTGCCAACAGCAGCAGGGCATCCTGGAGCGTAAGCTGGTCTGCAGCCGTGCCAAGTCGCATGTAAGCATATACCCATTCACGGTAGAACCTGCGATCAGATGAACCCCATGATTTATTCAGCCTGAATTGCTCCTGAAGGAACAGGTTCAGAGGTTGATTGCCTGTATAAGAAGCAATAAGCTGTTTTAGGATGCGCAATCGAATCAGATCGCGGCTCATGGGCGAACCTTATACGGACGTTGCTCGCCCATAGTGATCAGGTTAATTCCGTAATTGTCGTAGCTGCCGTTGCGTTTTTTAAAGTAGAGTTCATTTTGAACCATAGGGAAGGAGCCATCGGACACACGTTCCGGAAAGTTCCTGCCGAAGGCCATCAGGGCCTGGCCAAAAAACAACATCTGATCATATCCGACATAGACAAACCGGGTAGGCTCACTGCGGAATTGATCCCGGTATCGCAACCTGAATTTTTGGGTAATGCTGTCGTACTGGTCAACGAAGTTTACTTCTGGAAGAAACACCCGCGTCATTTTACCGGAAGCCATGGTAGCTTCCAGATTTTCGTACCACTGATGATGACCGACAGCCATGGCCTTCGGATGCTCCTCAAGAAATTTCACCACGGCACTGAGCATTCCGGTACGGGAGGTGGGCATCACAATCACAACCGAATCATTCTTAGGAAGCAACTGGCTGAAGTTTCCATTGTTGTAAGGGATAACAGAGAGGCTTCTTTTCCTGAATGCACCTGAAACACCCTTGATGTATCCGATGTTGCGTGCACATTCAGCGCTGTTGTCGTTCAGGATATAGATTTTTGATGATTGAAACACCCAAACAGTTTTTTCAATGCTCGCCTTCACCCTGATGCTGTCGTTGCTGAAGGGGTTGAATACCACGGTGTGCGCATCTTCTGGGGCGCTGTAATATTTCAAAGGCGAGACAAGAGGAATGCCATGCTTTGCACAGAATGGCGCCACTTCATCTAGCTCCGTGGATGCTGCAGGTCCAATAATCAAATGCAGGTTCGGCAAATCCGGATGCGCCAGGATTTCTTTCAGCGCAAAGGAGTCTTTTTGTGAATCAAATACATATAGGCGCAATTTGATTCCATTGAGCTCCAATTCCTGTAATGCCAGTTTAACTCCTTCATAATAATCCAAAGAAGCTTCGCTGAGCCCGTTGCGCATACTGTTGGACTTAAACGGCATGATCAGGCCCACTTTAAACAAGCTGTCTGCAGGTTTTGCGTCGGAGCTGCTGCTGGAAAGTATTAATGCAGCTACTAAGATTTTAATCAAGATATTTTTCATTCCCATTCGATGGTTGCCGGTGGTTTTGAGCTGATATCATACACTACCCTGTTGATTCCTTTCACACGGTTGATGATGGTATTGGAAATTTCTGCGAGCACATCGTAGGGCATGGGGAACCAATCGGCGGTCATGCCATCCAGAGAGGTAACGGCGCGCAAGGCAATGGCGTTTTCATACGTGCGTTCATCACCCATAACACCCACACTGCGAATGGGAAGGAAGATGGCGCCGGCCTGCCATATCTGTTGGTACAGGCCTTTCTCTTTCAGGATGTTGAGGTAAATTTCATCGGCATCCTGTAAAATTTGTACTTTTTCCTCTGTCACATCATCAATAATGCGAATGGCAAGGCCCGGGCCAGGGAAGGGGTGGCGATCCACAAAATGGTCTGCCAGGCCCATTTCTCGTCCGACCCTGCGCACCTCGTCTTTAAACAGAGATTTCAACGGTTCGCTGATGCGCAGGTTCATGCGTTCTGGCAATCCACCCACATTGTGGTGGCTCTTAATTGTGGCGGAGGGCCCTTTTACACTTACACTTTCAATAACATCAGGGTAAATGGTACCCTGCGCTAGCCAGCGCACATTGGGGATTTTTGCGGCTTCTTCATCAAAAACCTCTATGAAAACCCTGCCAATGATTTTCCTTTTTTGTTCGGGGTCGCGCACTCCTTTAAGTTCTGAGTAAAACCGATGGGATGCGTCAACAGCCACCACATGCAGCCCTAAACTCTTGTACGACTCTTGAACTTCTGTGAATTCATGCTTCCGAAGCAGCCCATTGTTGATGAAGATGCAGGTAAGTTGTTTGCCAATGGCCTTATTCAGCAACATGGCCGCAACCGAGCTGTCCACCCCGCCGGAAAGTCCTAGAATTACATGATCTGATCCGATTTGATGGCTCAACAGCGCAGTGGTTTCAGAAATAAAGTGCGCCGGAGTCCAGTCTCCCGAACATCCACAAATGTCAAAAAGAAAGTTCTTCAACAAGTCTTTACCCTGGGTGCTGTGGGTTACCTCCGGATGAAACTGTATGCCATAGGTCTGGCTGCCTTTAAAATGAAAGGCCGCAACAGGGATATGATCTGTACTGGCAATCACTTCGCAGTGTTCAGGAAGTTCAAGGATGGAATCACCATGGCTCATCCATACCTGGCTTTGTGCGTCCAGGCTATCGAATAGCTTGTTGCTTATTCCAGTCTGGCTGATGGTGGCCCTGCCATATTCCCGGTGGCTGCTGCTGCCCACCCTGCCACCGTATTTTTTTGCCAGCAATTGAGCACCGTAGCAAATGCCCAGCAAAGGAAATCGACTGCGCAGGGCATCAAGGTCTACCTCTGGTGCCTGATCTTCGTTCACCGAATAAGGGCTACCGCTGAGAATAATTCCCTGTACGTCTTCCCCGATATCGGGGATGTGGTTGTATGGGTGGATTTCACAATAAACCTGGAGTTCCCTGACCCTGCGGGCAATCAACTGGGTGTATTGCGATCCGAAGTCGAGGATAAGAACTTTTTGGTGCATGATTGGAAGCTGCAAAGTTACCAAGGATGTTCGAAAGGCATTCAAGAGTTTTTGATATGGAAATTCAAAAGGAATGTATATTTTTGCCGGCCCCAAAAGGAGGAAACATCAGTTTGACAACAGAACACACTCAAAACCAGGAGGTCGAACAGGTACAACCTGAGACCACAGCGCCGGTAACGGCAAAGAACAATGCAACAGCAGCTTCACACGACGATTTTGATTGGGACATGGACGGTGCCGGCTTCGGCACGTACACCAAGAACGAGCGCGCGTCCATGGAGCAGCAGTATGCCGGAACCTTTAACCCTATCGAAGAAAAAAAGGTAGTTAGAGGACATGTGGTAGCCATCAACGATAAAGACGTGGTGGTGAATGTAGGCTTCAAATCAGATGGACTTGTTCCGCGTCAGGAATTTCGCGACCTGCCCGATCTGAAACTTGGAGATGAAGTTGAAGTATTCGTGGACATTGCAGAAGATGCTGCAGGCCAGCTCATCCTGAGCCGCCGCAAAGCACTTGCTGAAACAGCCTGGGACCGCATCCTGGCAGCCATGAATGATGATCAGGTGGTTACCGGTTATGTTCGTTCCCGTACCAAAGGTGGTTTGGTTGTAGATGTGTTCGGCATCGATACCTTCCTCCCTGGTTCCCAAATTGATACCAAACCTGTTCGCGACTACGACCAGTATGTAGGCAAGAACATGGATTTCAAAATTGTGAAGGTCAACGACGTTTATAAAAACGTGGTTGTTTCTCATAAAGCCCTGATCGAAGACGATATTGAAGCACAGAAACTGGAAATCCTGAAGCGCCTTGAAAAAGGGCAGGTTCTGGAAGGTACGGTGAAAAATATGACTTCTTTCGGCGTGTTTGTTGATCTTGGCGGAATTGACGGTCTGTTGCACATCACCGATATTTCATGGGGTCGCATCAACCACCCTGAAGAGGTGTTGAAGCTCGATCAGAAAATCAATGTGGTAGTGCTCGACTTCGATGACGAGAAGAAGCGTATCAGCCTAGGCATGAAGCAGCTTTCTGAACACCCATGGAACAGCCTTGGAGAAGAAATCCAGATCGGCAGCAAGGTGAAAGGAAAAGTTGTAACTGTTGCTGATTACGGTGCTTTCATTGAAATCAAACCCGGTGTTGAAGGCCTTGTTCACGTTAGTGAAATGAGCTGGAGCAGTCATCTGCGCAATCCTCAGGACTTCCTGAAGGTTGGTGATGAAATAGATTGCGTGGTTCTTGCCCTTGATAAGGATGAGCATAAGATGTCACTTGGCATCAAACAGCTTACTCCTGACCCATGGGGAACGATCGCCGACAAATATCCGGTTAATTCACGCCACATCGGCGTTGTGAAGAACCTGACCAGCTACGGACTGTTCGTGGAACTGGAAGAAGGTATTGACGGCCTTGTACACGTTTCCGACCTCAGCTGGAATAAGAAAATTAAACATCCTGCCGAGTTCACCAAAAAAGGGGAGAAGTTGGAAGTAGTTGTTTTGGAAGTAGATACCCAAAACCGCCGCCTCAGCCTTGGTCATAAGCAGCTCGAAGAAAATCCTTGGGATACCTTCGAATCTATCTTCAGCGTAGGCAGCGTTCACGAGGGAACCGTTACTTCGGTGAATGAAAAAGGTGCTACAGTTCAACTGCCCTATGGAGTTGAGGCCTTTGCACCCACTCGTCACATCAAAAAGAAGGACAATACTTCCGCTCGTGAAGATGATGTACTGGAATTTGAGGTAATCGAATTCAGTAAAGACCAAAAGCGCATTATTGCTTCGCATACCAACATCTGGAAAGGTGCTGAGAAAGCGAAAGGTGCAGCTGATGAAGCGAGCCGCGATAAAATGCGCAAAACTGCTTCCAAGACCATCAAGAAAATCAACAAGAGTTCTGAAAAGACCACCCTTGGTGAACTTGAGGCACTGAGCGAACTGCGCGCAAGGATGGAAAGAGCTGAAAGATCTGACGCTCCTGCTGCTAAGGTAACAAAAGAAACGCCCGCCGCAGAAGAGAAAAAGGCCAAAAAGGCTGAATCAATAGCTGATGACCTGAAGAAAATTGCAGGAATTGGACCGGCTTTTGAAAAGCGCTTGCAGGCACTCGGTGTTCACACCTTGTCTGACATGGCGGCCCTATCCGATGAACGCATAGCTGAGATGGAGGCTGAAGACTCTATGACCAGTCTGGAACAATGGCACAAATGGATTGAAGAAGCCAAAGGGCTGATTTAATACTCCTTTAAAAAACCCCGGTTCGCCGGGGTTTTTTATATCCTTACACCGTGATGAGATTCTGGTTAATTAAATCCGAGCCCTACAAATACAGCTGGGATCAGCTGGAAAAAGATGGTATTGCATTTTGGGATGGTGTGCGTAATTATCAGGCCAGAAATAATCTGGCAGCCATGCAAAACGGCGACTTATGCTTGTTTTACCACAGCAATGAAGGCAAGGAAGTAGTAGGTATCGCCCGAGTAACAGGGACTGCCAAACCGGATCCTACTGCTGATGTAGCAACCTGGGTTGGAGTGGATGTTGCACCGCATAGGCGGCTAAAGAAACCGGTAGGATTGGCCAGGATAAAATCAGAGCCATCTTTGGCACAAATGGGATTGCTGCGTCAGGGTCGACTTTCTGTAGTTGAAGTAAGCCGCGAAGAATTTGATATAATTGTGGCACTTTCTGAGCAATGATGGAACCACGGCTGCTTTTGGGAGACAAACAAATCCGCTTGATATTAAAGCGCTTTGCGCACCAGTTGCTGGAGCATCATACCGATATGTCAGGCTTAGCGTTGATAGGTCTTCAACCCCGCGGGGTAATTTTAAGCAGGCTGGTGTATGATGAATTGGTTCAAATGAAACTTCCTCATCTGCCTCTCTACGGCGAGTTGGATATCACCTTTTTCAGGGACGATTTTAACAGAGGTGAATTACTGGTTCCCAAGAAGAATGACATCAATTTCAGTACAGAAAACAAGCAGGTGGTTCTGATCGATGACGTACTATTTACAGGGCGCAGCGTCCGTTCCGCGATGGACGCCTTGTTGAGTTTTGGAAGGCCGGCGAAGGTTTCCCTCATGGTTCTAGTGGACCGCAGGTACAGCCGCGAATTACCCATAGCCCCTGATTATACCGGGGTAGCCGTGGATACCAGAGCAAAACTGGAACAGGTAAAGGTTTCACTAACAGAAAACGATTATAAGGTTTGGATCAGGGAAACAAAACAGGGATGAACAGACTCCTCAGCACTCGGCATTTGCTGGGTATTCGCGAACTGAACCGCGAAGACCTGGATTTGATTTTTGAAACGGCCGATAATTTCAAGAACCTGCTCAACAGCAAAATCAAAAAAGTACCCTCCCTGCGCGATACCACCATTGCCAACATCTTTTTTGAGAATTCTACCCGTACCAAGGTGTCTTTTGAACTTGCAGAAAAAAGACTGTCGGCCGATGTGGTGAATTTTTCAACTTCCGGAAGCAGCGTTTCAAAGGGCGAAACCCTGATCGATACGGTGAAAAATATTTTGAGCATGAAGGTGGATATGGTGGTGATGCGTCACCCTGTTCCTGGTGCCTGTGTATTTTTGGCAAAACACATTGAAGTTCCTGTAATCAATGCAGGCGATGGAACGCGGGAACATCCTACCCAAGCCTTATTGGATGCATATTCCATCAGGGAGCGTTTGGGTGGTGTGGCCGGTAAAAAAGTGGTAATCATCGGCGATATCCTGCATTCACGGGTGGCCTTGAGCAACATTTTCTGCCTGCAGAAGTTGGGTGCAGAAGTGATGGTGTGCGGACCGGCAACCCTCTTGCCCCGGCATATTGCCAGCCTGGGTGTTCATGTTGAAACCGACGTGCGCAAGGCGCTGGAATGGGCCGATGTGGCCAATGTGCTGCGCATCCAGCTGGAACGACAGGACATCCGCTATTTCCCCAGCCTGCGAGAATACACACTGAACTTTGGAATCAATAAATCGCTGCTTGACGGATTGAATAAAAAGCCGGTCATCATGCATCCGGGGCCCATCAACAGAGGCGTGGAATTGAGCAGTGATGTGGCTGATGGATCTGAAGCCATCATACTTGATCAGGTTGAAAACGGCGTTGCTGTTCGCATGGCCGTATTGTTCCTGCTATCCCAGAAAATTGACAACAACTGAAATACTGATGCAAAACCCTGCGTGTAATCCGGTACTTGTGGAAAGTTACAGGGGGCCGGTAGTAGAGAGTTTCCATCGCGGCGTGGTGTGCGTGGTGGATGAACACAACAGCATTATATACCAACAGGGCAACGTGGAGCAGGTATGCTATCCGCGCTCGGCCCTCAAGTTCTTCCAGCAATTGCCTCTTTTGCTCAGCGGAGCGGCAGATCATTTTGGCTTTTCTGAAGAAGAACTGGCCGTGATGTGCGGCAGCCATAATGGGGAAGGAACGCACCTGCAGGTAGTTCGGGGTATTTTTAATAAGATTGGATTGGATGAAAGTGCCCTGGGTTGCGGTGCACAGGCGCCAACCCTCAAACAGGACGCGCAGGCACTCATTCGCGCAGGCTTAGAACCTTCAGCGCTGCACAACAACTGCAGCGGCAAACACGCCGGCTTTCTGGCCTGGTGCGTGTTTCACCATCAAGCGACTGATTCGTACCTGAATGCGGATCATCCGCTTCATCTGGAAATCAAAAAATGGGTATCACTTTTCTATGAAATACCCGAATCAGCACTGCAAACCGGTCTTGACGGTTGTTCAGCACCCATCTTTGCCATGCCTGTGCGCAATCAGGCCATCGCCTACAGGAATCTGGTACATCCCGATAAATTTGAACCGGAAGTTGCCGCTGCCTGTCGCCGCATAACCGATGCGGTAAGCCGTTACCCCATGATGATTGCAGGAAGTAAACGCTATTGCAGCGACCTGATGCGGGTAGCCGGGAAATCAGTGATTGGAAAAACCGGCGCAGATGGAGTTTACTGTATAGGCCTTCCTGAACGTAAATTGGGAATCTGCATCAAGATTGACGATGGTAAAATGGGGCCGCAGTATCACGTTGCCCAGAAACTCTTGCAGGATTGCGGGGTGCTTTCACAAGAAGCCTGTGCCGAACTGGCGCATTACATTACCGCACCACAGCACAATTTTGCAGGAAACCGCACTGGCATGCTCTGTGTTCCTGAATCATTGTCGTTTCGCTTTTAAATGTGGGAAGGGTGGTACATGCCTTGCGCATACACTTCAACCCAACACTAGGGAAATCAGCAGGTACTTTTTTTCGCTGAATTCCGTTTTAAACTTCTCTCAGTTCAATCATGAAGAAAATATCCCTCCTTTCACTGTTGCTTTCAGGCGCATGTTCTTTCCCCGCAATGATGGCACAGGAAACCGAAACGACCTTTTTCCGAGGGAAACAGGTTTACGTATTTCCATTCCGACTGGAGTCATACTGGAAAAACAATACCGCTGAACATCAGGTGCTGGAATCCCGGAACTTACTGGCCATTCCCTTTTGTCCTTATCAACTGCCTGACGGTGATTATATCGCCTATTACCCCTTGCCGGAATTTGGCAACGTTCCCAAACGCAGTTTACAAACCTACGCGCATGAGGATTCCACCCATGTGGCTGTAAGTTTCTCCATGAAAAACAACCGCAAGGAAGGTACGGCCATGTTTTATACCCAAAGCACCATGAAAAATGGCTTGGGTGTGGTTTATTGGGAAGGAAGTTATGTAAACGACAAGAAAGAAGGACTTTGGACTTTTTATGACATCAACAGCTACGGATTAGCGGAAAAGACCACCCGCATCAGGTTTCATGAAGACTTACCGGATGGCCCGGTTGAGGTGTTTGATCCCATGGGTAACCTGCGCGAGCGCGGAATGTTTCAGTTGGGTAAGAGAACCGGTTTGAACGAGTATTTCACGGCTCAGGGCTTCCGGAATCAATATTTCACCTATGAAGATAATGAGCTGCATGGATGGGCCTGGGATACAAGTATCTTCATCATGAAGAAACAAACCGCGGGCTCATCTGAAATGGTATGGTGGGAGCATGGTATCAAAACCCCACGGCAGGTGGTTGTGCGCGGTAAAGAAAGAGAAGAGACCCTGTTTCTGGATTCTGTGACACAAGGATATCTGGATTCAGGCTACTGGTATTTTAATGCGCGGAGCTGGGCAACCCTGGATTCCAGGATTTTTACTGATGGATGCAGCCTGAGCATCGACAATGAGGAGTCTCCCACATATCGTTATGTACAACAGGAACTGGAAAATGGGCAGCTACAGTATTCAGGAATTTTCCTGGGCGACTACCGCCGCATAGAAACCTGCAGTAAACGACTTATTTCCATCCCGGAAAAGCGGGAAAGTAAACCCGGCCAGGTTCTGGTTACCAATCGCCACCTTTATCTGGATACCAGTGTCGGAAACTTGTTCCAACTGTTGGTGGAAGATCAGGGACAGGTGGTCATGGAAGCATATTACGCCATCAAGGATTTTTCCTTGAATACCCTATACAGCAAAACCATTGAAACACGCGCTAGTCCTAAAGGAGCTGTGGAATTCGAAGAAGACCGTACCGCGGATTATTACCGTTACATCCTGAAGCAGGAGGTGCCTGTGGTGGTGAATCTAGATTCTACGGTAACGCGCGACAAGCACGGAAAGGTGTATTTTGAATACCTGAAACGGGAAGTGTATGCGGCGGATACCACTTATATTCTCTTTGACCGTCGCGGTTCCGGCTCCAACCTGAAAAGTACGCGCCCGGTATGGAAGAGCAACATATCCCGCACAGCCGACGGGAAGCTCTTGCTCACTCAGACATCCACATTGCATGACATGCCTCTGAGCTTTGTGGTACAGACCACAACCCGCCCGGCAGCGCCGGAACAGCGGGGACTGGAAAATAATGCTACTTACGACCTGACGGATTACTTCTTATATGACCAGTTGAGCGATGGTTTTCCCGATCAGGTTCAGAGTAAACTCTTCCTGAATGACCGGCCCTTTTACGGAACCTGGGATATCCGTCTTCACAAAAAGCGCTTTCCCAATGGCAGCGATAAAAACTTGTCCGGTTTTCACAAATTCCGTCTGGAGCGAATCAAAAGGCCCTGGATGTTTACCTACGATACCATCATCTACACAAAGGCCAGGGGCGGTGTGGACTGGCTGAATGCCTATAGTCAAGAGGGCAATCGACGCTGGAATTATCACGGCAAACGCGTACGAGATCATGTAAGCATCAACACAAGCTGGCAGGCAGGTCAGTTACAGGGTGATGCCATCATGGGACTGCAACGGCTGCAGCGCAGCATTCGCGCCAACTACGCGGGCGGTATCAAGCACGGAACAGAACACTTTGAATGGCAATATGGGAAGAAAGCTGAAGTAACCGGTTTCAGTAATAACTATGAACTAGGCCAAAGGACAGGATTGTACCATAATCCCTCAAAACCGGGAGGCGACGAACTGATCAATTATTCCAAGGGTCGGCCTGATGGCCCCCAGAGCCTCCAGTTGGGCATCTCTGACCTAAGGTTGGATTTTATAATGCGACAGGGCAGGCCCGACCTTCATATGCTCATTACTGATAACGACAATGGCCTGGTGCGTGATTCTTTGCCGTTGAAGGAAGGTCTTGTGCACGGCATCTACCGGTCTTACAGCCATGTGCAGGAGGCAACGGTTGAGGTATCCCCCGCTGAAATGGTATCCCCCGCTGAAATGGCCATAAGTATTATGATGCCGGTAACCCGAAAAGCATCAGCCTCGGAAATTCAATTCAAGGAGGGCTATGTAACGGGAATCGCGAGGTTCTGGTTTGACAAAGGAGGAATAAAAGCCGAGTTGAACTTTAGACCGGAGGATTCCGTCAGAATTCTAAGCATAGAACCCGATGGCCGTGGCGGTTTTGATGTTCGGGGACCACAGGAATTGAGGTTCAATGAACGCACTTCCAGCCGGAGCTATGCTACGACCAGGAACAGGGAAGAAGAATCAATCCCACTTTCATTTGAAGATGGGAAGATCTACTGGCGCAATGCGGAACACCTGCTCTCGCTGAAGCCTTACTGGACTGCAGATTATACCTACTATTTCCTCAACGGACAGAAGAGCCAGCAGGGTCGTGTGCGCGGGCAACAAAAAACCGGCTGGTGGACATATTGGAATGAAGGCGGTCAAAAGATGAAGGAAGTGGACTATAAACCAGGTGTTATTGCCAATCCTGCAGGAGCGGGCGACAGTCTTCACTTTAAAGGGCGTATCCGCGGCTACCGCCCGGGAAGCGGAATCTTGCTGTATGAAGGCTATGTGCTGGACGAAGAGTTCAGTTATTCCTGCGCAACCGAAACAGACCTGGCTTTTGAGGATATCTTCTACACAGCCTTCTATGACAGCACAGGAGTGCAAACCATGCGCGATTACAGCGGAGCGGTATATGATTACCACATCACGGGAGCGAAGCAGTTCACCGGATTTATGAATAGGGGCAAACGCGACAGCGTATGGTTCTTTTCTACTGCCGGCAATACCTTAACCGAAGCAGGAAAATACCGCAAAGGCCTGAAGCATGGCCGCTGGCTCAGCGGGGATCTTGAAGGCGTAAATTACCTGGATAACCAGTGCTTTGATGCTGCGGAAAGCTGGCGCATGGATGCCTTGGCCAATGAATTGGACTTTACAGAAGAAGTTTACGGTATGGGTATGTTGCTGCGACGGGAGCGGCACAACATCAGGCTGGATGGCCGCTCTGAAGACATTGTTCGCTTCAGTAATTTCTCTAACGCAGGTAAGAAGTTGTCGCTGAAGAAATTACAGCGCCGCGCAGAGGGGCAATTCGATGTAAAGGAGCCCAGCCGCAGCAGAACCAGAGCGCTACACTACTCTAGGGTGCTACCCGAGTTTTAGGCAGTGGTGTCAGGAGGAATTCTGATTCCAACCTTAGCCCCCCGCCCGCGAAATCAGTCTGGGTGAGCGTTTTGATTTCCTGAATCACGGCGCCCTGCGGATCGAGTACCGGGCCGCCTTCTCCGTATTGACGGGTAGGAATCACATGCGCATACAGGAAAGCACCGCTGCGGTCGGTAAAGATGCGCAGCAGGGGTGCCATGCCGTTTACGCCCTTCAGGTTGAAGCGGGCATAGGTGCAGAAATTCCCCATACTGTAGGCGATAAAGCGCCCCTTATACACTTCAACGGCGCGGGTAACGTGTGGGCCGTGGCCAAGCAGGAGGTCTGCACCGGCGTCTATCATCACATGGGCAAAGGCATACACATCGCCCCTGTTTTCACCCAGAAATAATTCTTTTTGTTTCGGAACATTCCTGTGACCGCTGCCTTCAGCACCTCCGTGAAAGGAAACCATCAGTACGTCTGCACTGTCGCGATAGCGTTTCACCAGCCTTTGGGCTTCTTCCAGATTGTTCAGGCTCAGGCACCCTGAATTCGGTGCGAAGGCAAGCAGACCAATTTTCAGGCCCTTACGCTCTATCATGGCAAAGGGTTTAATCAGTAATCCTGCTGCGGCCATGCCCTGTTTCTCCAAGTTGCGTAGGGTGGACCGGCGGCCTTCCTCACCAAAATCACCCATATGGTTATTGGCCAGGCTCATCAGGTCGAAGCCGGCATTGTTCAGGTGCGCAGTATAGTGTGCCGGACTGCGGAAGGCATAGCATTTGGTAGGATCTTGGCAATTTTTTACTGTTCCAGGGCCTTTGAAGATGGTGCCTTCTACATTGCCGAAGGCCACATCGGCGCTGCGCAGCCAGGGCCATACGGGTTTCAGCAGCAGTGCGCCGTCATCCGGCGACAGGTATTCAGGGCCGGGATAGTTGCTGCCCAACATCAGGTCGCCAACGGCTGCAAAGCAAATGGTATCCGCGCTGCGCATGGTATCTGCAGGTGCATACTGTTGGGCGCAAATAAGTTGAGGAAGGAGCAGTAAGGAAAGAAAAAGGGGCTTCATCATATTGCCTGCTGTTGTTTAAGGATGATGCGCAGTGCGCCCTGTCCATACTCACGGGAATCGGCCTGATCCCAGGTGCGCACGCCTGGATGGCCTTTCAGCTGAAGCAGAATCAGGTTTTTCAGCACGCCATTACCTATTCCGTGGATGGCTGTAATGCGCGTCAGGCCATAGGCCAGCGCTAGTTCGAGGTGCCTCTGGAAGCATTCCATCTGTTTCTTGAGGATGATATCACCGGGAAGTGAAGCTTCCAAACCAAGCGCCTCGGCATGAAGGTCTATTTCTTCTTCCGGACGCACGAAATTCAACGGAGTAAAGGGCTTTTCTGCTGGCGCCGGCATGGCGGTTTCTTTGGCGTGGACTTCAGGTTCAGGAATGCCCACTTCCATACGGAAGGCAAACAGGGGCTGGCCGTTGTTGCGGTAGGGCGTATGTTGGAAATCACCCTGCTTAAAGCTGCGCCAGCATTGTTCCATTCCCGGAATGGTGCCGGGAAACTGGCGTACCGGCAAATATTGCAGGCTCCAGTTGCCCCATTTGTCGGGAAGCGCCTGGCCCATGGATGCTACTGATTGTTCCTGTCCGTCAGTTAGCTGGCCATGAGCCAGCAGTTCCGTTGCAGCAGGTGTTTGCCGGTAGAAGGCAAAAAGCAGCGGATGCCCAAGTCGGTTCAGCAGGCTTAGTTGCCAATGCTGTTTTTCATCGCGACAAGCCAGCAGGAAAATTCCTTTATCCAGTTCCTGCGGGGCTTTTGGTTTTTCGGTTTTAGGCTTATCGGTAGCTTGTTTCACCAGTGCTTCGGTGACTACAAGTTCCCGTGCAAGTACCTGAAGTTCAAAGCCTTCTTCTATTGTTACGCCAACCATTCCGTCGCGGTGCAGGGAGCTTACGGTGCCTGATAGGTTCTCGTTGAGAAATCGAACTTTATCGCCAATATGTATTATTCTGTCCATGGTTCTGTATCGTTAACTGGGGTAATCAATGGTTCATTTTTCGGAAGGTATTGAAGCGCCCTTCCGCGCAGGTTCATGTTAGGCACCTGAGCTGAGGTATCCAAAGGGGCCATCCCTTTGTTTTGCATCACCTGTCGTATTACACGAAAATGCAGGTCATTACGGGTAAGTCTGCCCTGTGCGTTAAACCAGCCTGCAAACCTCCGCGGGCTGGGCACAATAGCGGCCAGATAAGCACTTTCCAGTGGATCCAGTGCTGAGGCATCTTTAGCAAAATAGAACTGAGCAGCTTCGTTGGCACCAATGATGCCCGGGCCCCATTCGATGATGTTCAGGTATATTTCCAGCAGTCGGTTTTTGCTGATGTTGGTGTGGTGTTCCAGCAGCCAAACCAGCAACACTTCTTCCAACTTGCGTGCAAGAGTTTTCCGTCGGCTCAGGAACAGGTTTTTTACCAGTTGCATGGTGATGGTAGATCCGCCGCGGCGAAAACGCCCTGCCTTATAGTTGGCAATGAGTGCGCCGCGCAGCGCCTCCGGTTCAAAACCTTTGTGGTAGAAGAAGTTAGGGTCTTCGCCGGTGAGCACCGCATTTCTCAGGGCGGGAGCTATTTGCTCCAATTTCCGGTAATTGGCGTTTTCAGGACCAACGTATACACTGCGCTGTAGATTTCCATTCAGGAAGAAATAATAGGAAAAGGGTAGGTGCAGGTCCTGAAGCTTGGCGGTGCCAAATCGGCTGATGTGCACATTTTGCTCTTCCATGGCACTGAACAGGGTGGCCTCATCCGGATTCTGGTCGTTCAGGTGAACCTTAAACCGGTACCGCATTCTGCCTTCTGCGCGAATGCCCGAAAGATTTGCAAAAAGGCCGGCAGGCAAACTGCCCAGAAAATCCTGTGCTGGTGTCCAGGGGATGCTCACAGCAAGGGTATAATCCCGTTTCGGGTTCCAGGCATATCGGGCATACATGTTCCAGGTTAACTTGTCAATGGAACCGGTAGAAGAGGAGTCCAGTTCCACCTGGTTGCTGCCTACACGAATATGCAAACTGGCGCGCGCACTGGGAATCAGCACCGCTGAATCACTCAGTCTTTCATGTTGCACCAGGAGGCGCTCAACAGAGCCTTCAAGACTTATTTTTAATGTTTCCTGTTGCAGGCTGATGCTGTGGAAGGACCCGCTTAATGAACTCCAGCCAGCCTTTATTCCAAACCAGTTGGATAGTTTGGGCGTAGTTGACCTGCCGTCATTACGGGCGTACAGATTAAATTTACCTTTCAGCTCGGAAGGTTCCAGGGTGCCATCTGCTTCCCATTGTTGCGCACCCTGGGTAGTGCGCGTGCTGAAGGCGGTTTTAAAGGCCTGATGCTCCAACAGAAAATGGGGCACATGAAGTTGTAACAGGCCTGCACTGTCGGTATAAAGGGCCGTAGCATTATTAATCTGAACCGAGGCCGGAACCTGGTCAAGGGTGGATTCAATCAGTCGGAAAAGTACTTCAGCAGCGGTGCGTTTGTTATTGTTTTGCGATTTTGGACGGCGTATCCCGCACCAGTTGCAGCGCTGTTCCTCGTTAAAAATTCGGAGCCTGGGGCCTCCCAACATTAAACTTTTCAGCTGCAGTTTTCCTGTAAGCAGCGGCAAAACCCTAAGGCTGCATGCCAACGTATCCATTGAAACCAGGGTGTCGGCAGCTTCGGGAACCAGACTAATGCCATTAAGGCGAACTGAAAACAAGCCGGTAAACTGTGAAGCACCGATATTCAGGTTTAATCCGTAATCGCGTTTGATTCGTTTTTGCGCTTTCTCCACAGCATAATCCAACAGGCTGTTCCTGAAAAGGGCATAAATCACCATCAGTATTCCCAGCACTAAGGCAATTGCCAAACCGGCCTTCAGGAACAGTTTCCTGTAGTTCATTCGTTTTCAAAAGAGAAGCGGATACCCGTGTAATTGAACGGGGTAATACGGCGCAATTCCGCCTTCAGTGTTTCAGAAACATCGAGTTCACTGATGAAGTCAGCGATAGCTTGTGCAGTGATATGTTTGTTGGTGCGGGTAAGTTCTTTCAGTTTTTCGTATGGATTGGGATAGGCCTCTCTCCGCAAAATGGTTTGAATGGCCTCGGCAACAACAGCCCAGTTAGCTTCCAGATCATCATGGATAGCCGCTTCGTTAAGCAACAGTTTATCCAGACCTTTCAGTATACTGTTCCAGGCGATCAGGCTGTGGGCAAGCGGCACTCCGATGTTGCGAAGTACCGTACTGTCTGTCAAATCCCGCTGCAAACGGCTTACGGGTAGTTTTTCACTCAGATGCCCCAGCAGCGCATTGGACATGCCCAGGTTGCCTTCTGCATTTTCAAAATCAATGGGATTTACCTTGTGTGGCATGGCAGATGAGCCAACCTCGCCGGCTTTGATTTTCTGGCGGAAGTAATTCATGCTGACATAGGACCACATATCACGGCATAGGTCAATCAGGATGGTGTTGATTCTTCTGAAGGCATCAAAAAGTGCTGCCAGGTTGTCGTAGTGTTCAATCTGTGTGGTAACCGCGCTGCGTTGAAGCCCTAAGCGCCGGTTTACGAAGTTGTTTGCAAACGTTTCCCAATCTATCGTGGGAAAAGCAACATGATGTGCGTTGAAGTTGCCTGTTGCGCCTCCGAATTTGGCCGCATAAGCTACTCTGTGCAACTGAGCAGTTTGCAATTCCAGCCTGTTCACAAATACATATAGTTCTTTGCCCAGGCGGGTAGGAGAAGCGGGCTGCCCATGGGTATGTGCCAGCATGGACACATCTATCCACTCTTTGGATAGTGTTTTCAGTTTTTCGATAAGCAATGTCAGTTCCGGGAACATCACCTGGGCACAGGCTTCCTTCATGCTCAGAGGAATGGCGGTATTGTTGATGTCCTGGGAGGTAAGTCCGAAGTGCACCCATTCGCGTAATTCTTTCAGGCCAAGCTCATCCAGTTGTGCCTTGACAAAGTACTCCACGGCCTTAACATCGTGGTTGGTGGTTTTTTCGGTATCCTTGATTTCGTCGGCCTGTGCTGTTCCAAAGTTGGTGTAGATGCTGCGCAGCGAGGAAGACTTCTCATTCAGGGTTTTGCTGTCAAATCCGGGAATCCCGGCTTCGGCCAGGGCAAAAAGGTATTCCACTTCCACCAATACGCGGTATCGGATTAAACCAAATTCAGAAAAGAAGGGCGCTAAGGCAGCGGACTTGTTTCGGTATCGCCCGTCAACCGGACTGATGGCTGAAAGTTCTTGAAGCAGCACGTTACAAAGTTAGGGATAAGCCCTGAAGCACTGCACCTCTTGTCAGCCTTAAATGTTCTTTAGCCATTGGAGCACTTTCGGGCCGCTTTCAGGTGGGAAGGTCAACTCCAGGAGTACAGGACCCTGTTGCATGAAGAAGGCTGCTATTTGTTCCGGGTCAGGCATTTTGTCGGCATGGATATAAGCACAGCCCAGTTCTGCGCACAGGGAAGCGGCATTTCTGTAGCCTGCCGTTTCCAGGAATTCTTTAGTAACCTCCAGATGCTGGGGGCCGTCAATGATTCTGAAAATATTTCCGCCCCCATTGTTCAGCAAAACGATGCGCAGGTTTGCAGGTTTTGCCTCGTTCCACATGGCGTTGCCGTCATAAAAGAATCCCACGTCGCCAACAATTAGCAGCACCTGCTCTTCTGGATGGGCCAGGGCATAACCCAGTGCTGTTGAAACGCAGCCGTCAATGCCGCTGCTGCCCCGGTTGGCAAAAACGGATTTAGTGTTTCTGGGCGACAGCCAGGCTGCATAACGTACAGGCATACTGTTGCCCAGCTGCAGGGTTAGCCCTTCGGGCATCTGTTGAAAGATCTGCTCCAGTGCCTGCCATTCCGACCAGGGGAGAAGATGGCGTTTTTTTTCGTAACGATGTTCGTATTCTTGGCACCAGTCCTGCCAGGACTTGAGGTAGTTATTACCTGCATTAAGGCTTGCGGCATAAGCTTCCAGAAAATGGGCCGGATGTTGTTCCAGGTGGCGCGGATGGGTTCCAAAGGGATCTCCCACCCAGCCGGATTCAGCAACATGGAAGTGCTGTTCGGGTTTGTGCTTTCGGAGCCATTGCTTCAATGACTTGCTCAGCATATTGGTGCCGATACTGATCAGCTGGTCAGCCTGCAGAAGCTCCGGTATGTGATCAGCAAAGGAGAAAGCGCGTTCCCAATGAGGGTGTACGGAATGCTCCATCATGCCGGAGGCAATGTCACATAGCACAGGTGCATGTTCGCTGATGGCCATGATGGCCGCTTTTAATCGTTTATCGGGCTGATGCATGCCACAGATAATGAGGGTTCGCTCAGCAGGTTCAGGCAATAAGGGGCGGCCACGTTTAGGTTGTAATGCGGCATCAACATGCGGGATTGGAAGAGGTTCCGGTTGACGGTTAAAATCGCGGTAAATTGGGTCGCGCAGGGGGATGTTGATGTGCACCGGGCCATTGCAGGAGCCCGTGGCCATCGCCATCGCACCGTTCATCAGCTGGTCAATGAGGGCAGCCTGTTCAGGATGATCCAGTTCGTCGGGCCACTGATAACTTTCCAGGATATGCTGTTCAAATATATTTTGCTGGCGAATGGTTTGTCCATCCCATTGGTCTATCAGTTCAGGTGGCCGGTCAGCAGTAATGGCAATCAGCGGCACGCGTTGATAATATGCTTCGCAAATGGCAGGATATAAATTCAGCACGGCTGTACCGCTGGTGCAACAAATGGCTGCAGGAATTCCACGCTGGGACATTCCTAATGCTATGAATGCAGCGCTGCGCTCGTCGCGTATGCTGGTCATGGTAAACAAGCCTGAGCGGTGGAGTATTTCAAGCAGCGGAGCATTGCGCGAGCCCGGACAAGCTACCACATGTGCAACGCCATAGGCATGTAGCCAGGCCGGCAGGCGGTTAAGATTGGCCAGGTAGGCGCTCATCCTCAGATAGTTGGCGGTACAGCGTGCGTAAACGTTCTGCCACGTCCGGTTTTACGGGCATCAGCGGCAGCCGCACCACGTTCTTGCATATTTTGGCTTCTTCCAGCATCACCTTAATGCCTCCCGGCGAGCCGTCGCTGAAAATTTCATGCATCATGGGGAGTAGGGTATAGTGTATGGCTCGGGCAGCCTGATAATCACCGGATAGCGCCGCCGTAACCATACTGCTCATGGCCAAAGGAAAGGCATGGGTAGCCACGCTGATCACTCCGTCCATACCCAGGGCCAGGAAGGGGAAGGTAAGCGCATCATCACCGCTGATGACCAGAAAACCATCCGGCCTATGACGCAGGATTTCCATGCACTGTTCCACATTTCCGCTGGCTTCCTTCGTGGCAATTACATTATCAAATGCTGCAATTTCCAGTTGGGTTTGGGCAAGCATATTGGCTCCGGTGCGGCCGGGTACGTTGTAAATGATGATCGGCCGAGGTGCGCTGTCGGCCAATACCCTGTAATGTTCCACCATACCGCGTTGATTTGGCTTGTTGTAGTAAGGAGAAACACTCAGGATGGCATCAATCCCTTCAAGGTCAGCATGCAACATGGCGTCGCGAACGGCATAAGTGTCGCTACCGCCAATACCCAGCACCAGTGGAACGCGTCCATTGTTTACTCGGCAAACCGTTTCTTTTATCAGCTGCCGCTCATCGGGGCGTATGGTTGGGCTTTCGCCCGTGGTTCCCAGTATTACCAGATAGTGTATGTTGTTGCTGATTTGCTGTTCCACCAGCAATTCCAGTGCGTTCAAATCCAGGCTGCCATCTTGGTTAAACGGGGTAATCAGGGCAGTTCCTGCGCCCCTGAATTGTGCAGAATGAGTCATAACTTGGGAATATAATGGTTTAAATCCTGGATGAAGTGCTTTAAGTCGGGGTGTTTGTTGTTGCCCAGCATGAGGTCGTAACAGGCCACATCGGCAACTTTATAGGGGCCGATGCGCAGGGCGGCATTGCTGCATGCGGTCATGCTGCTCAGCGGCATGGGACTATTCAGGTTCAGGTTGATAACGTAGTCGTAGGCAGTAGCCATGATGTCGCTGCTTTTGGCAGAAATGGGCATCCCCCACAGGTTAAAGTCTTCCTGAGCCAGATAGATGGTTCCGGCAATATCTCCGGGTTTAATAGCCTTGCGTTTGAGCTTTCCCAGATAGATCAGCCGGGTAACCTTTTTACCCATGTTCCTGAGCTGGGAGGCAAACTGATCAATCAGGGCAAGTTCTGCTTCCGGCTGATTGCTGCTGAAGGCCAACAGGATATTTTTTGCTGCTTCAAAAGAAACAACGGTTCGCTTCTTTTTATGCTGCAGCATTTTTTTCTTCAGCAATTTTCTGCCCAACTTTTCCCGGAAATTACTTGTTGCCATGGCCGATCATCGTTAAAAATTCATCCTCATTTAAAATCGCTACACCCAGGGCCAGCGCTTTTTCCATTTTCGCGGGTCCAACGCCTTCTCCTGCCACAAGGTAATTGGTGTTTTTACTCACACTTGAAGCATTTTTTCCTCCGTTTCGTTCTATCATTTCGCGAATTTCATCACGGCTGTATTGCAGGAATGTACCGGTGATAACTAGGGTATTCCCCTTCAATAAATCAGAATCGGCAGCCTTGTGTTCTGTTTCCAGTTTCAGGCCGGCCTGTTGCAATCGGTGAATTAACTGTTTGTGGGCAGGTTTTGAAAACCAGTGGCTGATGCTGGTTGCGATAATTTGCCCTACTTCCTCAATCTGTTGCAGTTGTTCGGTGCTGGCTTGCTCCAGCCAGGCGATGTTCCCGGCGGAAGCAGCAATGTTCCTGGCTACGGTTTCACCTACATGGCGGATGCCCAGGGCGAACAACACCCGTTCAAAGGGAACCTGCCGGCTTGCGTCGATGCCATTGAGCATGTTTTGGGCACTTTTATCGGCCATGCGTTCCAGAGTAAGCAGTTGGGCTAAACGCAAATCGTAAAGATCAGCCACATTCTGCACCAGGCCCGCCTTGTAAAGCAGGTCGATGGTTTCCGAGCCGATGCTGTCAATATTCATCGCTTTGCGGGCCACAAAATGTTCAATTCGGCCCTTTACTTGCGGTGGGCATCCTGTCTCGTTCGGGCAGTAATGCAGGGCGCCATCTTCTTCACGAACGAGCTCGGTATGGCATTCGGGGCAATGGGAAATATAGCGAAAGGCGGGAACATCATTGCCGCGCTTGCTGAAATCAACGCCGGTAACCTTGGGAATAATTTCTCCGCCTTTCTCCACGTATACCCAGTCGCCCGGACGAATGTCAAGGCGTTCAATTTCGTTCGCATTGTACAACGAAGCCCTTTTAACAATGGTACCCAGCAGCGATACAGGTTCGAGGTTGGCCACAGGCGTGATGGCGCCGGTTCTTCCCACTTGAAAGCTGATGTTTATGAGCCGGGTATGTGCTGTTTCAGTTTGGAACTTATACGCGATGGCCCAGCGCGGTACTTTAGCAGTATATCCCAGTTCCTGCTGCTGGTTCAGGCTGTTCATTTTGATGACCACGCCGTCGGTATCAAAGCTTAGTGATTTACGCGCTTCGTCCCAGTGTTTCAAAAAGGAAAACACTTCTTCCAAACCGCTACATTTTCTACTGTGCGGCGAAATATTTAAACCCCAGGAGCGGGCTGCTTCCAGGGCTTCCCAATGTGTTGCAAAACGCTGTTGTTCTTCCAGATAATGGTAAAGAATGATGTCCAGCGGTCTGGCAGCAACTTCGCGACTGTCCTTCAGTTTTAAGGAGCCAGAAGCCACATTGCGCGGATTGGCATAAGGCAATTCACCGGCAGCCTGTCGTTCTTCGTTCAGTTTTTCGAAGGCCTTTCGATGCATGAAAATCTCACCTCGGATTTCAAAGGAGCTGGGATAATTGCCATGCAGTTGCTTGGGCAGGCTGCGTATGGTGCGCACATTTTCCGTAACATCGTCACCCTGCACTCCATCGCCTCTTGTTACGGCCTGAACCAGCCTGCCTTGTTCGTAAAAAATGGAAATAGCCAGGCCATCAACCTTTAACTCACAAACATATTCATAGGTTTCGTTTACCAGGGCTTTGGCAATTCGCCCGTCAAAATCCTTCAATTCGGCTGCGCTGTATGTATTACCAAGGCTCAGCATAGGTCTTTTGTGCCTGATGCTGCGAAACTCGTTGCTCACATCAGAGCCTACATGCCTGGTAGGAGAGTCGGGGCGTGCGTATTGAGGATATTGCCCTTCTAGGTATTCAAGTTCCTTGAGCAGGCGGTCAAATTCAAAGTCGGATATCACCGGCTCAGCCAGCACATAATACCGATAGTTATGGTCTTTCAGCGCTGCGGTAAGTTGATCAATCCTGTCCTTTGCCTGCCGGGAATCCATGGTTCCTGCAAAACAACAACAAGCGTACTAGCATTTATCAACAGGTATTTGCAGGATGTCTGTTATTCGCTGAATCTGATCTGCATGTGGCAATCCGGCCCAGGCTGCAAATGCCCGCAGAAAACTGCCGGGATCTTCCTGCAGGGCCGGCTTTACCGATCGGCTGCCGGCTGATTTCGAAAGCTTATGTCCCTGTGCATCATGCAGTAATGGATGATGGCCGATACTAACCTCTTCAAAGGCCGGTAAATTAGCCAAGTGTGCCAATTGTTTTTGGATCAGGGTAGATGGAATCAGGTCTGCACCGCGTATCACATGGCTTACCTGAAAATGCAGGTCATCGGCCACGCTGGCCAAATGGTAGGCAGGCGTATCATTTTTCTTCCATACCATCGGATCCTCGGGTTTGTCCTGGAAGCGAAGCAGGACTCCGCTGACGGAATCTTTATCACATATATCCATTTCTTCGGGCATGGCCAGCTTGATGTTCGCTTCCTTTTGCTGTTGAAGCGGTTCTTGATACCGGCAGGCGCAGGGTTTTAAACTTCGTGATGCTCTTGAACAGTGGCAGGCATACAACAGTTTATAATTTTGCATACGCTGAAGTAGTGCTCTGTAGATGGGCAATCTGTGTTCCTGCGACCATTGACTGTTCAGGTCGTAAGGGCTGCCCGGCCCTTCATCCCAATCCAGTTCCAGCCAATCCAGACAGCGGTAAATAAAATCAACGTATGCAGTGCGGACCCGTTGCCTGTCCAGGTCGTCGATGCGCAGCAGCACGCTGCCCGATGCGGCTCTGGCCAACCACCAATTCAAGATGAAATTGTACAGGTTGCCCTGGTGCAGGAATCCACTTGGAGTAGGTGCTAGGCGTGTGCGAACCCGCTGTTGCTTTAGGATGGCTTCCTGTGACAGTTGTTGAATGGCTGTTGCAAGGTTCACGCCTCAGCGGAATTTCATGGTCAGTTGTATCCTTTTTCGCGACAAGTCAACATCCAGTACCCGCACCCGGACTTCCTGCCCGAGTTTCAAAACTTCAGAGGGGTGGCGGATGAAGCGATCGGCAATTTGGCTTATATGCACCAGACCGTCTTGTTTTACACCGATATCCACGAATGCGCCGAAGTCGGTTATGTTGCTCACAATTCCCGGCATTTCCATGCCCGTTTCAACCTGTTCAATGCTGCGGATGGCTGCGTCGAAAGCCACCGCTTTAGCCTCGCCACGCGGGTCCAGTCCGGGCTTGCGCAATTCTTTCAGGATGTCCATGATGGTGAGCAGGCCTAAATCCGAATCATCTTTCACATAGCGTTCGGGTTTTATCTGGCTGATGCGCTGTTCATCGCCGCTCAATTCCTGCACGGCAACACCCAGATCGCGAGCCATTTGCTGCACCAGGGGATAACGTTCCGGATGCACTGCGCTGTTGTCCAACGGATTTTCAGCATCGCGGATGCGCAAAAAGCCTGCACATTGTTCAAACACTTTAGCGCCTAGCCGGGGTATTTCCAGTAGCTGTTTTCGGCTTGTAAAGTTGCCTTGAGCACTGCGGTAATCGGTAATGTTGCGCGCAGTTTGGGGACCTATACCGCTCACGTACGACAAGAGATGACGGCTGGCGGTATTCAGGTTAACACCTACACTGTTTACCGCACTTTCCACAACGCCATCCAGGCGCTTGCGCAACAGGCTTTGGTTTACATCATGCTGATATTGACCTACGCCTATGTTCTTGGGGTCAATCTTGACCAATTCAGCCAGGGGGTCTTGCAACCTTCTTCCAATGGAAATGGCTCCGCGATAGGTAAGGTCAAGTCCGGGGAATTCCTCTGCTGCCACTTCGGAGGCGCTGTAAATGCTGGCTCCTGCTTCATTGACCATATATACTTCCAGTCCGGCGATGTTCAGGTTTTGGATGAAATCGGCTGTTTCGCGGCCTGCAGTGCCATTGCCTACGGCTAAAACGCGGATTCCTGTTTCATCCAGCCATTTATGGATCATGCGTGCAGCACCGCTCTCGTCTTTTTTAGGTTCGTGCGGATGGATGGTTCCATAGTTCAGGAGGTCGCCATTTTTGTTGAGGCATACCACTTTGCATCCGGTGCGGAAGCCAGGGTCAATGGCCAGCACACCTTTTTCTCCTAATGGGGCTGCCAGCAGAAGCTGCATGGCGTTCATGGCAAAAACAGCGATGGCATCTTCGTCTGCCTTTTCCTTGGCCGCCTGAAGCGATTCCCGTTCCATAGCAGGATGCAGCAGTCGGTTCCAAGAATCACTCATGGCAAGCTTCACCTGATCGGTTGCATCGCCGTAACCATGCAGGCAGGCTCGTTTCAACACCGCCAGAACTTCTGTTTCGTCCGGCGCAGCATGCAGTTTCAGAAAGCCTTCCTCTTCGCCGCGCAACATAGCCAGAAGGCGATGGGATGGACATTTTTTTAGAACTTCATCAAAAGCGAAATAGTCGGCGTATTTGGCAGCCGCCTCTTGCTCTTTTTTTCCTCGTGTAACTTTGCTTACCAGCACAGCCTGATTGCGAAACAAGCCGCGCAGCCGGCTGCGCAGGGGAGGATCTTCGCTAATCCATTCAGCGATGATATCACGGGCGCCGGCAAGTGCCTCGTCAGCATCAGCAACCTGTTCACTCAGGTAGGCGCGGGCTTGTGCAGGTGCATATTGGTTTTTCTGATCGTAGATCAGCCGCGCCAGCGGTTCCAGTCCTTTTTCACGGGCTGCATCAGCGCGCGAGCGCTTGCGCGGCTTAAAGGGCAGGTACAAGTCCTCCAAAGCAGGTAAGTCTGCCGCTTCCCTGATGGCCTTTTCCAGCTCAGGGGTCAGTTTACCCAGGTTCTTCGCCTGTTCCAGAATGAAGGCTCGCCTTTTTTCCAGGGCTAGAAGCTGTTCGGCAGCATCAAAAAGCTGGCGCAACTGTATTTCATCCATGTTGCCGGTAGCTTCTTTCCGATAGCGGGCAATAAATGGAAGGGTGGCACCTTCTTCCTTCAGCTTCAGGGCTTGTTGTACCTGGCGCTCCCGGAGGCCTTGCAGGCTGGCAAGTTGTTTTAGGTGATGCGCAAGTAATTCCATAGGTATTATCCCTTATCCCTGGCCGTAAATCCTATTTGCTCCTGAATGAGATACAGGGGCCGCTGTTTAATCTCGCTGTTCATACGTCCGATATATTCTCCGATGATGCCCAGCACCACCAGGGTGATACCACCGATAAACAGTATGGCTGTCATAAGAAAAGTCCAGCCTGCAACGGTTTCATCGGTAAACAGTTTGGCATACAGGGCGTAAAGAATTCCGGCAAAGGCTAGGAGGGATGTAATAAAACCAACGATAGAGGCCAATCTCAGGGGTACATTGCTGAAGCCCATGATGGCATCGGTGGCCAGCCGCATCATTTTACGGAAGGGATATTTTGTTGTTCCGGCAAAACGGGCTTCCCGGTCGTATTCAAGCGCTGTTTGCTTAAATCCTACCCAGGCTACCATGCCGCGTACAAAGCGATTGCGTTCCCTCAGTTTGAGGAAGGCATCCAGCGCCTTGCGGTCCATCAGGCGGAAATCGCCTGTATCCAATGGGATGTCCACATCGGCCAGCCTGTTGATAAACCGATAGAAGAGGCGAGCGGTGAATAATTTGAAAAAAGTTTCACCTTCGCGGTCACGGCGCTTGCCGTATACCACTTCAGCGCCCTGTTCCCAGGCCCTGACCATGTCGGCGATAAGGTGGGGAGGGTCTTGTAAATCGGCATCAATCACCACTGCGGCATCCCCGGAGCAATAGTCCAGACCGGCTGTAATGGCAATTTGATGGCCAAAGTTGCGGCTGAAAGACAATACCTTGACGTGGTCGTTGCCGGCAGCAATTTGGCGCAGCATGGGCAGCGTTTGATCGCGACTGCCATCGTTAACATAAATCAGTTCGTAGCGATAGCCGTGCAGCGCGTTGAGTACATCACTCAGCCGCTGATGGGTGGTATGAAGAACCTCTTCTTCGTTGTAGCAGGGAACGATGACGGAAATAAGTTTCATCCGGCCTGCAATTTACACCGAACAGGCGACCTCACTTCCTGGTCTTAAGTTTTTCGTTGTGGACTCCTGCAATTCTGCTGCCCAGTTGTTTTCCCGCTTCATTACCGTTGCGGAAATGGATACCGCCGTATAACCTGCTCATGGCAGCCTCATCGGCGGCGGCAATAAAATGTTCGAAGCTTCTGGCATGCAGACCAAACTGCATCACGGTGCTGTCGGTGAAAGGGTAAGCGCCGAAGAGTCCGGTAAGGATTCGGGAACTTGCAGCCGAAGCGGTGGCATGTCCACTGGGATACTCCGGGAAGGCCGGCGTTTGAATCAGGGGCGACCAGTTGGGTTCCAGATACCTTCTGATGGCTGTTTCAGGACGTATGTATTCCCAGCGGTATTTTTCCTCCCAGCAGGCAATCAACGCATCGAAAATACCAATAGATACGCGGGTAAAGGCTTCGGAAGTCTGCATCAGGTCAGTACCCTTTTTCTTCGTGGCATAGCGTGTTATTCCCATCCAGTGGCCGGGAGGCGACAACTTAAAGGTGTTGATGGTGGCATGTCCGAAGTGATGGGTCATATTGGGGTTATCGTCCCAGTACCAGGCGATATCCGATTGCTCTTTGGTCAATGATTGATGAACGTCCAGCACTTCTTTGGTGGCCTTCATAAAATCGCTGCCGGGTAGGGAATCAAAGCGGGTAGGGGAAGGTAATATAAAAGAAGAAGCGCCACCGGGCAGGGCCAGGGTGCGGTGGGTACCCCAGTTGGGTTCTACAGCCCTTGCAAAATCGGGGGTGGTGGGTTGCCATTTGCCCGCATCATTTTTAGGTGTGTATTGCGGTGCATTTCTTGTTTTTGGGAAACCATCCTTTTTCGCCCAGGTTAGGATAGCGTCTGCAACGGCTTCTCCATAAGCACGGGAACGCTCAAAGGCCCCAGTGCTCATTTGCTTCTTCAAATCTGCATAACGCTTCTGCCTGAACGTGTCCAGATAGCGGCTGTACACCAGTGCACTGCCTGTTTTTTCGAAAGCAGCAATGAGCACTACATCAAGGTTATAAGCCTTGGTAGTATCAGGTTTTTGTATTTCAGGGAAATCGTTCAGCTGACCCTGAAGCGAACGGTATTCCGGAAAAAATGGCACCAAAGCTTCGTAGGCGGCAATATGAGGATACACATAATTTCTGCTGGCCTGCAAGGGAGGGAAATGATCAAAGATGATGCATTCATCCAAAGCCTGCTGGCAGGAATACAATACTTGCTTGTCAATAAGTTTGGGAGTTGTGTCATCTGAACTACAGCTGATCAGGAAGAGCAATGCAGACCCGGCTACCAGGAACAATAAACCTTTTAAAGGGGATTTCATGAGAGATGCAATAATAAAAAAAAGCCACTCCGTTAAGGAATGGCTTTCCATGAAATTTCTTATGATTAAACTCAGCTTTGCTGGTCTTCCAGTACAATGCCTGAGGTGCCCTTATGCGGAGATTTCACCAAGATTACATGCTTCAGGCGTTTAATGGTTTTAGCCTCGTTGATGGCCTTCACCCTATTCCTGGCTTCTTTCCTTTTCAATCGTGTAACGCCCATAGTTCTTTTTAATAGGCTGCAAAAATAAGCGCATCCGTATAGTTTAGCAAGTGTTCATTGGAAAATGAATTTGACCCCCTTTTTTCATGGGTTGATTTCTCTTTTTTCTCCATTGGCTTTGCTGAATATGATGCGCTTAATATTAGGAGATGCGGAAATGAAACGGCTGCCGCTGCTCAGGTAGCCCGAGCCAAAATAGCATTCTGTTTTCATGGTTTTACCGTTTTTAAGTTGCACACTGGCGCTGTATTCCTTTGGTTCAGCGGCGTAGAAAAGTTGTTTTTGTTTCAATTTAAAGCATTTCAGGGCTCCGTTGTTCTGAGCGGCCAGCCATCGAATTTCACCCTGAACCTGGATGGCGGCCAGCGATTTGCCGTCGCCGGGAACATAAAATCCGCATGCAGCGCCTGATATGGCCTTGAAATGCCCGCTACCATCATTCAGTAAAACAAGGCCGTTCAGCGCATCGTCATATCCGAACTCCACACGGGTGTTGTAGTTGTTGCCTATGCACAGAACATCGGTAAAGCCGTCCTGATTGGCATCACATGGAGCAAGTCCGAAAATAGGGCCGGCCTGGGCCGCCAGCGGGAGGGCTTCCACAGAAAAGCCGCTGCCGTTGTTGCGCAAAAGCACATGTTGAAAGTTGCTGGCGTGGTAGTTGTTTTTCAGTTTATCGGCATCCAGCAGTTCTTGTACACTCTTTCCGGCAAAGTCGCCATAGCGCAGGAACTTCCGGCGTATTAAACCTGGGGTTTGCAGGGCCAGCTCGTCGTAGGAGTTGATGGGGTATTCTCTTCCGTTAACGGAATAGGTGAGCAGCAAATCCATGCCTCCGTTGTTGTCAAAATCATTCCAGTAAATGCCCAGCGGCTGATCGGCACTGGCGCGGTAATGGCTGTTCATGCCTTTGTTTCCTGCGATGTAATCCATATCGCCGTCGGCGTCCACATCTACCGGCAAGAGGCTGTTGTACCAGCCAACGTAGTTCATCATCCCGAAGGCCTCCGTTTTGTCGGTGAAATTGCTGCCGTTATTTTCCAGGAAGGCGGGGGCCATCCATTCACCGCTAAGCACCAGATCCGGCTTGTTGTCGTTGTTGAAATCCGACCAGATGGCCGTGCATACCAATCCGGGTTTTTGCAGGCCAGGAAACAGTTGCGCCGTAGCATCGCTGAAGCGTCCGCCATCATTGCGCAGAATGTAAGAGCGGCTCTCAGCGGTGGGGTAGTAGCCCGGGGTGAGCCGCCCGCCAACGAATAAATCGAGGTCGCCGTCCAGGTCGTAATCTGCTGCTGTGATGCAACTGCCGCTGGAATTACAGTTCGGAATGCGGTCGGTGGCTGCGCTGAAGTTTCCTTTGCCATCATTCAGGTAAAACTGATGGCTGTACGCGTCGGAAGGCCAGGCGAATTCACTGCCGCCTGCCACAACATAAAGGTCTGCATCGCCATCGTTATCGGCATCAAACAACAAACTGCCCAGCACATCGCTGCGGATGCCCGCCCAGGGTGCTTTTCCTGATGGCGAAAAGTTGCCGTCGGACTTTTGAAGGAAGAGTTTGGGTCCGCCCTTATTCCGTCCGTTGCCAATGAATACATCTTCAAGCCGGTCGCCGTTTACATCGGCCACAGACATACCCGGTCCCAACTGACTGTGGCGATGTGGCAACAAGTATTCCCTGCGGAAATCCTGTACGTCTTCCTCCTGATGCACAAACGCGGGACCGCCGGCGCTTTCAAAGGCAACTTCCGCTGTTTCTACCGCCCATTGATATGTACCTGATGCCTGGTCCGAACTCAGTTCCAGCATTTGGTTGGCCTGAACATCGCGCAGGGTTTGAAATGCGCCACCGGGCCAGATGACCGTGAGTTCTTTTATCCTGGCAGATTTGCCCAGTCCAAGGTGCGATATCGCACTCACAGATCCCTGGTAGCCTTTGCTGATGTTCAATTCTGAATATATGTTCCCACTATCGGTCAGGGCCAGAATTTTAGCTCCAATGCCCTGGCTGTTGTATCCGTTCTTGCCTTTTAACTTGATTTTCAGCCAGTTACCCTCTGTAGAAACATTCTGGTAGATGAATGCCGTATCCTGAATGTTGTTCACCACTAATTCTAATTTTCCGTCGTTGTTCAGATCACTCCAGGCAGATCCGGCGGAAAAAGATGGGTGATTGGTGCCCCAGTTTTCGGTCATCAGGTCGAAGGTTCCGTCGGCTTTATTGCGAAACATGAAATTGCTGAGTCGCTCATAAGGTAATTGTTCGGCTATTTCGCGGAAGTTGGGCATCCTGTTTTCCTTTTGTTGCAAGCGACCCATATAAATGATGAAATCCAGGTTATTGACATCGCGCAGGTAACCATTTGTTACGTAGAGATCCTTCCAGCCATCATTGTTAAAATCGGCAAACAAAGGACTCCAGCTCCAGTCGCTGCGGGCCGTACCTGTAAGGTAGCCCAGGTCGCTGAACAGTTTTCCGCTGATGTTGGTCTGCAGGGCGTTGTGCATGAATTGGGGTCCATAACCATGCTGCTGGGCCACCATAAAATTATCCAAGCCGGGAGGTCCCTGAAGCAAGCCATAGCGCCTCGGATCTGAAGGAAGCATATCGCAGGTGAACAGATCCAGCCAGCCATCGTTGTTGTAGTCGGCGGCATCGCTGCCCATAGAAAACAGGCTGGTATGTTTAAAATAATCCTTCAGACATTCTTTAAAGCGGCCACCACCAAGGTTGATGTAGAAATAATCAGGGATGAAATAGTCATTGCAAACGTACAGGTCGGTAAGCCCGTCGCGGTTGAAGTCGCCTGGTGTGGCACTCAGGCCGTATCCCATGGCATCCATGCCTGCAGCCGCGCTGATGTCTTCAAAATGGTTTCCCTTGTTTTCATACATATGCTGGCTGTTGTACACATCCTTCATCATGGTTCTGCTGTAGCTTACATCCAGGCTCTTAAAAAAGGGAAGGGCATGATTGGCCACATAACAATCCAGGTCACCATCATTATCCATATCAAAAAATGCCGCCTGCGTAGCGTAACCGGCATCGTCCAGTCCCCAAGCAGCGCCCATTTCTTTAAAAACGCCGTTTCCCTGATTTACATAAAGCAGGTTTTTCCGTTGGGAAGGGTTGGGGTCCGGACCGCTGCGGCAGATGTACACATCATTCCAGCCATCGTTGTTAATGTCGGCAATGCTCACACCGGTGCACCATCCTGCAGGTTTGATGCCTGTTTTGGTGCCGGCTTCTTCAAAGCGCATATTGCCTTTGTTGATGTACACTTTAGAAGGGCAATTGTTTCCTGTGAACACCAGATCATCCAAGCCATCGTTGTTCAGGTCGCCGGCAGCCACACCACCTCCATTGTAGGCGTAGTTGTACACCAACTGATTTACAGTATCGTTTTCTGTGAGTTGATTCACAAAGTCGACCCCTGTTTCGCTGCCGTGCAGCAGTTTGAAAACGGGTGCGATGTTCGCCGATTCTTCCTTCTTGCCGCTACATGCCGGAAGCATCGAAGCCAGAATGAACAACCGGAAGCAGTTTTTAGCACTCATGTTGCAATTTTAAGTCATGGCGGGCCAACAAGCATCAGCCGACCCTTCGTAGTAAATGAAGTTTTTGGATGTGCCAGTCAGGCATCATTTTTGAAAAGCATAACACTCATGAACTTAAGATCTTCATCCACCAGAAGTACCTTCCTTGTTGCCCTGATGCTGTTTCACCCATTCATTCAGGCGCAGCCGGCCTTCGATAGCAGCGTCAGGAATTTGGGAAGCCGCAGGGAACTGTTCACAGATTACTGGTTGATAGACAGCATGAGGAATTGTGCTCTGGTGCTGCATGAACCAGTAGATTGCGGCGTGGCTCTGCCGTTTAACAATCCGGCATGGGAAGCAGTACAATGCACCTATGCCACGGTATTGCAGGACGATACGGTGTTCAGGTTGTATTACCGCGCGGGAATAAAGGGCACCGACGATTTCGGTTTTCAGGTAACGGCCTATGCGCGTTCCCGTGATGGCATCAACTGGACCAAGCCGGAGCTGAATTTGTTTCAGCATCAGGGGAACACCCGCAACAATATTGTACTCACCAATACCCGGGGCGACATGGCCGTCCATAATTTCAGCCCCTTTATTGACAGGCGTCCAGGCGTTCCCGGAACAGAAAAATTCAAGGCCCTGGGTGGGGTAGGTAAAGGGTTGTTTGCCTATACATCGGCAGACGGGTTAAACTGGCGCAGGCTGAGCGAAACGGCCGTATTGACCAAAGCGGCCTTCGACGGGCAAAATGTGGCTTTCTGGTCAGAAGCAGAACAACAATACGTATGTTTTTACCGCACCTGGACTGGACCAGGTAATTACCAAGGTTTCAGATCCGTAGGCAGGGCTGTTTCTAAAGATTTCATCAATTGGACCATGGAAGGCAGAATGGATTTTGGGAATACACCAAATGAGCATCTGTACATCAATCAAACGTCCCCCTATTTCAGGGCACCGCACCTGTATGTTGGCACTGCTGCCCGCTATGTTACCGGTCGTTCGGCGCTCAGCATTGAACAAACCAAGCCCTTAAAATTAGATCAGGGTTATTATACCGCTGCGCGGGAAGGAGTCTCAGATGCGGTATTGTTGACATCCCGCGGAGGAATGCGCATGGACAGGACCTTCCTGAGTTCCTTCATCAGGCCCGGCATAGGCGATAACAACTGGGTTTCCCGGTCTAACTTCCCTGCGCTGAACGTGGTTCAAACAGGTCCAACGGAAATGTCTGTTTATGTAGTTCAGGATTATGCCCAGCCAGGCAACCACCTGCATCGTTATTCACTGCGTCTGGATGGCTTTTCCTCAGTACAGGCTCCATATTCAGGAGGCTTTATGCTCACCAGGCCAATGACCTTCAGCGGCAGTGCTTTGTATGTGAACTATTCCACTTCAGCTGCAGGTGGCATTGCCGTTGAACTTACCGATGAACAGGGCCGGGCCTTGCCCGGATTTACCGCGGGTCAGTGCAACTTGCTCATTGGCAATGAAATAAACAGAAAGGTAAGTTGGGAGGGAAATCCGGATTTGAAAGCCATATCAGGTAAGGTAGTTCGTGTTCGTTTTATGATGAAAGATGCCGATTTGTATGCATTGAAGTTTGAATAATCCAGGGCAACAACAGGGACCAATGCAGGCTAAATAGAACTTTACCTACTTTTGGACTGATTTCAATTCGATCTGATGAAAGCTAAAAGTCTCATCGCACTCCTGTTTGTTACAGGCTCACTCTGCGCTCAGTCTAATGAAGGGTTTACCTACGGAGGACAGGCGCGCAGCTATATTCGTTATACTCCAAAGGCCTACAAGCCAGGTATGAAACTGCCACTGGTATTTGTATTGCATGGTTTTACACAGAATGCCTCTTCCATCATGGGTTATTCCGGTTTTAATACCCTGGCCGACAGCAATAATTTTTTTGTGGTATATGCCAATGGCGTGAGCAATGCCTGGAATACCAACAGTGGTTTCCCGGGCGGTTCCACCGCCGATGACGTGGGCTTTATCAGCGCCATCATTGATACCATGCAGCAAAGATTTGGTGTTGATTCCAAACGCGTTTTTTCCTGTGGATTTTCTGCCGGAGGCTTCATGAGCCATCGTCTGGCCTGTGAACTGGGAAACAGAATTGCGGCCATTGCGGCCGTATCGGGGACTATGTCTGATGCAGCCTTTAAAGCCTGCAAGCCATCCAGAGCCATTCCGGTGATGCAAATTCACGGAACCTCTGACCTGGTGGTTTCTTATGGCGGGGGTATTTCTAATGTTTCGGTAGACAATACGCTCAAGTTTTGGTCAGGTCAGAATCAATGTGCGTCAGGTTCTAAAACCGTAAATCTCCCCGATAAGGTATCTGAAGGTTCTACGGTAGAGCGCATTGAATACGCGCCCTGCAATGCCGGTACCGAAGTAGTGCATCTTAAAGTGAACAGCGGCGGCCATTCCTGGCCAGGTTCTTCCGGTTCCGGCGTGGGCAACACCAATATGGACATCAGCGCCAGCATGGAAATCTGGAAGTTCTTCAATCGCTTTACCTTGGATGGGGCACTGAGCAGTGTTTCAAGCGTGGAGGATATCGGATTCAGCATGTATCCGAATCCAGCGGATGAAGTGTTATATGTCATGAGCTACCACAGCCTGAATATTGCCGTATTTGATGCCCAGGGCAAGCAGGTTTATACGGCAAAGGCCGATGCCGGGCAAACCATAATTCCTGCGGCAAAACTGGCAAACGGTTTCTATTTTGTGATGGTTCAGAACGGAAACAAATTATTCCGGGAAAAGGTGCTGATATCCAGATAAGCTGGCCAACGTTTTTATTCTCTTAACCTGTTATCGCATAGAGGATTATAGTGTTTGCATGAACGGTGAGCCATCCAATTGCTTCCGTATCGGTGGGCTTCGAGGGCCTCAGCCACCGATTTAATTACCACTTTTAAAAACTATAACTCAGCATAAGCTGGCCAACGTTTTTATTTTCTTAACCTGTT